>REBL01000039.1 GCA_007692755.1 Nodularia sp. (in: cyanobacteria) | reverse complement strand
TATCCCTTTTTTATGCGACGCATCCCAAGCAGTCGGGAAAATTCCCCTCAATTTTCAAGACTGGGGGATCACCTATCTGGCTATTTCTGGACATAAACTCTATGCACCCAAAGGCGTTGGTGCATTGGTATTGAGAAACGGTTATTCTTTGCAACCGATGATTTACGGTGGTGGACATCAACAAGGACTCAGATCAGGTACACTGAATGTCCCCGGAATCGCTGGTTTAGGGGAAGCTTGCAGATTAAGACAGTTGGAAATGGAAAAAGATGAAAGTGCGATCGCTTCTTTACGAAATCAACTGCAAAACCTACTACAATCAAATATCCCTGACTTAGTGGTGAATGGAGACTTAAACAACCGCTTATCAGGTAACTTACATATTTCCATCCCAAATATTCCGAATAGTGCCATTATTGCTAGAATTCGCCACCAATTAGCTATTTCTACAGGTGCTGCTTGCTCGTCAGGCGTTGTTGCACCATCTCACGTTTTACAATCGATGAATCTCTCAGTAAATACTATTGAGGGAGCGTTAAGAATTGGTATTGGTAAATTTACAACCAAAGCCGAAATAGAAAAGACATCCTTTCTAATAATCAATGCAGTCAATGACATTCATCAAATGCTTTAAAATGATTTTGAACAAATCAGCAATACCAATATTTTCAACTCCAAACCTCGGTTAAATCCAACACAAACCCAGGTAAAACATCTTCTCCTGATAAACTGACAGGATGATTTAAAACTTCCACATCTCTACCTGGACGATAAATTTCCACTCGTTGATTTTGTCGGTCAATTAACCAACCTAAACAAGCGCCATTTTCTATATATTCCTTCATCTTGGCTTGCAACTTTTCTAAAGAGTTCGTTTTAGAACGTAGTTCCAGCACAAAATCAGGACAAATAGGCGCAAAAGTTTCCTGCTGTTCTAAAGTGAGAGCATTCCATCTTTCTTGACGTACCCAGGCTGCATCAGGAGAGCGATTAGCACCATTAGGAAGATGAAAACCTGTTGAAGAGTTAAAAGCTTGACCCAGTTTACTCTGACGATTCCACAGCCACAATTGCCCTTCCATATCTAGGTTTTTATTGCCAGTATCGCTTCCGGTAGGTGGCATAATAATTAATTCACCCGTAGCACTTCGTTCTAATTGTAAGTCTCGGTTAGCGAGTGCCAGATCAATAAATTGCTCGTGGGAAACTTTCAGGATGAGCGTGTTGGGGATATTGACGGCAATGGCTGGAAATAAGTCAGTTTGTGTCATCAGTCCGTCCTGAAACTAACACTTGTGAAGACAGTTGTACCCAAATCTTCTAGTTACTTTCAGGTTAGCAACTAAATTTAAACCAAGGGGATAATAAAGTAATTTATCCCCCTGGAATCTGTCACCTAATGATGGTGATGGTGATGGTGATTTCCCGCCAACTGGGGATTAACCGCCATAGCTTCCTGATTCATTAACTCACCAATGTGAGCATTTGCCCATTCAGCAGCCATCTCCAGAAATTCTGGATTATCGTTGACACAGGCCATCTGGACATAATTCACATCGGGATGCTTTTTCGCCAAACCATGAATGATGTGGTGTACATCTAATAGGGTTTCGTGGTTTTCTGTAGCAAAGCCAATGGGCATAAAGACGATTGCTTTTGCACCCAATTGAATCAAGTTATTAGCAGCTTGTTCGGCATTGGGTAATGTCCATTCAATTAAAGGTGTGTCGTGGTTCAGCCAACCCACCGAAATTAAAGGATAGCGGTTAATTAACTTATCCCGGACTAAATCATATAGTGTCTGACTTTCGGTAATTCCAGAGGTGAATCCTTTGGCTTTGTGGGGACAACCATGATTCATCAAGACAATGCCGATTTGAGAAGGTAGGTATGCTGCACCTATTTCGGCGCTAATCTTCTCCTCAACGAGATTAGCCATCAAGTTAATGTAGGCTGGTTCGTTATAGAAGGAGGGGATGTAACGCTGTGCTTTTACCCAATGTTCTTCTCCATCAGGAATCTCAGCTAAAGCATTATTAACTTGCTCAACGGCAATTCCACTGGTAAAGATGGAATCAACCACCAATAAGGGATAAATCAGGATTTTCTCGAAACCTTGGTTTTTAATTTCTGCGAGAACCTGATCCGGTAGATGAGGCGCACAGAAGTTAAAGGCTTTGAAAACTTGGATGCGATCGCCCCACTTGGCTTGTAAGTTCTTTTCTATACCAGCGCGTTGCTGTTCAAAGATGGCATTGTGTGGGGAAATAAAATCATGGTGTGTGTGTCCCCATTCATGGCGGTCAAATAAGGCCAATAGCTTTGCTAAGGGGGGATAAATCCAAGTTGGTACTGGTGCGAATTTTGCAGTCAGTAGATTTAAAGCCTGTTCGTTATAGTTAGCAAAATCTTCATAGCTTTCAACTTCACCATAGCCCATCAGTAAGACGGCAACTCTGTCTTTACCTGATAACTGCTCGTGGATGTGTTGCTGTTTTTCTGGGGTGGCAACCACAATGATTTCCTCAATATAAATCTATATAAACCAGAGTTGAGAGTCAATTAAGTTAGGGAATAACTTTATTGGACTGCTAACTCGTAGTTTATTATCCCATCCAGGGGGATAGGGTTGTTACTAGATTAACAATAATATATCAAAAGGCATACTAGGGTTATTACTTGCTACTGTGTATGAAAAATTAAGTTTTTAGGACTGTTTTTTTACATCTTATTTGTGTGAGAGTCAAATTTTCATATATCCTAAAGGCAAGCTTAAGTCATTGAGTAAATTTATGTTGGTACTTTGTTTACTCTAAATTACTGCTAATTATGTCTGATTAAATACAAAGATTTTTACAGATAACGGGAAAACTGTTATTACTTAAAACTAATGAGTATAATTATTTGCCCTGGAATTCATGAGCCAGCGCTAACTGGAAAATTTATATCAGAATGTTTATATACGGGATATGAGCGATTAAACGCGGTAAAGTGGGGCGAAATATTGATTTTTCCCGGTGAAACTTTATTAGCTTTATCACCACTTCATATTTTGCAGTTTTTAAGCGATCGCTTGCAAGATGATCTAAAATCGCCAGTAATCTTCATTAGCTTTAGTGCAGGCGTAGTAGGTGCAATCGGTGCAGCCTGTTCCTGGCAAATTTTAGGAGGTCATGTCAAAGCCTTTATTGCTATAGATGGCTGGGGAGTACCACTGGCGGGAAACTTTCCCATACATCGCATCAGTCATGATTATTTCACCCATTGGAGTTCGTCCTGCTTGGGTGGTGGACATGATAATTTTTACGCAGAACCAGCAGTTGAGCATTTATCAATATGGCGATCGCCTCAAACAGTCAAAGGTTGGTGGGTAGATCGATCTGTAGAAGTTTCTCAACCTCCAGTTCCCTTGACTGCAAACGAGTTCTTGCATTTACTACTAAAACGTTATAAACACGATTAATCCGGAAAACAGCATCAGTAAGCAGGAGTGAAGATTAAACAATTGCAAATTAAACATTGCCAAATTATGAACATCAGAAGATGAGGAGGATCAGAGAAAATATTAATTTCCTTATTCCCCACTCCCCACTCCCCACTCCCCACTCCCCAGTATCTAAATGTTTCCCACTGAACCAGCTGCTGTCAACAATGGATTTAGCGCCCTGCTAAAAAATCGTGGCTTTATGCTCCTGTGGATTGGGCAGTTGTTGTCCCAGTTGGGAGATAAAATCTTCTTTGTGTTAATGGTTGCTCTACTGGAGAATTATCAACCGCCTGCGGGGTTAGCCCAAAACTCCATGTACTCAATTTTGATGCTGGCTTTCACATTACCGGCAATTTTGTTCGGTTCTGCGGGTGGTATCTTTGTTGACCGCTTCTCTAAAAAGTTGGTTTTAACTGTTTCCAACTACATTCAAACTGTATTAATGCTCTTGCTGGCATTTTTACCAAGGGATTTTTTCATGTTATTGGTGCTGACTTTTGGTATTTCCACCTTAGCCCAGTTTTTTACTCCGGCTCAACAGGCTGCTATTCCTGTTTTAGTGCGACGAGAGAATTTTATGGCAGCTAATGCGGTGTACAGCAGTACCATGATGGGCGCGTTAATTGTGGGTTTTGCCATTGGAGAGCCAATATTAAGTTTAGCAAAATCTTGGTTAGGAGCAGGTTATGGTCAAGAAGTTGTGGTTGGTGTACTATACCTATTATCTGGATTAGCCGTACAGCCGATTAACTTCGGATCTGAAAACAAATTATCTGGCGATGGTCTTCGTACGGAAATTCATCCTTGGGCTGACTTTAAAGCAGGCTTGCGCTATCTAACTAAAAATCGTTTGATATTAAATGCCATGCTGCAACTCACCACTTTATACTGTGTATTTGCCGCATTAATGGTGTTGACGATTAGATTAGCCGCAGACTTTGGTTTGAAAGAAAAACAATTTGGCTTTTTCTTAGCCGCAGCCGGTGTAGGGATGGTATTTGGGGCAGCAATTTTGGGACACTGGGGTGAGAAATTGCATCATAAGCCCTTACCCCTGATGGGATTTTTAATCATGTCCCTAGTTTTAGGAGTGTTCACTTTTACCCATAATCTCATTTTAGCTTTAGGACTAAGTGCCTTTTTAGGCATAGGTGCAGCTTTAATTGGCGTACCCATGCAAACTTTAATTCAACAGCACACACCACCCACCATGCACGGGAAAGTATTTGGCTTTCAAAATCATATCGTCAATATTGCCTTATCTGCACCCTTAGCAATTACTGGTCCTTTAACAGATGTTCTCGGCTTACGAACTGTTTTGGTAGGAATGAGTATAGTAGTAGCAACTGTTGGTATTTGGGCTTGGAAAAACACTCGCGGAGTTCTACAAGACGTAATTTAGCCAAAATTATCAGCGTTGCTGAATTTTTTTGAATTCTTATCAATAATTGTATAATAAATAACCAAACAAACCCCAAGAAACCTTATTTTTCCTGGGGTTGGGTTTCTACTTATTGGTTAACCATGCCTCCAAATCTAACAAAGTGGTAAAGTCCAATAAAGCCTCACCCAGATTTTCCAATTGTTCCAAAGTCAGAGTTTC
>REBL01000073.1 GCA_007692755.1 Nodularia sp. (in: cyanobacteria) | reverse complement strand
TTTCCACCTCCAAATCAGAACGGGCGTAACTCACGCATAACAAAGCGTAACCTTTGCGACGCAACGCCGGCGATAAGCCAATAGCCTCTGGTTGGTAAATTTCTCCAGACACCACCCGCACAGCACAAGTCGTACAAGCGCCATTCCGGCAAGAAAATGGCAGTTCTTCCCCTTGTTGTTCGATGGTGTGGAGGATGTAGCGGTCTTCTGGAACTTGGAGACTGTATTCTTCGCCTGTGGCGCGATCGCGGACTTTAATTGTGTATATACGTGACATCTTGATTTGGATTGAGAATGTGAACTTTCAGCTTTAATTTAATCTACTTAATTCTATATTTGCATTTTCTAGAATTTCATAGTATGCTTATAAATCGTTGCCCCTGGAGAGGTGGCCGAGTGGTTGAAGGCGCAGACCTGGAAAGTCTGTTATGCGGGAACGTATACGAGGGTTCGAATCCCTCCCTCTCCGTTTTAACAGTTATCAGTGGTCAAAGATAATTGTCTTGAAGTCCCAGTACTGGTTTTCTTCAACCTTGATAACTGTTTACTGACCACTGTTCACTGATTTAAAATGCCCCTAGAACTGCAAAATCTCACTGGTGGTTACACTGCATTACCCATTGTTCAGGATATTAATCTATCCCTACAAACAGGAGAATGGTTAAGTTTAGTTGGTGCTAATGGTTCTGGTAAATCTACAGTCCTGAAATTACTCAGTCGCATTCTTTCCCCACAGCAAGGAACAGTCCTGCTGGATGGTAAAGCCATTCATTCGCAACCGCCTAATATAGTGGCACAGAAATTAGCTTTGTTACCGCAACAGCAAATGGTTCCTGTGGGCTTAACAGTGCGCCAGTTAGTCAGTTTAGGACGCACCCCGCATCAACCTTGGTGGCAATGGGAATTAAATATTGAAGACAGGCAAAAAGTTGAAGCAGCAATTCAAGAAACGCAACTAGAAAAATTGAGCGATCGCCTAGTTGAACAACTTTCCGGTGGTGAAAGACAACGCGCTTTTTTAGCTTTAGCACTAGCGCAAGAACCAAAGGTATTACTATTAGATGAACCTACCACTTATTTAGATATTAACTATCAATTACAACTCTTGGAACTGCTCAAAAATCTCAATCAGCAGCAGAATTTAACGATTGTCACAGTTTTACATGAATTAAACCTAGCCGCCCGTTATAGTTCCCGCATTGCCTTATTAAAACAAGGTCGTTTGTGGGAAGTTGGCACACCTTCAGCAGTTCTCACACCCAACTCTATCGCCCAAGTTTTTGGTGTAGAATCTGTGATTATTCCCACGCCTGTTGGTTTACAAGTTTGTGCTATTTCTGCTGTCTAAATATTTGTTCAATTTCATGAAATCATGATTTATCCCATGTCCGTTTAATTAGTTACGATTACCACAATCATGTCACCCCACCCCGCAAGCGAGGAGGGGAGTAAAGCAAAAGTTTGGCACGGTTTTCGCGTTTCGTAAGTATTCAACCGGACTTCATATTAAAAGCCCAATAATTTTGTAGTACCTATTGAAATGGGAATTGCTATACAGCAGTTTGCAGGTAGATGAGGTACAGAGATTAATACTAAAACTCTTGTGGGGTGGGCATCTTGCCCGCCTTAGTGTACCTCTCCAAAATTAAATATGCTGTATGTACACCGTAGCGCCTGATCAAGAAAAGGGACTGGAAGTGAGGTTTTATATTTTGTCAAGACTTACAGCCGACTATCCCATTCTTGCGCCGCATCTTCCAAGGCTTTATCTACAGTCTTTTGACCTAACATTGCTGCTTGTAAATTCTCATAAATTGCCTTTTGTAAACGTTTATAATCTCTCAAAGTTGGAGTTAAAATCTCTGCTTGTTGTAGTTGTTCAGCACTGATAATCCGCGCTCTTTCAACTGTGGAAGCTGTATCAGGGACATTTTTAAAATAACTATCCCCCAGGGCTTTGATTGTAGAGGGTAAGACATTAGCCGCTTTGGCAAAAGCCAGCTGATTTTCGTCATTAGTGAGAAATAAAGCAAACTTTACAGCCGCATCCGGGTTTTTGCTGGCGCGGGGAACAACTACATTCATCACAGCCACATTTTTTTTGCCAGTATCACCGGTCATCTGGGGTGCTATAGCTGAAGCTGCGGCAATTTGGGGCGCATTGTTGGCAATTGTGCTGAGAAACTCTGGCCCAGAAGCTAAAAATGCCGTTTGTCCAGATTGGTATAAATCAATTGCATGGCGATGTCCTTGGGTTAAAGTTTCTCTGGGAAGTAGCCCTTTTTGATATAAATCTACCCAGTATTGAAATGCTGTTTTACCTTCTGGAGAATTAAAAGCCGCTTTACCCTCGGTATTTACTAGGGTTACTCCCATTTGCACAAATGATTCCAACACTTCTCCGGAATCTTGCGGTGCAAAAGTCACGAAAAAAGCATATTTGCCTGTCTTATCTTTAATTTGCTGCGCTACCTCTGCCAATTCTCCGAAGGTGGCTGGTACTTGGGTGATACCTGCCTGTTTTAATAAATCAGTGTTATAAATAGTTAACCGTGTGGTGAGGTACCAAGGAACACCAAAAGTCTTACCATTGAGCGTGCTGGCTTTCCAGATATTCGGTAAATAGGAGGAACGTTCTTCATTTGAGATTTTTGTATCCAAGTCTAGCCAGGCATTTCTTCCCGCCAATTGGGAAGCAAAAACTGGATTGAGATTAACGACATCAGGTGGCGTATTTGCTGAAACAGCTGTTAAAATCTTGTTCTCCATCGCCGACCAGGGTATATCCACCCAGTTAACCTTTATACTAGAATTTTGGGCTTCAAAATTTGTAATCAGGTTTTGGAAGTATTCAGTAAATTTGGGTTGGAGTTGCATTGTCCAAAACTCAACAGTGGCCTCTCCTGAAGCAGTCTGTTGTGTATTTGTACCAACATTTGCAGCACTACAACTTACCATCCAACTGGTAAATAAGCCAATTAATGCCCAAGCAGCCAGTTGTTTGATTTTTCTTAATTGCATCATCTTAGCAGTATTTTTACGCTTGATCAGGGTGACAAAGTTATGCAGAATTGTCGAGATTATAGGCTAAATCAGTTACCTAGTCTTCAGAAAATTCTTTAGTATAATGTAAAGTTTCCATTTAGCAGTCTACCGGCATAACTGTGGTGAAAAGCTTCAATAATCTGTTCGGCAAATCTAATCAAGGGGTGGGGATTGAACTAGCACCAGAACGGGTGAATGTAGTTCAGCTACGCAAGCAGCGCCAAGGCTTGAAATTAGAATCCCTGACATCGGTAGCAGTTCCCGAAGGGGTAATTGTCGATGGTCAAATTACTGACATCTCAACAATGGCGGAATTAATTCAGCAAGCACTAGCCCAGAGTAATATTAAGGCTTCTCGTGTGGCTACTGGTGTACCAGGAAGAGATTCCATAGTCCGTCTGATACCCATACCGGCTGAGTTGGATGACAAAGAGCTACGGGATATGGTGTTAAACCATGAAGCTGGGTTGTATTTACCCTATCCCCGTGAAGAAGCTGATATAGATTATCAAAAACTTGGGTACATTGTAGATGAGGATGGTATTGAAAAAGTACAGGTTTTGTTAGTTGCCACCCGCAAGGAGGTAACAGATACCTATCTTAGGACTTTTGAACAGGCAGGATTGCAAATCGATATTTTAGAAATTAACAGTTTTGCCCTGATTCGGACTATTCGTAATCAACTGCGGCAATTCGGGATGCAAGAAGCGGCGGTATTAGTTGACATAGAGTTCGACAGTACGGAGATAGCTATTGTGATTAACGGAGTGCCGCAATTTTCGCGCAGTGTGCCGATAGGTACTTATCAAATGCAAATGGCTTTGTGTCGGGCGATGAGTTTACCGACATCACGGGATATGGAATTGTTACAGGGCATGGTGATTCCCCCAACTCCTCTAGATGGCGGACAAACTGGAATGACTGAGGTTAATCCTGGGATGGCGGCTTTATTGAGAGTTTTGGGAGATATCACAGATGAACTGCGCCGTTCTATCGATTTTTACCTAAATCAAAGTGAAAACCTGGAAATTGCTCAAATTTTCTTAGCAGGGCCAGGAGGCGGACTGCAACAGCTAGATGAGTTTTTTACTCAAAGATTGAGCTTGCCAACTACTCAAATAGATCCGATTGGGTCTTTATCTTTGCAAGTTGATGAAGAACAATATCCCTTAGCACAACGTTCTGGCTTAGGGATCATACTTGGTCTTGGAATGCGGGAGGTGTGACAGAATGTATAGTTTAGATGTTAATTTTCTTAAAGATCGTGCGGGTTACCAAGACACGCCTCAAAAAGGCCGAAGTTTTAAACTGCCAACCGGCGATTTAACACTAGTGTATGTGGGATTGGCTATTGGTGTGTGTTTGCCAGCTTTTGTCGGGGCTGGTTTGTGGTTTTTGCAAGCGAGAAACGGTCAATTAGAGCAGCAGATAGCACAATTAGACCAGGAAAACAAGAGGTTAGAAGTTGAGATTGGCAATATTAACAAAATCCGGGAGGAGACAAAAACAGTTAAAGCCCAAACACAGGGTTTAGTGACTGTATTTGATCAGATTCGCCCTTGGTCTGCTATGTTACAAGATTTGCGCGATCGCATACCAGCAACAGTGCAAATTGAAACGGTTAAGCAAATTGAACCCACTACCGCAGCAAGAGGACAGTCAGCCAGCAGTCGGGCTGGAGGATTGGAAATAACTGGGATAGCCCGTTCTTTCAACGATGTCAATGATTTTCTGTTGACTCTGCAACAGTCTGAATTCTTGCAATCGTCGTCAAGCAGAATTACCACAGCCAACCTAGTCGATGCACCGATACCACCGGGTAGTAATCGAGCTGGTGGTGTGGAAGTTAAACTACCCCAAGTAGTCAGATACACAATTCAATCAAATGTGAGTGATGTTCCAGCTTCTACGTTAATCCGGGAGTTAGAGAAAAAAGGCACAGTGGGATTAGTCGCTAGAATTCGCAGTATGCAAGAATTAGGAGTCATTTCCAAATGACAATGAGTCAAGATTTTAATTTTGATGATCAAGGTGGAGAATTCGGTTCAGAATCATCAAACTACCCCGTTGTTTTTGGTATTACCCTCACACCCAAAATTATTGGCATTGTGGTGGGTTCTTTGGGATTTGCCGGAGCAGCCTATATGCTGCTAAATATGGTGATGCCAACATGGGAAACTTTTCAAAACAAACAAACACAAGCTAATGATTTGCAAAGTCAAGTTGAGCAAAAAAAAGCCAGCGTTCAACAAATTGGCCAAGTAAAAGCCGAATTAGCCCAAGCAAAGCGGGAAACCATCCAGGTTTTAAGTTTATTTGCGGATGAAAAAACCTTAGATACTCTATTACTCGATTTAAATCGTTTAGTTGAGTCTACCAATGCGGAAGTCTCGGCTAATGCAGTCAGAGCCAAACTCCAAAAGTTTGTACCAGCCTCGCAGCCAGCAGAACCAATTAATGATGGGTCTCTCGGCGCTACAGTCGATGGCAAATTGAAACGCAGTAGTATTAATGTGGAAATTGAGGGGACTTTTGAACAGACGCAATCAATTGTTCGTAATATTGAACGTTTGCAACCGTTATTAATAGTTAAAAATTATCAAGCGAGATTGTCTCCTGAACAGGCCAGAAATTCATCCGGCGAAGAAGTTCCCAGGGTAGGGCCAGCACCCATTACTACGTCTTTTGAAATCCAGGCATTAATGCCACTAAATCCAGAGGAAGTTGCGGCGGCGGTTAAGGAGGCTGAAGCCGCAAATCAGTAAGTAGGTGCTGAGTAGAAATCCGAATACTACTACTCAAAATTTGTTGGTGAACAGGTGTTTTCTATAGTGAGGAATGAACGGTGAAACAATTTCACGGTAATGGTGTGATTTTAGGCGCTGCCGCTTTTATATGTGTAGCAGCTCAACCAGCATCCGCCCAGATTGCTCAAGTAACTGGGGTCAAGCTCAATCCAGTCAATGGTGGAGTTAACGTTGTTTTACAAACTTCTTCAGGGTCACGTCCCCAAGTTTTCACAACGAGAAGAAATAACGCTTTAGTCTCAGATATTATTAACACTCAATTGCGTTTACCGCAAGGCAATAATTTTCGCCAAGATAACCCGGCTGCGGGAATTGCCTCAGTTGAAGTTATACAACTTGATTCCAATAGCATTCGAGTGGTAGTGACTGGCAGTAATAATGTCCCCACCAGTCAACCTTTAGTGCGACAACCAAATGAAATTACTCTCAGCTATACGCCATCCTCAAGCACAGCATCAACAGCAACACCGTCTGCTTCGACTCCAGCCCAAACTAGCCCAGACATTCTAGTTCCTAACCCACAAGTCTCAATTGACGGCAGACCTGCGCCACCGGCTAACCCTAGTCAACCTCGGAGTCAAGCGCCTCCTTTCTTACCCAGAGCCGTCGCCCCACCAGTGGGAGATATTTCTATTTCTAATACAGATGCGTCTGCCAGCACTATTGACTTAGGCACTCAGGAACGTGTCCCCCGGTTGGTATTGAGGGATGCACCAGTCCGCGAGGTTTTGTCATTGCTGGCTCGTGCGGCGGGGATGAATTTGGCTTATGTGGAAGGTGAGCAAGCTGCTGAAGGTCAAGCCACTTCTCAAACAATTTCTCTTGATATAGAAAATGAACCAGTGCAAGATGTGTTTAACTACGTTTTGCGTTTAAGTGGTTTAGAAGCTAATCGCAGTAATCGCACAATTTTTGTGGGTGCTAGTCTACCAAATTCTACCCGCGATGTAGTTATGCGTAGTTTGCGGCTCAATCAGGTCACTGTGGGAGTTGCTCTTAATTACTTGGTTGGTTTAGGGGCGGAAACAGCCGTCAGCCGGGAACGACAAGTTAGCAGTGTTAACGCTATACCTGTGGGTACTGGTGTTGCTCCCATCACCCAAACCCAGACAACCACAGAAACCAGACTAGAAGTTCAACGGGCTGAATTTCAAGATTCAAAGCCGTTACTAAGAGGTTTACAAGCATTAGGAGATGAGCGCACTAATTCTCTAACTTTGGTTGGCACACCCAGGATAGTTGAGATGGCAATGGCGCAACTGACTCAGCTTGATATCCGCCGTCGTCAAGTGGCAGTTAACGTGAGAATTATCGATGTTAACCTTTTGAACACCCAAGACCAGAATGCTAGTTTTTCCTTTGGTGTTGGTAATAACTTCTTTGTTAGTGATGGTGGTGCAGCAGCTCTGAACTTTGGTGGCGTGAATCCTCCTACTCAGTCACAAGCACTTAACAGTTTAACCACCCCAACAGTTATCCCAAATCCTTTTTCAGGATTTGAGGGTTTTGTTGACCCAAATAACCCAATCGCTGTCCCAGGAACTGGTGTCGGTCAAGTAGTTATTGATAATGGGCGAGTAGTAGAAAATAGACCTGGAGGTGCGGCTAGCTTTCCTCGTCCTGTGACTGGAGTTTCAGAAGATCCATTTCGGACAGGTATTAGGAGTATCACACAAGGAACACCGACTGTTACAACTATCACTGATGTTCCTGCTGTTCCCCCGACTTTTGATGCTGATGGTAATATGACCAGTCCAGGTAGTCCTGCTACTACAACGACTGCAACTACGCTGGGAAGCCCAGGAACAATTACAACTGCTCTGCCATCACTTTTTCAGTTCCCTCAACGTCTTTTGGCGAGTTTGCAAGCTCAAATCCAAAATGGCAATGCCAAGATTTTGACTGACCCCACCTTAATTGTGCAAGAAGGCCAAGAGGCAAATTTAAAGCTTACCCAAGAGGTCGTAGGAAACATTACAAGTGAAATAACTCGTGGTGATGGTACCTCTACACAAACTGTTACAGCTGAGAAAACAGATGTTGGTTTAACTCTGGCTGTCAAAGTTGACCGAATTGATGATAATGGTTTTGTCTCTCTATCGGTAGCACCTGTTGTCAAAGCACCTCAGTCTTCAGCTGTACTCAATGTTGGAGGTGATAGCCAGACAATATTTTTGGTGTCTGAACGTTCCCTAAATTCTGGTACTGTTCGCCTGCGAGATGGTCAGACGCTCATTCTCTCAGGCATCATTCAAGAGTCAGACCGCACAACCGTTTCTAAGCTTCCTATTTTGGGTGATCTTCCTCTGATTGGTTCGCTGTTTAGAAGAACAAACAGACAAAATCAGCGTCAGGAGGTGATTGTGCTACTGACACCTCAAATTATGGATGACTCTGAGAACTCGGCTTATGGCTACAACTACAGCCCCAGCCCAGAGGTACGGCAAATGCTTGAGCGTCGTGGGTTGAGTGCGCCTAACCGATAAAGGTTTCAATAGCCCTGTCTATGGAGCAGCGACAAACAAAGTCGGACTGCGTGGACTCATAGGAATTCAAACCCGCTTAGGCGGGTTTTGTCTGAGTCGATGCAGTTTCTGATCACCGATTTTGCTGACAATTCTGATTTTATTTCTTCATTTTGAACTTTCAAATTTCAAATTTCAAATTGACAGTCAGGACATTTTCTCAGTATTTTTTCAAATTTCTGTATAATTTATTGAAAAATATCACTGAAAAATCACAAAAAATCCTGAAATCTATATAAATTAATGCTTTCATCTATCCACTTCAGGCTACAACACCTTAGAATGATTCATTGAAAAGTCGAGCCGATGGGATGTACAGCCTTTTTTTGTGTAAATACTTCCAAAGGACGACTTTTGTAATTCTCTGTTTGGAGAATTAATTAAATATGCCACGGGGTGTAACAGTAGAGAATCTCAAGTAAACATTAAGGAGTTTGATATGAACAAGGGTGAATTAGTAGATGCAGTCTCTGAAAAGGCGAGTGTGACCAAAAAACAAGCCGATGCTGTCTTAACTGCCGCTTTGGAAACGATTATCGAAGCTGTCTCTTCTGGCGATAAAGTTACGCTAGTCGGATTTGGCTCTTTTGAATCACGCGAACGCAAGGCTCGTGAAGGTCGTAACCCCAAAACTAATGAAAAGATGGAAATTCCTGCCACCAGGGTTCCAGCTTTCTCTGCTGGTAAGCTGTTTAGAGAAAAGGTTGCACCCCCAAAAGAACCCAAAGAACCAAAAGAATAGATCACATTTTAGGAGACCTCTTTTTGATGCGGCAACCAATTCACGGCGGAAATTTAGTTTGGGCAGCAGCAGTAGCTGGTTGTCCACCTGAAGCTATTGTGGATTTTTCTGCCAGCATCAGTCCATTGGGGCCACCAAATAGTGCGATCGCAGCTATTTATTCTCAAGTTGGTAATCTTAGACACTATCCTGACCCAGCTTACAGTGACCTACGACTAGCTCTAGGTCGCTTTCATCAACTACCTCCTGAGTGGATTCTGCCGGGTAATGGTTCAGCAGAATTACTCACTTTAGCAGGTAGGGAATTAGCAAATTTAACCGCAACAACGTTAATTACTCCAGCCTTTAGCGATTATTACCGCACACTCACGGCATACAACGCTAAAATTCTGGAGTTTCCTCTTTCTTTGGATGGGGAGTGGGGAATGGGGAGTGGGGAGTGGGGAATGGGGAGTGGGGAGTGGGGAGTGGGGAGAAATTCTTCTTCGTCTTCTTCCTCTGCGTTATCTCCATTGGCAAGTTCGGGATTATTGCTGAATAATCCCCACAACCCCACAGGCAGGTTATTCTCACGAGAGGCTATTTTGCCTTATTTAGAGCAATACGCCTTGGTGATAGTGGATGAGGCATTTATGGATTTTGTGCCGCCGGATGAGGAACAAAGCCTAATTGGGGTGGTACAGGAATATCCAAATTTAGTAGTATTGCGATCGCTCACCAAATTTTACAGTTTGCCAGGACTGAGATTAGGATATGCGATCGCACACCCTGACCGTCTTTCCCAATGGCAATCATGGCGTGACCCCTGGCCTGTAAACACCCTGGCGGCGGCAGCAGCAGTGGCAGCCATCCAAGACCAAGAGTTTCAAGAGCTGACCTGGAAATGGCTAGCACCGACACGAAACCAACTCTTTCAAGGTTTATCCTCAATTCCAGGTTTGCGACCTCTAGAAGGCGCTGCTAACTTCTTACTGGTGGAATCACAACAGTCAGTTTTGCAGTTACAAAAAAAATTACTCCAGCATCACCAGATTTTAATTCGTGATTGCTTGAGTTTTCAAGAATTAGGCGATCGCTTTTTCCGGGTTGCTGTCCGTTCCGAGTCAGATAATGAACGTTTATTAACAGCCTTATCTTCAGTGCTGATGACTGATGACGAGTAAAAACTTCAGCCCTTTCGAGAGGACTAAAGTCCTCACTACAAACTTGGACTAATGACAATTGATTATGATTTAGTAATTATTGGTGGCACTTTAGCCGGACGTTATGCAGCCCTAGTTGCAACCCAACTCAAGGCTACTGTGGCTTTGGTGGAGTCTCAAGTAAATTATGGATTTAGTCAACACCAGACTTTGAGCGAAATCGGCAAAATCGTCCACAACCTTAATGATGTAGCTGGTTTGGGAATTCACCTCACACAAGCTGATACTGCCGAAAAATGTCAAGTATCTGTGACATGGAAAGAAGCCCATCTGTATACTCAAGGCGTTATTTCCAATATCCAAGAACAGAATTCACTCGCCAATTTAGCCGCCCTGGGTGTCGATGTGATTCTTGGTACTGGTCAATTTCAATCTATGCCTACGTCACGCAAGCTATCACCCCATTTAGCCTTTACTGTAAATGAACGCCTGTTGCGGGGGCGTACCTATCTACTAGCTAGTGGTTCTGTTCCAGACATTCCAGAAATTGAAGGATTGCAAACCGCAGGCTACTTAACTTTATCTAATATTTGGCGATCGCTCAAGCAACCAACTTTACCTAAAAATTGGGTCATTATTGGCGGTGTTCCCCAAAGTATTGAAGTAGCTCAAACTCTGGCGCGGTTGGGTTGTAACGTAACTTTAGCTGTCAAATCTGCATCTATTCTGCCCTACACGGACTCAGAAATTGCCCACCTTTTGCAAGCACAGTTAGAAGTTGATGGTGTGCGTGTCCTCACCCAAAAACCAGTCACTCAAGTAAAACTAATTGAAGGTCAAAAGTGGGTTCAGGCTGGAGATAAGGCAATTGAAACTGATGAGATTTTAGTAGCAACTGGACAGAAACCAAATATTGAATTTCTCAATTTGGCAGATGTAGGCGTGAAATGGCGGCAACGTCGCTTGGTGGTGAATGATAAATTGCAGACTACAAATCATCGTATTTACGCTTGTGGTGATGTAATTGGTGGTTATGATTTTACCAATGTTGCTAAATATGAAGCCAGAATTGCCGTCAAAAATGCCCTATTTTTTCCCAGATTCTCAGTTAATTATCGATGCATTCCTTGGGCGTTAGATTCTCATCCCACGTTGGCGGAAGTTGGTTTGACTGAGGCACAGGCAAAACGCCAATTTAGACCAAATGAAGTTTTAGTTTTGCGGCAATATTATAAATCAGTGACAGCAGCCCAATTGCGGGACGAAACCACAGGTATATGTAAATTAATTGTGCTACGCAATGGGGAAATTTTGGGAGCCTCTATATTAGGGGCTGAAGCCGGGGAGTTAATTAATTTAATTGCTTTGGCGATGGCCCAAAAAATTCCAGTGAAACAGTTAGCAAATTTATCTTCTGCCTATCCCAGCTTTTCAGAGATTATCGACAACACAGCCAGAGAATGGGGTCAGCAAAAGTTAAATAGTAATCCTGCTTTACAAGACTTTCTAGAAGGCTTCTTTCATTTTCGCCGCAATTGGAATTTGTAAGAAATTACGCCAAATCTTTTTTGTAGGGTGTGTTGTCGCGTAGCGCAACGCACCGATAATCGACGATAATGCGCCCCACCTGCATCAGGCTTTTCAACTTGTGTGTACACGGTAGCGGGGTGGATAGGGTTAGGAAGGTTAGGTTTCCGATTCTTTAATACCTATTTTTTACAGATAATAATTTTCTGGCTCTGTACATCCAAAAAAACAGCGATAAAAATAGAATAAATGCAAATATAGCGGTATAAATTACAGGTAAAGTCAGAGGAACCAGTAAAAGTGAACTAACCAACTCCACAAAGATTAAACTGATGAGTACCCAAAGAACTGTGGTGCGATTTACTAAAGTGCATAACATTGCACCCAATGGCGCACCAACCACAACCACTGGTACTGCTGCCAACCAATAATTGCTAACAGGCTCGACAAAATTTCCTAAAATAAATTTGTGTAGAAAGAACCCTACAGCAGTGTTAATTGCCATTAAAACTACGGAGTTGGGAGTACTTACTTTTTCACAAACACCAAACAATAATACCATTACTGAAAAAGCAAAAATATCCATTCCGCTCCCTACTAAACCACTAATTATTCCTCCTATTAATCCTACAAAAAAAGATACCTTTCGTTCCCATTTTCCCCATGATTGTATAACTAAGTTTGGCTGATTTTTACTGCGATTTAAAAATAATAAAATTATCGCAAAACTACTAATCATGATTGTAAAAGAAATCTTGATTACATTCGGGGGTATTATGGGAGCTAAAAAAACTGAGCTAAGAATAATTCCTGGAACACCTCCCAGACTTACCCAACGGATAAATTGCCACTCCAAGGGAGTACCCATTGCCACAATAGTTAAGGATGCAGACCCCATACCAATAGTTTGAATAGCAAGAGAAAAGACTCTAGCCTCATGTGCCGGAATTTGCAACACCTTAGTCAGAACTGGAAAAGCTACTGCTCCCCCACCCATACTTGTACCGCCAGCAATCATAGAACCAAAGACCATAGTTACAGCGATTTTCCAGTGTTCAATCATATTGGATATGGCTGAATTAGGACCAACACCGATTAACCAGACTGTCCATACCGTGAAAGCGACTAGAGTACTGACACGAATCAAAGGCCGAGAAAACCAAATTTTAGTAAATAAAGAAAAAAGGTTGTGGTTCTTCATACAGTTTTAAATTTGTACTTATATGAATTTACTCGTTTTTTCGGTAAATTCAATAACATAAGCCATATATTGTACAAACTAAAAAAATAAATAATTAAAGGTACACTTCTTCGTACAGCACGGCGTAAATAGCACAACTGTTTTAAGTCGATGAAAAGCCTACAAAATCAGCTTGTTGTCAGCTGCATTTACCGCGTAGCGTGCCGTTTGAATTGTTTAATCTTCTTTACTTAGGGCGCTTAAAATTCTTTTCTGTTAAGGATACGCTGCCAATTCCTTGCAGGATACCACGACCGATTAAACCTAAACCCCGACCAACTATTTTTGTGAGCAGGAAAACAATACCGCTACCGACAACAGCTAATAAAGATTTTAAACGCGGCGCGATCGCATCTCGAAATTCTAATGTTAATGTGACTAATAGGGGAATACCAGAAAGTTTGGCTAATTCCTGACCACGGGGAGCATAAAGTGAAGTTTTGGCAATCCCGCGTGGTGCTAATACAAATAGCTCATAGCTACTTTCAAACATGGCTTGCGGCTCATTGATATATTTATTTAAACGGTATTTCCATGATAAATCGTTGCGAAAGCGTTCTATTTCTCTTGTGGAAATTAATCTGCGGTCATAATAATTTTGTTTAATTTCTTCGACATCTGCTAAAGAGTTGAGCAGTGGTTGCACTACACCATTGGCTACCTGAATTAAGAGATTTTCTAAAATTATTAATGCCTGAGACTTAGCTTCAGAGCTACCGGCTGAATAGCAAGTATTATCAATATGCAAATCTGTTTGGAATACCAAATAAGAAAATAATTCGCCAACTAAGGGAATTTTCTGAAAAATCTCTGTTTGGACAACCCGATAATTTTGCAATAATAAATTAACGACTTCTATATTCTGCTGACCTACTTGCACACGATAAAATTTACCAAAGAAGTCTGTAATTACTGCTTGCCATAAATCATATAATATGCTGCTTTTGATATCTTCTAGTTGAGCAATTGTCATTTGCGGCACACGCAATTCATCAAGTTTTTGAGACAGTTTTTGCAGTGTTAAATACAGTAATTCCCGTTTTTTATCTTCACGAAAAATGTCAATTTCTAAAGCTACATCTGTGACATTTTGTAAAGAAGATTGTAATTTGGTCACACATAATGAGAATAACTCAGATTGAAGCGATCGCGGGCTAAGTAGAGGCGGCGAAGTTAGTTGCTTTTCTAAATCTAATGGCACAATGGCACTACTTAAAGTTGGAATTACAGGCGGTTTCTGAGGAGAAGAAATTGTTTGTTCTTGTTGTCTTTCCTGTGGTGAAACTAACAATCGAGTTAGTAACCAACGCGCTGCTAGTAGTTCTCGTCGTTGTCCAGCGAAAACGGCTCGATCTATTAATGGCAATCCAGGGATTTGTAATTGTGCCGTAACTTCAGCTAAAGTTGCCTCAATGTAGCCAATTCCTGACAAATACCAATTTTTCCGGACTCTCGCCAAGGGAAGACTCTGTGACGGGGTTATGGGGTGATGAGAAGTAGGGTCTACGCTGCGCTGTTCGGCAAACCAATAAGAACCACCATCTGCTACTTCTTCCATAGCAGTAACTAATTGAGAAATAGGAGTGCCTTTAGAACAGTAGCCATTAACGCCAGCAGCCCGAACTGCTAACAGTAATCCTGGTTCTTGAACAGAACTAAGTAGCAAAACTGGTAATTTGGGGTATTGGATTTTTAGTTGTTGGCAGAGTTGTAAGCCTTGCTGCTGGCTGGAAATGGAGCGACCATTGCCTAATTCTAAAACTACCAAATTTACTTGGTGGGGATCTTGTTGAGCAAGTTCTGCTAGTATCTGCAAGGCCGTTGTATCTGTTTCTGCTTCCGATATCACTTCGATGTCAGGTAGTGCTGACAATGCTACCCGTAGTCCTAGCCGGAATATGGGATCTTGGTCAATTAACAATAATTTTAGGGGTCTATTGCTCATATTTTCAACAAATACACAATGCCTGTTTCTTCACAGTCACAAACAGTTTTGATGCTAAACTTAGTCCACCTCATTGTCACTGTTTTCTGCCAATTGAAGAAATTTAAGTTTCTCAATGGGGCAGTTATAGCAAAAGTCAAAAGTGAAATGCTTGCTGTGAATTGGTTTTGGAATTTTCTCATGCCCTAACCACCCTGGCGGTTGCTATAGTAGGCATTGTTTACCAAATTGTTCGCTGACAGCAGATAGTGAGAACTTTACTCCTCTTTACCAACTTTTTTATGTTGTTATATTTATCACATCTTCAAAAGGTAATGGTCACGGCAAGCCTTTCCAGATGTTGGTCGTCATCCGGTTAGCACAAAAATTGGGGATTAATCAAGATAATCCCGATATTAGGCTAATTAAAAGCTGGGAAGATGAACTGATGATGTTAAGGATGAAACGGTTTTTGACTCTAATTTTCACAATTAAAGACTATGGTTTTTCTTGGGGATTACGGTAACCATAAAAATTAACACTATATTCAGTAATCCGCACACCTGTTTTTTCTTCTACTTGACGCAACAATTCTTCTGGCAATTCTATGTGAATATCCAGAAGTTGATTAGTGTCAATACAGTTGACGTGGCTATGAGAATCACTGATGTTGCCGTATAAACGCCCGTCACAGCGTTCAATACACTCAATGATGCCCTGAGTTGATAAAGCTTCTAAATTTTGATAAACAGAAGTGTGACCAATATCTTTACCTTGCTGGCTGAGGCGATCATAAATTTCTCTAGCAGAAAGATGTTCATGGGCTTGCCACAACAGTTCTAATATAAAGCGACGCTGGCGGCTGACGCGCATACCTAGCAGTTGACACCGCTCAAGGGCATCTTCTAGGGAACGAATGGGTTTTGTCGGTAGCGATTGATTTTGCATAGTTAAATTTGTTAACTATTAAGGGAGTTTCCCGTTTGAATGTTTATTGGTTGTGTTAGTTTCTGCAAGAATATTACATAAGTTATTTTGCCTCTACCTGTTTAGCTGGGAAATTGACAGTTTCAGGTGATCATTATCTGTTGCTTGTTGGCGTTTGCTTGATTCTACTTTAACCTTAAACAAACTCATTACAACTTTAACTTAAAATTGTGGTAAATGTCCATCTTTAGGCAGGTGTTATGTCTGCAAAATGAGACAGATACAGATATTTTAGAGATTCAATTGCATAAATGTCCCTTGAACCTCATACGACTTACTGTTAAGCATAAAGAAGGCGTTGCTGATTTGGAACTATGAAGACAATGTTTTGATCATGCCAAAACCCCTGTAAAGACGTGACATGGAACGTCTCTACAGATAGACTCATACTTGCTTTGAGCAACGTCATAAAGAAAGTACCTGCCGAATTAATGAAAATCACGATTACAATCGATACTGACTACGTTAACAATCTAGATATTTCACCTGCCTTCAAGGTGATTGAGCCACTGCTGCAAGAGAAAGCGATCGCATCTCACGAACAGCAACTGAGCTTTGATATAAAATATGCTTTAGAACCTGGAGATCCTCGTGAACTTTCAGAAATTCCAGAGTTGAGGCTGTGGTTTGTGCGTTTGGATGCCAAATATCCTTGGTTACCATTTTTACTAGATTGGAAATCTGGAGAATTTGCTCGTTATACTGCCATGCTTGTACCACACCAATTCAGTGCTAAAGAAGGTATTCAATATAACCCTGAAGCTTTAGAAATATTTCTCATGCACAAAATTTTTATCTTGGGTGATTGGCTCAAGCAACAAGGTATCCCCAGCCAATCGCGCTTAAAGTCTATGGCACAAATGCTCGGTTATGACTTAGAGGATGCTTTTTTTGAGATTCTTTCTTAAGAACTTCATCCTCTAGCCCTCTCCTTGCTTTCGCATAGTGTCTGCCCTTCTCCCAAAGCTAGCGTCGTGTACACACAAGTGAGCGAATTTAGCCAAGCCCTCACCAAACCGCCCCCTAACCCCCAATGATGGGGAACAAGAATTTTCCAAGTCCCCCAGACTGGGGGGATTTAGAGGGTTAGATCGGCACAAACGAAGACAGATAGGACTTGTGTGTACACCGTAGATTCATATTCTCATCCATGTATATACATAATTAGACAACTCCGACAATGTAGAGAAGTTCCATGGAACTTCTCTACAGGGGTTCTGTGAACACGGATATTTAATTTTCAAGCATTACGGCGTAATACTCAACAACAAGCTTTATTCGTTAAGATATGGGTTCTACTTTAGAGCAATTGGTTAAAAATAAATATTGAGAGAGCGGAAATTATGCAAATATGTCTAGTTACAGGTGGTAACTCTGGTGTAGGTTTAATGACAGCTATAGGTTTAGCCAAATTAGGCAATCATGTATTTATTGCCTGTCGTTCGGCAAATAAAGCCGCAAAAGCTATAAACTACATTCGTCAAACTACCGGAAACCAAAATGTGACATTTTTACCTCTTGATCTAGCTTCTTTAGATTCAGTCCGTAGGTGTGTAAAACTATTTAATGACTACAATTTACCATTACATATATTAATAAATAATGCAGGTATATTCAACAGCAGAGGCACAACCAAAGAAGGTTTTGAACTGATTTGGGGAACGAACTATTTAGGTCATTTTTTGCTGACTTATTTATTACTAGAAAAATTGCAGAACTCTGCCCCTAGCCGCATTATTATGTTAGCGTCAGATTTGGCATTATCTCCAAGTAGTATTGAATGGAATTTATTAGTTAAAAAAACACCATTAAATTTCCTAAAATTATATGCCGTTTCTAAACTATCTTTATTGCTTTTAACAAGAGAGCTTTCTCAGCAATTAAATAATTTTCAAGTCACTGTTAACGCAATACATCCAGGCTTTGTGCAATCAAATATTACTAGATGGCATCGTTTCAGTAAATACTTGGGATTAGGTATTTCCTCGGAAGCAGGAGCATATAGTACCCTGGTTTGTGCTACTTCCCCAGATTATCAAAATATTAGTGGAAAATTTTTAGATAGTCACGCTCAAGAAATTCTCTTACCTGAAATAGCCCAAAATCAAGAATTATCAAAGCAACTATGGCAACGTAGTTTATTATGGGCTGGTTGCAACCAGCAGCAGAATACCGAGAAAATAAATTATGATGGTACTGATGAAATTTGGGGGCCAAACTCTCTGGCTTTGAGTAGCAATGAAATAGCTGATATTACCCAATATATTTTTGATAATATTCTTTTAAAATTACCAACCAAGATATTATTAAAACAGGTAATTAAGTCATTTATTAAATTTGATATTGGCTCGTTGTTCATTATATTAATCCAAGTTTTTACTAAACGTTTTTACATGGAAAGACATTTAGATTCACCTGTAATTTGGCAATTATGTCAAGATAAAAATTTATTAGAAAGGCTGAATGCTCTTTTAGGGGATAATTTAGTGTTATGGCGGTCAGAATTATGGGTAAATTACCCCGCCCAGCAATTAATTCCTTTTTGGCATCGAGATTCTTATTCTAAACTCCTGAAAGGAGATGGTAAAATCATTAATGTCTATATAGCTTTAACAGAAGTTAATGAAGATAACGGATTTGAATATATACCTAATATTTACTTAGAAAATTGCGAAATAAAAGGAACCGACCCTTTTAGTGGTAATGACTTTTTTCAAATCACTGATGAAGTTGAAAAAAAAGCTATTCCTGTGGTGTTGCATCCTGGTGAATTTGTCATATTTACTGATAAACTATTGCATCGTTCCGTACGGAATAATAGCGGTAAAGCCCGACTTTCTTTAACGCTAAGGTTAACTCAGCCAGGGGTAAAAATTTTACCAGGTTATACCTCTAATTGCCAGAAGCCTGTAATTTTGCCATCACAAAATAGCTGCTCTTGACATACTCCTGATTGAGAACTGGATTGATAAACTACAGGAAGAAAAGCCGTCCTAGAAGCGGCGCACTGAGCTTGCCGAAGTGGACGGGGCTTTAAACCCAATTTTTCGGTAAACGTGGACGACCAAAAGAGAGTAAAAACAAAAACAAGACCGAAGTAATTCTCACATCGAAATTACTAAGAATTAAGAAGATGATTAATAAGTTAGTCAAGTTAATAGCTAACTTTATCCCACTCACTTACTTAGTATTAGAAGGTATTGTTTAGATATCGCTGACCGGATTATCTACATGGAAGATGGTCATCTGGTGAGAAATGATGTAAATACTTTAAGTAGTGCTTAATGCTGAGTAGAAGGTTTTTTCTCAGCACTCAGCACTGGTTTAGCCAGCCCAAATTTTATCCAAAACCGTTTGGGGTGAAATATCCGCCATTAGACCTGTAGGTGATTTAATCGCCATAAATTTATCACTTTTGGGCAACAACTTGGCTGGATCTGTAGGGCCAAATAGGGCAATAGTATAAGTTTGCACTGCTACACTGAGGTGTAGTAGTGGATCATCAGTTGATAACATCAAACTTGCACCGCCAATCATGGCAGCTAATTTGCCAATATTATCAGGAGTAGTCACTTTGATACCTGGAGTCCTCTCCAAGAGCGATGATCGCCTAATTTGCTCATTTTCATCTGCTTGAATCACCACCACAGGCAAATCCGGTTGCTTGTGTTGACATTCTTGAATGATTTGCTGCCAATTTTTCACAGGGTAGAGTTTATCCACACCTGTTAGAGATACCTCGCTAGAACCAGCATTAATCAATATGTAGCCTGTTTCATTTACCCCCAAGCGTTTTTGTTCATTTTGTGACCATTCAATATCTGGTTTTGGTATATTTACTGCTAATTCTGGGCAAGGGGTTTTAATCCCAAAAGGTTGCAGCAAGTCGTGGTACACTGCCGCCACATACTTGTTTGGTTTGAATGGTACAGAATCAGTGAGAAAAACTGCTCCTTTGCCTTTATAGCCAACGCGGGTAGGAATCCCCGTTAACCAAAGTAAAAGACCCATTAACCAGCTTTGTCCCAAAGTGATGACGGCATCATACTCGCGATCGCGAATCGTGCCTACGAAATTGCTCCAATCCGCCAGACTGTTGCGGTCTTTATAATCAAAGGTCAGGACATCATTAACTGACTTGCTCACCCGGTAGGCAGCCTTTGACCGGGGTTCCACAACGACATCTAACTGAGCCTGAGGGTAATCACGCTTGAGATCATCTAGTGTCGGGAAGAAAAGAATTTGGTCGCCAATTCCACCAGGAACAAGGGCTACTACTCGCATAATATTTATTGACGCGTACTCGCTCCTTATTTTAGGTGAATATAGGTGTTAGAAATTAGTGATTAGTTATTAAACATTCGTTATTAGTCGTTAATTGCTTGAGGTTATCTGTGTATTTACTCATTCCATCGGCGGGAATCGGCAAAAGAATGGGAGGAACCCGCAACAAACTCCTCCTGGAAGTGCGATCGCAACCAATCATTGCTTGGACGCTCAAAGCGGCGGCAGCAGCCAGTACAATCAAGTGGATCGGGATTATTTCGCAACCTGGTGATTGGCCTGAATTTAAGGAAATTCTCGCTGATTTAAATGTGACGAAACCAGTGGAATTTATTGCAGGTGGCTCCACCCGTCAAGAATCGGTGTACAACGGCTTGCAGGCGCTCCCAGCCACCGCAGAACACGTTTTAATTCATGATGGCGCACGATGTTTAGCCACACCAGATTTACTCGACTCCTGCGCCGCAGCTATCCGCCAATGTTCTGGTTTAATTGCGGCTGTACCTGTGAAAGATACAATCAAAGTCGTGGACGATCATGGCATTATTCAAAGCACACCCGACCGACGACAATTGTGGGCAGCACAGACACCTCAAGGGTTTAATGTCAAGTTATTGAAAGAATGTCACGCCCAAGGTGTGCGTCAGGGTTGGGAAGTTACCGATGATGCGGCTTTATTTGAAAGATGCGGTATTGAAGTCCGAATTGTCCCCGGAGAAGAGACAAATTTGAAAATTACCACTCCTCAAGATTTAGCGATCGCCGAATTTATCCTCAGTAACCGAGAATAGGATAGAACCTCACCCCAACCCTCTCCTTAGTAAGGAGAGGGAGCCGGAATTGTGTTGTCCTACTGAAATATGGGGGTCAATCCAAAATCCCAAATCTAAAATTGTTTGAATAATGACTACAGCAACAAAGATAGAAGCGATTCTGTATTTAAAAGGTAAGCCCTTATCCCTGAGCGAAATAGCCGAGTATGCAGGATGCGATCGCGCCGCAGTGGAAGAAGGCATAATGGAACTAATGGATAATTATGCTCACAGAGAAACTGCCTTAGAAGTGGTAGAAACTCCTACGGGTTATAGTTTGCAACTGCGGTCTGATTTTCAGGACTTAGTACAAACACTCATTCCTGTAGAATTAGGCTTGGGAGCATTAAGGACATTAGCGGCGATCGCATTACATAATCCCATACTCCAAACCGATTTAATAGAACTGCGCGGTTCAGGAGTATA
>REBL01000040.1 GCA_007692755.1 Nodularia sp. (in: cyanobacteria) | reverse complement strand
TACCAGCAAAAAAATTAAGTAATAACTCTGAGGGGAAAATATGATCGGCAAGCTATTAGACCATCGTTACCAAGTGATTCAAGTCCTGGCTCAAGGGGGATTTGGTCAAACCTATATTGCCCAAGATACCAGACGACCAGGCAACCCTGTCTGTGTTGTTAAGCACCTCAAGCCTGCAACTTCCGACCCCAGAGTTTTTGAGACAGCCAAGCGTTTATTTAACAGCGAAGCTGAAACGCTAGAAAGTTTAGGCAATCATGACCAGATACCCAGGCTGCTGGCTTACTTTGATGAAAACCAAGAATTTTATTTAGTCCAAGAATTTATTCCCGGACAGACCCTAGCTGAAGAACTCATACCCGGTCAGCCTTGGAGTGAAAGCCAAGTCTTGCAACTATTGCAAGGAGTTCTGGAAATCCTCGTGTTTGTTCACGAACAAGGTGTGATTCACCGTGATGTTAAGCCAGACAACATTATCCGTCGCGCCAGTGATCAAAAATTAGTTTTAGTAGATTTTGGGGCAGTCAAGCAGTTAAGATTACCAATGGTTACTGTTGGCGGGCAACCTACAGCTACAGTTGCCATTGGGACTCCCGGCTATATGCCTACGGAACAAGGGCAAGGCAAACCCCGCGCTAACAGTGATATTTATTCCCTGGGCATTATTGCTATTCAAGCCCTAACAGGATTACCCGCAGTCGAATTACAAGAAGACCCCAATACTGGAGAATTCCTCTGGGAGCATTTAACACCAGTGAACTATCGGTTAGCAGCAGTGTTAACCAAAATGGTGCATTATCACTTCAAAGACCGCTACCAAACTGCCACAGAAGCACTGCAAGCTTGTATAAGCACGACTAATCCGATATTTACACCTGCCACACCTCCAGAATCGTCTCAAAATCAGCACTACCAATTTACTAAGCCTTTATCTCAAGTATCCCCACAAAAAACTGTTGCAGTAGCACCAGCAAATCCTGTTGCGGCCAAACCAGTTCGTCAAGAATCTCACAAATTCGATCCATGGCCGTTCTTAATTGGTTTATTTTTGGCTGGTGGGGCTGCGGCTTTGGCCACAAATGTATATCCAAATCTGAGAAATTTAGCTGCTAATTTTACGGGTAATAATACCGCAACGGACAACTGCTTGGCTGTGGTCGCAGGTAATTCTAATGTTCGTTCTGAACCTAGCTCGATTAATTCTGATACTATTTTGCAAACAGTTGGTGATCGGACTGGGTTTGAAGTGACTGGCAAGCGCACAAAACGGGGTTGGGTAGAAATTAAAATGAACTCTGGTGGTTTAGCTTGGGCGCACCTAGACGTAATTACTAACAATGAACAGTGGGTTTCTTGCCTCCGAGACAAAGGCATTGCTATTAACACAGTCGATGACCGCAATTTGATTGCAGCTCGACCAATTCCTCAGCCTCAACCACAACCTACACCAGAAATTGTCGAGACACCAAATCAATCGGAGTCGAGTGACGAGAGTGAAAAAATTATAGCAGAAGCCAAACAGAAGTATGAATCCGGCGATTTACGAGGAGCGATCGCTTTATTACGGTCTATTCCTGGTCATGCTTCTTCTGGCTTCAGAGAGACAGTGGCCATGGTGAATCAGTGGCAAAAAGATTGGGCTAAGGCCGAAGAGTTATTTGATGATATCAATCAGGCCATAGACAACGGTGAATGGGACAAAGTTTTAGATTATAAAAATCATGCCGAAAAGTTTCCCAATACTAAATACTGGCGCAACAAAATACAACTGTTATTTAAACAAGCAGATGAAGATTTGGCAACAGAAGAGGCAGGGGAGCAGGGAGCAGGCTTGCCGTGAGCGTAGCCGAATGGGAGCAGGGGGGAGTAAGAAATTACTTGAAACTTTCGGTTACTTAACAACTATTCCTCTTCTCCTCTGCCCCTTGTCCTCTTCCTTGACATAAAATTAATATTCTATTTTGCCGTTAGTGCATTTCGTCATATTCTGGGGCTTCAACTCGTCTTGCTTCCATGCGAGGAGAAGGCAAAAATTCAGCGCGACGTACAGGAGCTAAGTGCGGCGTAGAACCGTGGTAAGGATGCATCACTTGGACTGTCCGTGTAGGACGCTGCCGTGGCGAAAATAAAGCCAATACACCAGCGACTACAACACCACCGCCAATGGTGAGAGTTGCTCCTCCTACTGCCCAAAGCATGGGTGAAGACCACCAAGAATCTTCAGTTTGAGGTTTGAATACCTCTGATGCAACTTTTTGGCTATTTTGTTGGGCTAACTGCATTTGCTGGTTATTCCAATTTTGATATTGGAACTGGAGTTGTTGATTTTGCGCTCTGAGCTGCTCGTTATCGCTTTTCAAACGTTCCAACTGCATATTCAGCCGTTCCATTTCTACACGCTGCTCTGGATTAGCCTGGGCAGGTGGTTGATTGGGATTAGGAAAATATGGATTCACCCCGTAAGGCGGATACATTGGGGGTTGATGCATCATGGGCGGCGCTATATTAGCCGGCATCTGCGGCGAAGAAACAGCGAAATTACTTTGCATGGGACTATCTGCTCCCCTGAGCAATACAAGCGCAGCCAGCCCAGCTACGGCGACTCCGCCGATAAATGCCATACTCTCACTCATCGCCTTTGCTCCTCTGTCACTTGTGACTGACTCACTCTCACACTCATAATTATTCGCCTACTCAATGTCACATAATACTCAACTATAAGCGACCGGACTAGCTAGTTTTTTTACAGCCCACTATGTGCTGTTAATATTCAAAACTATATTTGCTAAATTGTCCACCAAATCATGGTAAAAAAATAACGTTGTTATCTTTTTTAATCTACTTTTTCTGTTTGAGCAAGTTAGATATTTGTACTTTTGTCAGTTGTCTGAATGGCAGCCTTGAGACTTTGGCAAAATTCAGCGATCGCCTTTAGTCCCTGCTCTGGTGTACCCTCTGCTAGACGTTTGACAAAGGCACTACCGACAATTGCCGCATCTGCGCCCCATTCTTTGACTTGACGCGCCTGTGCAGCTTCGGAGATGCCAAAGCCAACTCCGATAGGTTTATCTGTAAAACTACGAATTTGTTGCAGTAAATCTGATACTCGTGACTCCATTTGAGTTCGCATTCCGGTGACACCAGTCACGCTCACCAAATAAATAAATCCTTGGGAAGAACGAGCGATCGCTTCGATTCGTTCAGCTGAACTGGTAGGAGCCACCAACAAAGTTAAGTCTATACCCACTTCACCAGCTGGTTTGAGCAAGCCTGCTGCTTCTTCTAGGGGCAAATCCGGGACAACTAAGCCTGATACCCCAGCCGCAGCAATTTGTTCTAGAAATTTGTCAATGCCACGGTACAAAATGGGATTGTAGTAAGTAAACAGGATAATAGGCGATCGCAAACTCGGAGTAGTAGCTTGCAACATTTCCAACACCTGTTCCAATTTTGTCCCTCGTTGCAAAGCGCGAGTTGCAGCCGCTTGAATGACTGGCCCATCAGCGAGAGGATCAGAATAAGGAACACCGAGTTCAATAATATCGGCTCCATGAGTATCCAGAACTTTCAAAGCTGCTGCTGTGGTACTTAAATCTGGATCTCCAGCCGTAATAAACGGAATCAGAGCGCACTCTCGATTTCGTCCCAAGGTTTTAAAGCAATCAGAAATCGCGGTCATGAGTCAAGAATTATGTATTTAGTAGTGAGTGGTCAGTTAACAAACAATAAATAACTGACCAATGATAACTTTACACTTGACTTTGTTCTTCTTGTGCGATTTGGGCTTGAATTTTTGCTAGTTCTTCGGGTGTCAGTTCATCCAGCCGTTTTTGAAGAAAGGCTTTTTCATACTGTTCACGTTGTTCATGGTAGGTCATTTTATTTCCCACCGCGCGGAATATGTAAGAAGCTAACCAGCCAAGCAAGCCACTGACTAGTAAGACTTGGCTCCAGATTCCAGCTTGTTGACCATCTAAACCCACTAGCTGTAAACCTACATATCCCAAACCACCAGCAATAAAAACACCTAAGCCTATTCCAATAGCGTCAATGCGTCGCATGAGAGTTATGACCTACCAATCTATTTACACTTCAATTTGTCGCGGCCGGGGTCGAAGATTCACAAAAGGTGATAAAACTAACATCCCTGGCAAAAAGAAAAACACCATAAAATACATCACCGTCCGCTCGATGGAGCTAGCGACATACCAACGCTGTTTCAGGTACAGCATAACAACAGCAGGGACTACTAACAGGTAAGCTCCAGCCAGAGCCAGATACAGCAGGGCTACAATCATAGATTTTCTCTTTAAGTGGACAAGAGCATTGAGTGCATCTATTTTCCATCATAGGCTGAACCACTCCGCAAGGCGGAAGTCAAAAGTCAAAAGGGAGTTTCCGGCACGCTAGGGCTTTACAAAAATAAAAACGAATATTTGATTTTTGCCAGATGTGGAGAAATTGTTTTGATATTTCTGATATCTATGCTACAGTTACAAAGGCGCTAAGAAAAAATTGCTTAAGTAAAGCAAAATTGAAGGTCATAAAACCAGATAAATTTAAAAGAAACAGCAAAAACTTTTAAATCTGGAAAAATTTTTCAATTTAGTTGTACAAAAGACGCAATTGATGCTAGATTAGGCAAGAGTTATTTGCTGATTAAGCAAAAGCCGATCCCAATCAATATGGGGGTGTGGCGGAATGGTAGACGCTACGGACTTAGAAAACTGGGCCTTGATCGAGAAATCTTTCAAGTGGAAGCTCTCAAATTCAGGGAAACCTAAATCTGTTTACAGATATGGCAATCCTGAGCCAAGCCGAAACAAGTGCTGAGTGTTAAACCTCATAACTGATCGGAAGGTGCAGAGACTCGACGGGAGCTACCCTAACGTTAAGCCGAGGGTAAAGAGAGAGTCCAATTCTCAAAGCCGATGGTTGTTAAAACCGGGCAGCAGTGAAAGCTGCGGGAGAATGAAAATCCGTTGACCGTAATAGGTCGTGTGGGTTCAAGTCCCTCCACCCCCACTGAAAAAGTGAACATACAAGCTAACCTGCCTAGATAAACATAGGCAGGTTTAATTGTTTATCAGTTATCAGTTATCAGTTATCAGTTATCAGTTATCAGTTATCAGTTATCAGTTAT
>REBL01000041.1 GCA_007692755.1 Nodularia sp. (in: cyanobacteria) | reverse complement strand
ATATTAGATGAAGCCCATTGTTTAGTACAGTGGGGAGATACATTTCGCCCAGCTTATCGCAGATTAGGCGCAGTCAGACCTGCACTACTCAAAACCAAACCACCGGGAACAAAAATCAGTATTGCTGCTTTTACTGCTACTGCGGATACCGCAGCCCAAAAAACTATTCAAACAGTTTTACAATTACAGCAACCAGAAATTTTTCGCTTGAATCCCTACCGCCCAAATTTGCATCTCACTGTTCGCATAGCTTGGACACCACGCAGTCGAAAACAGCAATTGTTAAAATTTATTCAAAAACGACCCAAACAATCGGGATTAATTTATGTTCGCACTAGAAGAGATAGCGAAGATTTAGCTGCATGGTTAGCAGAGATGGGTTATACTACAGCTAGTTATCATGCAGGATTGGGTGCAGCAGAACGCCGTGATGTAGAAGCTCAATGGCTAAGTGGTAAAATTCCTTTTGTTATTTGTACCTGTGCTTTTGGGATGGGGATAAATAAATCAGATGTGCGCTTTGTAGTCCATTTTCAAGCCCCATACCTTATATCTGAATATGTGCAAGAAATTGGTCGCGCTGGACGAGATGGAAAACCAGCCGAGGTACTGACTTTGATAAGTGAACCTACAGGTTGGTTAGATCCAGAGGATCAGCGAAGACAAAATTTCGTTGATGAACAAATGCGATCGCAACAACGCACAGCGCAACAATTGGTGAAAAAACTACCCAAACAGGGAGAAGTCAATGCAGTCACTCGTGAATTTCGTGATGCTGCTATAACCTTGGCTTTACTCCACAGCAGTGGTCAATTAAATTGGCTTGACCCTTTCCATTACACTATTGAGTTAGGGGTGAAAAATCAGCCAGTCACACAATCAACAGCAGCTAAACAAATGCATCAATATTTGCATACCAAAAAATGCCGTTGGCAGTTTTTATTAAATGCTTTTGGTTTTGACAAAGAAGCTGCTAACTGGCGTTGCGGACATTGTGATAATTGTCGAAATTAGCTTTTTTGCTGATGACTAGTAAAATATTGTGACTTGAAAATCCGTTTTTATCAAAGTTTTGTTAAAAGTTTTTTGACCAATCATATCCGAGTCTTCTATTTTCAAAGATGTTCAGGTGGTGTAATAGACTCGGTTTGGCGATAATATTGTTTTGTCGATGCACAATTATCTATTTGGTTCCGAAAATTGTCCATCATTGTTATAATTTGTGTGTGTAATTCATCATAGTCTTTTTCATCTATATCAAGATAATTTCCATGAGCTATGGTATTTCTTTTTTTGAGTAATTTTTCATCTATGAGAACTTCTTTTGATTCATAAAAACTGTAATCTAATCCAAGCATACAGACTATCTCTTTAAAAACTGATGATGATAAATTAGATGTCGTAATTCTATTTACATATTTTATGGAACTACGTTCAGCCATTTTTGTCAGAAAAAATTCTGCAACTTCATTATATATAGTTGCCTTATTCGTTTGATTTGCTTGATCCAATTTATCCTTCATTGCCAATGCTATAAAATTGTGAGAAAGATTGCTATATGGCAGATTCTGCATAGCGACAAATTCTAAATAACTATTGGATGATACTTTGATAAATCCTTCCCAATGAGCATAGAGCATTGTGACTCCACTACGAAGTAATGCCTTATTTTTTCCTGAAGAAAACGACTTTAAATCAATCATGGCTTTCAATGCTGATAACTCAAATTTTCGCCATGCAAGTTCCTTTGCCAGGTTATCACTGAGCAGCTCTAAAGTACGTATTTTCATTACTGGAACATCTGACGACCAAAGGGAACTATTTTTGGTACTCTTCGCTGTGCAGTAGTACCAGAGCCTGATGAGTTTATATATTCAGGACTTGACCAAATTTGTTTTACTTTCTCTCTTACATCAATATTTGAGTTAGATAAATTTTTATAATTGTAACCAATTCCTAAAGCAATAACTTCATAAGCGGAAACTAGAAAACCACCTAAAAATTTATCTTTAGTTGGAGAATATCTACGAAAACTGTCACTTCCCATTTGTTCATACAAAATCTGAAATGTTTGATTAAATGCAGTTTCTTCTTCAGAATAATTAAAGTTTTCGTTTTTAGCCATCTCTATCATCTTATCAGTTAAAAATACACTTAAATCATTGCCTATCTTCCTCATTTCTCTGTCTTCGAGGGTGCGAAATACTAAAAATCTGAGTAGTAGCTCTATGTCATATTGTTCTTCAATTGGTCGCTCACTAAGAGCTATACACTCTCTAAACATTTCATTTTGGCTTAATCCTTTCATCCAATGAAACATATCCCTATTGAACATTACTAAAATACAGTTTCTTACTTCTTGTGGTGTAGCTATTGAAGCACCAGTATTTAATCTTTGGAATAGTTCATATTTTGCTATTTCGTCACTTTCTTTTAAAAGAATAGTTGCGTCAATTTTAGCTCGTTTAATTAACAGACGTTGAGTTTGTGTTAATGAATTTTTGCTATCATTTACATCTTCCCATTTCTTACCTTCTAGGTTAGGTAAATATTTAGTTTTTTCAAGAACTAATGGATCTAAAGTGTTTTGATTCTCATCCTTTAATTTTCCCACAAATTCATATATTGTAGACAGTCGGTGAAAACCATCCACAACTTCCCAAACTCCGTCTTCACGTTGAGATACAAAAATCGGTGGAATAGGTATACCCAGCAAAATAGACTCTATTAAGCTTGTTTTTTGGGTAATAGTCCAACGAAAAAATCTTTGAAACTCAGGATGTATCTCAATGTCTGAGTTTTCATATAAGCTGATCCATTCTCCAATAGACATTGAATAGCCATCGACTCGAATTTCGAGTCTCCTTTTGTCGATTTCTTCCTGAAGTCCCATGTTTATGCTCCAATGTTGTTGAATATTTAGAAGTTTTTTTGGTTAGCTAGACTGATTATTTATGCTCTTTAGATTAAAGTATTTTACCTTTTCCTCTACAATAAACAAGAATTTCATCCCTGTTATGAGGTCTAAAGTAGATAAAATTTCAAAAGTCAAAAGCCTGCATTTGCAGGCTTTTTGTGCAGATTTTTAAGGCAATTAGCTACTATCACAAGAAGCCTAATTCATCTTTGGAAGCAAAAATTAAAACTGCTGCAAAAATCTTAAATCGCTAGAGTACAAACGGCGGATATCGTCGATTTGATGTAACACCATCGCAAAGCGTTCTACACCAAACCCAGCAGCAAACCCAGTATAAATTTCTGGGTCATAACCTACAGATTTCATCACATTTGGATCGACCATTCCGCAACCCATCACTTCTAACCAGCGCCCATTCCACTGCAAATCGACTTCAGCCGAAGGTTCTGTAAAGGGGAAATAACTAGCACGGAAACGAATTGGTAAATCACCAAATATTGCTTGCAAAAACACCTTGACAGTACCTTTGAGGTCTGTAAATGTTAAACCTTCATCGATGGCTAAAAGTTCTATCTGGTGGAAAACCGCCGAGTGAGTCGCATCGACATTATCTCGCCGATAAACGCGCCCAGGGGCTACAACCCGGATGGGTGGTTCCTCTTTTTCCATGTAGCGAATTTGTACTGAGGATGTATGAGTCCGCAGAAGATTTCCATCTGGTAGGTAGAAGGTATCCTGCATATCACGGGCGGGGTGGTCAGGTGGAGTATTTAAGGCTTCAAAATTATAATAATCTGTTTCCATCTCTGGCCCTTCAGCTACCGTGTAGCCCATGCCCACAAAAATATCCAGCGCCCGGTCAATAATACCATTGAGTGGATGAATCCGACCTTGGGGGCTGTAGATTCCCGGCATAGTCACATCGAGAGTTTCCGCCTCTAGTTGAGCTTGAATTTTGGCGGATTCCAGGGCTGCGCGTTGTTGGTCTAAACTATTTTGTAGGGATTCTTTGACTGTATTGGCGATCGCCCCAATTTTCGGTCGTTCCTCCGCACTCATTTGTCCCATACTTCGCAATAACGCCCCCAGTTGCCCTTTTTTACCCAGATAGCTAATTCTGAGTTCCTCTAGACGTTCTAGGGTATCAGTGGCGGCGATCGCTTGTTCTCCTTCTTGCCGCAGTGCTAAAAGTTGAGCCTCTAAATTGCTAGTCATTAGTTATTAGTCATTGGTCATGAGTCATTGCTTATTAGTCTACGACTTTGGCATGGTAACCAATCACCTTAATCAAAGGCAAAGGTCAAAACCAAAGCTCTGTTTACCAGTTTAGAGGCGATTGGATGTGTAAGAGTGTTTTTTTGCCTCATACTGGAAACATCTAATTATTGACATATTGACCCATAGTTCCTTAATGGTAGAAGCCCCCAGATTTATCTGTGGGTCGAACCAAAATCTCAAATCTAAAATCCAAAATTGTTTGATCCATGAAATTACTCGTTAGTAATGATGACGGAGTTTCTGCCTTGGGCATTCGTACCCTAGCGGACTCCTTGGCAGAAGCAGGCCATGATGTCACTGTAGTTTGCCCTGATCGAGAGCGATCAGCAACTGGACATGGACTAACCATGCACCAACCCATTCGTGCCGAAGTGATCGAATCAGTGTTTCATCCGGCTGTCAATGCTTGGGCTTGTGATGGTACTCCCTCAGACTGCGTGAAATTAGCACTGTGGGCTTTGTTAGATTCTCCCCCGGATTTGGTGCTATCTGGCATTAATCAAGGTGCAAATTTGGGAACTGAAGTTCTCTATTCCGGTACAGTTTCGGCGGCGATGGAAGGTGTAATTGAAGGCATACCCAGCATAGCCTTCAGTCTTGCCAGCCATACATCTAAAGACTTTCAACCTGCTGCGAAATTTGCCCAAATTCTGGTGGAAAAAATAGCGCTAAATCCTCTACCAGAATTGATGTTACTTAATGTCAACATTCCTGCCGTCAACTGGGAAAAAATTGCCGGAGTTACTTTTACCCGTCAAGGAGTGCGGCGCTACGTTGATGTTTTTGACAAGCGAGTTGATCCTCGTGGGAAAATATACTACTGGTTAACCGGAGAAATTTTAGAAGAAGTGGAACCACCGTCAGGTTTACATCTATCTGACAAAGTGCCGATTGATGTCCATGTGATCCGCGACAACTACATCAGCATCACGCCATTACAATATAATCTCACCTATCCGACAGGGCT
>REBL01000130.1 GCA_007692755.1 Nodularia sp. (in: cyanobacteria) | reverse complement strand
GAGTGGGGAATGGGGAATGGGGAATGGGGAATGGGGAATGGGGAATGGGGAATAGTTCTTGTTCCCTTGTCCCTTTTGTTTTTACAGTATTTTTGCAGATTAACTTTTAATTAATCATGATTTCTCTCCAAAATCAAATCATTCTCATTACTGGTGCGAGTAGTGGTATCGGTACGGCTTGTGCCAGAATTTTTGCTGGTGCGGGGGCAAAATTAATTTTAGCGGCGCGACGATGGGAACGCTTGCAGGAACTAGGGGATACTCTCAATAAAGAGTTTGGGGTGGAGACTCATTTATTACAGTTAGATGTGCGCGATCGCTTGGCGGTGGAATCTGCCATTTCGGGCTTACCTCCGGCTTGGTCTGATATCGATATTCTGATTAATAATGCTGGTTTGAGTCGCGGTTTAGACAAGTTGCATGAAGGCGACTTTCAAGGCTGGGATGAAATGATTGATACTAATATTAAGGGGTTGCTTTACCTGACTCGCTATGTTGTGCCTGGGATGGTCAAACGCGATCGCGGCCATATTGTCAATTTAGGTTCCATTGCCGGACATCAGACCTATCCCGGTGGTGGTGTTTACTGTGCGACTAAAGCTGCTGTGAAGGCAATTTCTGAAGGTTTAAAACAAGACTTGTTAGGAACTCCCGTGCGGGTGACTTCCATTGACCCTGGGATGGTGGAAACTGAATTTAGTAATGTGCGCTTTCATGGTGATCATGCCCGCGCTGACAAAGTTTACCAAGGAGTTACCCCTCTGACAGGCGATGATGTGGCTGATGTGATCTTTTTCTGCGTCACGCGATCGCCTCATGTAAATATCAACGAATTAATACTGATGCCTGTTGATCAAGCTAGCGCCACCCTAGTTCATCGACAAACATAAAAAGTAAAGTTTAAAAACCCCGAATGCTCAAAAAAGCCGGGGTTTTCAGCTTTTATGAAGGGTTGATAATTGATATAGGAATCCGATTTGATTATTGAAAAAAGCTAAGTATATGTAGGGTGTGTTATGGCTTTAGCCTAACGCACCGTCTTCCAGGCCTTGGTGCCGTACTCTCCTGGATAACACACCCTACGTGTGTTTCATAAATCAAATATGAGTTCTATATATCTGCTCATTATTTTATTTCATCCTTATGCAAAAGTTGTAGTGTTAATTAAAACCACAACTATAGATAGAGAAAATAGTTATCTTCTTTAAATAAAATTTTGAGGAATTAAGGAATTCGCCAAAAAAAATCTTTTGATTTTTGCATCTACCACAATTTATTTCTCCTGATATTCCTGTCTCCCTTAACTAAGTTTAAGGATTTTATCTTGGTGGTAAAAAGCTGAGTTGATATTTTTGCAGCCCCAATTTTTCTAGTGAAAATAATACTACCAAGATTATGTTGATTCAGTTGAGTGGGAAGCATTAACTGCACTCAACTTCTGGAGACATTTGTATTTACGCGGTAAAAAAACTTCATCAAACTAGTCAAGAGGTTGATAGATGCACTTGATCAAAAGACTTATTCCATTAGTTGGAATCACATTAATAATCCTCATACTAGGCACTCAAGTACAGGCTTTTACTGTGTTTGAAGCTGGGAGATTCCCTGAAGGAATAAATTTTGAGAACTTATTTACTTATAACCCCTTGCAGTATGCCATTGTGTCAAACGTTTTGACCCTTGGTTTTGCCGTATCAGCAGTAGCCCTCGTCTATTTTCTGGCTACACTCAGAAATATTTCTCCCCGTTATCGACTGGTTTCAATTTTGTCTGCTGTGGTCATGGTATCGGCTTTCCTTGAACTCTTCCGGCTAGAACAGAACTGGCGAGATGCATTTGTGTTTACTGATGGTCTCTGGCGACTCGGTACTGATGTATTTTCCAACGGCTTCCGGTACATGAATTGGTCTATTGACGTTCCGATACTACTTCTCCAGCTAGTGATTGTGCTGGGTTTAACCCAAAATCGAGCTGTTTCCTACGCTAGCCAGTTCATTATCGGTGGACTGTTAATGGTCTGGACTGGATACATGGGACAGTTCTATGAAGTGACAAATCTGGCTTTGTTTTGGTTCTGGGGTATGGTCAGCACTGTGTTTTATATCTATGTTCTTGTTGTACTTTGGGAATTGATTTCTAAAACGGCTGTTAATTTACCCAGCAACATACAAGAAATGATGCAGAATATTCGCTGGTATATTCTGATAACTTGGACTCTTTACCCCATTGCCTACGTTTTGCCAGTATTATGGAGTACACAATCGGGTATAGTCACAAGGCAGATTATTTTTACGGTTGCAGACATTACCACAAAGGTGATCTATGGAGCTATTCTGACCTATATTGCTCGCCAGCGTAGTGAAGTAGAGAACTATGGAGAGGCGCTTGCTACTGCCGATATCCGTTAATTTAGATGGGACAAGTTGCCACCGAATCCAAAGCTTTTGAGAACCCTGATTAATCACAGCAGAAAATAATGAATTCAACTCAAAAAGTGGCAGTCATAACTGGTGGAAATCGTGGTTTAGGATTTGCAAGCTGTCGCCAATTGGCAAAACAAGGATATGAGGTAATTCTCACCAGTAGGGATGAAGCAAAAGGTAAAACTGCGGCTAAACAGCTACAAACTGAAGGATTAAATGTAATTTTTCATCCTCTGGATGTTAGTAGTGATAACAGCACTCGTGAATTAGCTGAATTTGTGAGTCAGAGATTTGGCAGACTTGATGTATTGGTGAATAACGCTGGTATATACATTGACAATCAAGCCGATGAAGATAGTATTTCCAATGTGAAGATTGACAGCTTACAACAAACAATAGAAACAAATCTCTACGGTGCATTGCGAGTCACTCAGGCATTGATTCCGTTCATGAAGCAACAGAACTATGGACGAATCGTGAATGTTTCTTCTGGGATGGGACAGCTAACTGATATGAAGGGAGGGTCTCCAGGATATCGCATTTCTAAAACAGCTTTGAATGCCGTAACACGAATTTTTGCCAGCGAGTTAAAAAACACAAATATTTTCATTAATTCTGTCTGCCCTGGTTGGGTGAACACTGACATGGGTGGTGCGGATGCACCACGAACCCCAGAACAAGGTGCGGATACAATTGTCTGGCTGGCGACTCTTTCTGATCATAGTGCTACAGGTGGATTTTTTCGCGATCGCCAACCAATTGATTGGTAACAAGTTTTTCTTCATTGTCACTCATTGAAGTCCTCAATCCTGAAAATACCAAAAAATGTGCGGGCTGATACAATAATTTCCCACTAACTGTTATAGGCTTTGTAAACCCTTTACTTATACCCTTACGGCGGATATTTCCGCTAAAGAAGCACCAGAGCGATCAGGAATTACCCTCACAAGTATAATGAACTTGTGCAGTTAGTAATTTTCTCCGCCCTGGTGATTTACTTATTTTTACTTTTTTAAAATAAATTATTGTCTTTTTTACTATCATTAGCTTTTTGAGAAAACTCCCGTAAGATTGCCTCCAATTCCGGCGATAATTCCAGAGGTGAATTTCCAGACCGGATGTGTAAATCCCTCTGAGGAAATGGAATTTTGATGTGATACTTCCTGAAAAGTTCTTCAATTCGGAAGTACAAATTGCTTTTAACTAAATATTGTTGACTAGGGTTAGCCGTCCAAACAAGCAGGACAAATTTTAGGGAACTATCCCCAAACCCAACGAAGAAGATAGTTGGTGTGGGAATTGGCAAAATTGCCGTCTGTTCTTGAGCTGCTTCTAAAAGTGCCTTTTTGACTGCATTGATATCAGAACCGTAGGCAACACCAACCGGAATCCGCAGCCGGGAAACTGGATTTTTATAGCTCCAATTAATTACTTTATCTTCCAGAAAGCGGGAGTTAGGTACAATAATGGAAATTTGATCTAAAGTTCGTAATAGGGTACTACGACCACCAATGCGCTCTACCGTACCTTCTACCTCACCAACTTGGACAAAATCGCCTACCTGAATTGGGCGCTCAAACAACAAAATTACACCACTACCAAAATTTTTAGCGATATCCTGGAAGCCAAAACCAATCCCTACCCCCAAGGCACTGGCCAGAATCGTGAGTGAACTTAAATCCAGTCCCCATATCTGTAATAATACAATTGCGCCAACGATAATAATTGTATATTTAGTGATAACTGCAACGGCTTCTTGAGCGCCCCTATCTATTCCCGTGAATTGTAAAATGCGAGTTCTCAACAGGTTTGTTGCTGCACCTGCTAAAATCATTAGTCCCAATAGCAGCAATATCAAGACCAGCAAATAAATAATTGAATATTGACTTTGACCTAAAATTAATATGGGAGATGTCAAAGTTTGAATCAATTGATTAGCAAGACGGTAGCTCCAAATCCGACTAAAAGGTAATAAGTTGGTAATGTAGAGAATTACGCTCACCCAAACCCATATCCGCGCCGCTAGCAAGGTAATATTAAATAATAAATTCAAAGCTGTGGACGAACTAGAATCTACTTCCGACTCTTCAGGGGATGGCGGTAACCGTTGGACTACTGCCTCTCGGAAACGTTTCCATAGCCATCCTAAAAGCTTGTGAACAGCAAATGCCATAATTAAAACGCCAGCACTCAGCAGCAAGGCGTTACGAATAAAGTCAAGACTGCGCTCTTTCTGAGCTTGCTGTAATACTTCATCCAGTTGCATAGTCCAAGTTTCTGCTTGTTGTTGTGGTGTGTTATTATTCACCACATCCGCCTGAGTAACAGTTAGCAGATATTGTTGATTGACAATAATGATTGGCGATTTGTTAACTTCCTCAATTGCTACCTCGACTGGTTCCTGAGATAAGACAATTTGACGCAGCCGGAAGTTAATCAAATCCGCCCGTTGTCTGGCTGTAAATTTTTCAGCATTACCGACTTGAAATAGCAAACGACCATCAATACTAACAGGTGATTTTTCTGTTGCTAAAGCAGGTGCAACTATTAATAATAGGCTCAGAAGAGCAGGAATGATAAATTTAGTAATCCATGAACGAATTAAGTTTGATGGTCGGCGAATATGTTTTCGAGTCATTGAATTGATTGGCTTACTACAAATGCTTGAGGTGATAGCCCAGTTCTTGAACCGTCTCATCTGAGAAAATAAATATGACTAGCGGTGTCACAGCAATACACAATCAAATTTTATATTGTTTGGTTTGTACTATTAAAATTACCTTAATTCACTAAAGCTGGTTTTATCGGCTATAACTACGTTTGAGTTCTGTAACTACAGGTAATTCCCAGTATAAAAACATCCCCAAATCTGTCTTAATAAATCTTTTATACCATTTCTGAATGAAGATGTGCTGAAATATATGAAAAATGTTCTCTTCCGAGATGCTGTGGATTCTTTCTGCAACATTTTAAGCTTGTCACGCCACTACATATACTTAGATTTTTTCAAGAATTAAATCGGATTCCTATATCTGTCTAAAGCATGAAATAATATTTCAGTTTAATATCAGCCTTACAGTAGCTAGTTTATTCAAAAAAAAACAGTAAACTTAAAGAATAATTCAGCACAATTGCTTTAAATATTTAAATTAGGGAGGCGGCATTGTGCGTTTTGGGCAATGCATTAGCTTACTCGCCATTGTTGTATTACTTTATATTCTTTGGCAAATCCGGCAAATTATTTTAATCGTATTTGCATCTGTAACTTTAGCAACTGTATTAAACCAGCTTGTCCGATTTTTGCAGAGATTTCGGATCAAGCGTAGTATTGCTATTTTTCTGACAATTGGCTTTTTAGTAATAATTTTAGTCGGATTTTCGGCTCTAATTTTACCGCAGATTACACGGCAATTACAACAATTTAGTTATTTGATGCCGATGGCATTAGAACGAATACGTTTCTGGAATGATTGGTTAGTACGTGTGATTCCCGATAATTTTTTAGAAAATATCCGTAACTTGAGATATTTTACGCAAAATTTAGAAGTTTGGTTAAATCAATTATTTAGGAACTTTTTCTTTTGGCTCAGTAGCTCACTGAATATTATTTTAGGATTATTGCTTTTTTTTGCTTTGACTATCATGTTCATGGCAAATACTTCATCTTATAGAAGAGGGTTTATTCTGCTATTTCCTGCCTTCTACCGCCGACGCGTTGATCAAATTATGACCAAGTGTGCCGATTCGCTGATGGGTTGGATCAAAGGCACACTCATAACTATGTTATTTATTGCTGTTTCCAGCTATATTGGTCTAATAATTTTCCAAGTACCATTGCCACTAGTAAATGCTCTTTTAGCAGGGTTATTAGAATTTATCCCGAATATAGGGCCAACTTTGAGTGCTATTCCACCAGTTATACTTGCTCTAGCTGATGAGCCTTGGAAAGCACTATTAGTCATATTTTGGTACGTGGTAATTCAGCAAATAGAAAGCTTTATTGTTCTACCTTTAGCAATGCATAGTCAAGTATCATTACTACCAGCAGTTACTTTATTATCAATTGTAATATTTGGCAGTATTTTTGGTTTTTTAGGTGTATTTTTAGCTGTGCCATTAGTGATTATTTTACAAGTTTGGATACAAGAAGTTTTGGTGAAAGATGTTTTGAATAAATGGGATAATTAGGAAAAATAAAAATAGTTATTCGTGAAGATTATAAATTCAAATTTATTAAGTGGTGATATCCTGTCCGTTTAATTAGTTACGATTACCACAATCATGTCACCCCACCCCCAACCCCTCCCCGCAAGCGAGCTATCCATTACCCGGATCTTTCTTAACATTTGCGAGAGCGATCGCTCACCAAATCGCAAAGCCTTAAACCTTCGTTGTCCATTCTCAATAAAAGTGGGTTTTTAGCGAGAACAGCAAGGGCTAATTTGTCAAGCCAGCAATAAAGATAAGTCCTTATGACCCTTGCAAAACAAAGGTTTCAAGATTGTTAAGAATTTTGTGGGTAATGGATAGCCGCAAGCGAGGAGGGGAGATAAAGCAAAGGTTTGGCAGGTTTTCACGTTTCGTAAGTATTCAACCGGACTTGATATGAACGATGTTGATTTAACAATTCGCTCACCGCTATTGCTAATTCACTCTGCGCTATTGCAGATTAGAGCGACAGCCTATCATTTAATTCGATCCCGTTTGTCAACAACGTTCACACCTGGATCGGTAGTCGTTCTGTCTGTGTATATCTCTGGATTTCGATTAGTCGTAGGAGCGACTTCGGTAGCAGGAAGAGAACTATCAGAAATGTCGTGTACTCTCCACTCACGAATACCCAAACTCATCAACAAAGCAGCCGCGCGCTCAATTTGGTCTGCTGGCCCGTCTAAGATGACTAAGTAATCTCCTCGCGATACTCGTTCGCTATAAGCTTTGGCTTCTTCTTCAGGAATACCCAAACCAGTCAGCGCTCCCACGATACCACCTGCGGCTGCACCCAGTCCAGCACCAGCTAAAGTTGTGGCGATCGCACCACCAGCGATAAACGGCCCGACACCGGGGATAATTAAAGCTTCGAGACCTACGAGTAAGCCTCCCAGACCTCCTAACACAGTACCCGTTGTCGCACCAATACCAGCACCTTCTTCAGCCTCTGTTTCACCTCTATCTGTGACATCAGTTCCAGCAATTTGGTCACCAGCACCTGTGTCTTTTGCCAAAATAGAAACACTATCCATTGAGAAACCTGAGTCTCTGAGTTCATTCAGTGCGGCTTCGGCTTGTTGTCGATTAGGAAATGTCCCAATTGCCCGCTTATATCTTCGAGATACCATTTTTCCTCCTTACAAAATTACAACTGTGTCTTCACAAAAGTAATTTTTGTAGTCATACCTCCCCCAGTTTCTCTGATAGCATCGAAGTATTCATCAATCCATAGTTTTAGTTTGTTATCTATCACAAGAAGGTAGCCGTATTTCAGCCCCAGTCGTGAAGAGGAGTGTGTATTGAGTTCTGGGTGAAAACTTTCTTCAAGGTTAGAGGCTGGAAGCAGGGTTGTGAGTGTGTCCAGGGCTAGTAATAAATTAGACTTTACAAACATCCTCTAAAATTGTTCAAGATTCAAATTAATAGTATAAAAAATAACCTCAATGTTTAATCGTTTAAGGATTGGCACTAAAATTGGCACAGGCTTTGCGGTAAGTTTGACAATTTTGCTTAGTATAGGTTTTATTTCTTATCAAGGTACTAATGAACTTATTGCTGTTTCGCGTAAGGAAAAACATACCTACCAGATACTAAATCAATTGGAAGCACTTGGCTCTCAATTAGTATATGCAGAAACTGGACAACGGGGTTATATTCTTACTGGAGAAAAGCGCTATCTGGAACCTTATAATAATGCGGTGAAAGTTCTTAATAAAACATTTGAAGAACTGGAGGCATTAGCGGTAGATAGTCTTTATCAACAGCGCCGACTTGATAAATTACGAACACTCATCAATCAGAGAATTACTCTGATGAACAAAGTGATTAAGCTCCGAGAAAATCAAGGATTGGAATCGGCTCAACAATTTATTCTTACAGATGAGGGTAAGGATTTAATGGAGCAAATCCAAACAATTATGAATGAAATATCTCATGAAGAAAATCTGGTTCTGCAAGAGGTTTCTAGTCAAGCAAGTCAAGCGGCTGGAAGAACTATAAATAGTATTACTTATAGTATTCCTCTGGTGTCTCTGCTTTTAGCTGCAATTGGATTTGGATTAACTAAGCATATATCAGCACCACTAACGAAACTTTCGCAGACGGCGGAAAATATTGCTGATGGAAATTTATCTGTCAGTTTACCACATAGCGATCGCTTGGATGAAATTGGCATTCTGACACGAACTTTTAATCAGATGATTGCTAATTTGCAAAACATCACGAAAAAAAATGATCAGCAAAATTGGTTCAATTCTAATTTAGCTGATTTTACTCAAATGCTTCAGGGACAAAGCAACCTAGAAAATGTTTCTCGGATGATTTTGTCGAATCTTGCACCATTGCTGGGCGCACAACAAGGGGTTTTTTATTTAATGGATACGGCTGATAACCAGCCTATATTAAAGCTTTTGAGTAGCTATGCTTATCAAGAACGTAAGCATTTAGCCAATCAGTTTCGCTTGGGTGAAGGATTAGTAGGACAATGTGCCTTAGAAAGAAAAAGAATTTTGTTAACTGAAGTACCTAACGACTACATTAGTATTCATTCTGGTTTAGGTGCAGCTTTACCATTAAATATTATTGTGCTACCCGTAATATTTGAATCTGATGTTACTGCGGTGATTGAACTGGCTTCTTTTCAGACATTTAGCAATCTACATTTGACATTTTTAGACCAACTGAGTGAAATCATTGGTGTATTTTTGAATAATATTGCCGCCAATACCCAAACTCAATATTTACTGAATGAGTCTCAAACTTTGACAGAAAAGTTACAAATTCAGCAAGAAGAACTTAAGCAAACTAATCAAAGTTTAGAACAGAAAACACAGGAGTTAGAAAAATCACAATTCTTACTGAAGCAGCAACAGGAAGAATTAAAGCAGTCTAATGAAGAATTACAGCAGCTAAATGAGGAGTTAGAAGAAAAAGCGGAATTATTAGAGGTACAAAATCGAGAAGTTGCTCGGAAGAATCAGGAAGTTGAAGGTGCGAGAAAATCTTTAGAAGAAAAAGCGGAACAGTTGGCTTTATCTTCTAAATATAAGTCAGAATTTTTGGCGAATATGTCTCATGAATTGCGAACACCATTGAATAGTCTGTTAATTTTAGCTAGGTTGTTAGCAGATAATACAGAAGGTCATTTGACTGACAAGCAAGTAGAGTACAGCCAGACAATTTACTCTGCGGGGACAGATTTACTGGAATTAATTAATGATATTTTAGATTTAGCCAAAATTGAGTCGGGAAATCTTTCTGTAGACATTGAGCAAATTAGCTTTACAGATTTGCAGACATCGATACAGAGAAGTTTCTCTCAATTTGCCCAGGATAAGGGTATCAGTTTTGCGGTTGAATTGGCAGACCAATTGCCAAATGTAATTTCTAACGACCCTAAACGTTTACAACAAATATTGAAAAATCTGCTGGCTAATGCCTTTAAATTTACTGAAAAAGGAGGCATAAAGTTGCAAATCGGTGTTACCAATGATGTGGAAAAAAGTGACCGTTCGATGATTACTTTTGCCGTCAGTGATACAGGTATTGGCATTCCAGTAGAGAAACAAAAAATCATTTTTGAAGCATTTCAGCAAGCGGACGGTACAACCAGCCGTAAGTACGGAGGAACAGGTTTAGGCTTGTCTATCAGTCGTGAACTAGCTCAACTTTTGGGGGGAAGAATTGAATTACACAGTCAATTAGGAGAGGGAAGTACTTTTACTCTCTATCTACCTCAAACTTATGTAGGTGATGGAAAAACAGTGATTCCTGATGAAATTACTCCCAAAAAAGTTTCCTCTTCATTGAATCTATCCACAACGCCATCAGATAAACTGGGAGCATCTCAGCCTCATAAAATTTTAGATGATCGCGACAACATTCAACCAGGCGATCACGTTTTGCTAATTATCGAAGATGATGACAAATTCGCGCGCATTTTCCTAGAAATTGCCCGTCAACAGGGTTTTAAGGTCATCGTTGCTTTACAGAGTAGAACAGGTTTGGCTTTAGCGCAACAGTTCAAACCCGATGCTATTACACTAGATATCCAGATGCCAGATATAGACGGTTGGACAATACTAGACCGTTTGAAGCATGACTTAGGAGTCAGACACATTCCTGTACACATTATTTCTGTGGATGATAGAAAGCAAAGGGGGTTACATTTAGGAGCTATTAGTTACCTGCAAAAGCCCATATCTCCAGAAGATTTAAATCACGCATTAACTGAAGTGAAAGGCTTTATTGAGCGTAAGGTGAGAAATCTTTTAATTATCGAAGATGATCCAGTACAAGCTCAAAGTATTATTGAATTAATCGGTAGTGGCGATGTTCACAGTACAGCAGTGAATACGGGAACCGCCGCCTTGGCAATTTTGCAATCACAGCGATTTGATTGTATTGTGATGGATTTAGGTTTGCCGGATATGAGTGGTTTGGAATTGATTGAAAAAATTAAGCACCAATCCGGCCTGTTAAAACTGCCAATCATCGTTTATACAGGCAAAGAATTAACTCGACAAGAAGATACCCAATTGCGACGACTGGCAGAAACAATTATTATTAAAAATGTGCGATCGCCTGAGCGTTTACTCGATGAAACTGCTTTATTTTTACATCGAGTCCAGGCTAATTTACCCCAACCAAAACAGCAAATATTAGAGCAATTACGTCAAACAGACCCGGTGTTAACTAATCGCAAAATTCTAATTGTGGATGACGATTTGCGAAATATTTTTGCTATTACTAGCTTTTTAGAAAGCTATCAGATGGAAGTCTTATTTGCCGAAAATGGCAAAGATGGCATAGAAATACTCCAAGCAAATCCTGATATTAATGCGGTTTTAATGGATATTATGATGCCAGAAATGGATGGTTATGAAACAACCCTAGCCATTCGTCAGCAACAGCAATTTCGTTCCTTACCAATTATTGCTTTAACTGCTAAAGCTATGCCAGGCGATCGCGAAAAATGTATTGAATCAGGCGCGTCTGATTATATCACCAAACCTGTAGATACAGAGCAGCTGCTTTCTCTGCTACGAGTGTGGCTATATCACTAATCCAACATCAGTTGCGAATAAAAATATCCCCAACTGATTAAACACATCGAGTATCTGAGGCTCATTTTGAGTAATAATACTTCTGATTCCCTCTCCCAATTTAGGGATTTTCTATAAATAAATAAACTTTCCCAGATGAATTTACCTAAACCTAGCTTGGAGGACATCGAAATCAAATTGCTATTAGAGGGGATATATCAATACTACGGTTATGACTACCGTAATTATGCTTTATCTTCGCTGAAACGCCGGATTCAAAACTTTATGCGCTTGGATGGTTTAAATAACATTTCGGCATTGCAAGAGCGATTACTTCATGATCGCTCTTGTCTAGCCAGATTTTTGCCCAGTGTGACTGTGAATGTCACATCAATGTTTCGTGACCCTGGCTTTTATCTGGCTTTTAGAAATCACGTTATCCCATTATTACGCACCTATCCGTTTATTCGTATTTGGCACGCTGGATGTTCAACTGGAGAAGAAGTCTATTCAATGGCGATTTTGTTGCAAGAAGAGGCACTTTACCACCGTTGCCGCATATATGCCACCGACACGAATGAAAATGTTCTACAAAGTGCCAAAAATGGTATTTTCCCTTTAAACAAAATGCAGGAATATACAGAACTTTACCTAAAATCAGGTGGTAAGCGGTCTTTTTCGGAATATTACACTGCCGCTTATGACAGTGCTATATTTAGAGCATCTCTGAAAGAAAATGTGATATTTGCCCAGCATAATCTGGCTATTGACAGTTCTTTTAATGAATTTAATGTGATACTTTGTCGCAACGTTTTAATATATTTTAATCAGATCCTGCAAAAGCAAGTACACGCACTATTTTATAATAGTCTTTGCTCCTTTGGTATTTTAGGTTTAGGTCGCCAAGAATCGATCAAATTTAGTTACTATGAGCAGTATTATAGTGAGATAGCTAAGGGCGAAAAGCTTTACCGGAGGCTAAACTAGTGGCTTTTAAATTTGTAGTTATGGGTACTTCATTAGGAGGATTATCTGCACTGCAAATAGTTCTCAGTAATTTACCAGCGGACTTTCTCGTACCAATTGCGATTGTCCAACATCGGCACAAGAATTCAGGTAATGCATTGCAGGCACTATTACAAGAAAATTCATTTTTGCCGATTAAAGAGGTCGAAGATAAAGATGAAATTTTACCAGGACAGGTCTATCTCGCTCCACCAGACTATCATCTACTGATTGAACGAGGTTATTTAGCTCTTTCTACAGATGAGCCTGTTTCTTATGCTAGACCATCTATTGATGTGCTATTTGAATCGGCGGCTGATATATACGCTGAACAAGCCATTGGTGTTATATTGACAGGGGCAAATCAAGATGGCACACAAGGTTTAAAAAAAATCAAAGACCGGGGAGGAATGACTATCGTCCAGGAACCAGCCACGGCAGAAAGCTCAATCATGCCAGCAGCAGCCATATCGGCTGTGAAAGTAGATGGAATTTTGCCACTATTAGAAATAGCCCAGCGACTTGTTGCACTTTGCCACGATCAAAAGTGCTGAAACGCGAGCAATCGCTTCTGTACAGGAAAAAACTAGAATTAAGGCCTGGCATCAGTCTCTCGTGTAATAATAATTCCAGCCATCTGTTTTTGAAAGAGATTTAAACCAAGCATTTAGTGAAATAAACTCATGCAGCCGGATTCCAAAGTAAATATCCTTTTGGTGGACGATAAGGTAGAAAATTTGCTGGCGCTAGAAGCCATTTTGGAAAGATTAGGGGAGAACCTAGTCAAAGCCACTTCGGGAGAAGAAGCTTTTAGGTGTCTGTTGCATCAAGATTTTGCGGTAATTTTACTGGATGTACAAATGCCAGGGATTGATGGTTTTGAAACTGCCACCATGATTCGCAGTCGCGGGCGATCGCGCCATACTCCTATTATCTTTCTTACAGCCTTTAGTACGAGCGATCAAATGCTGTTTAAAGGTTATTCTTTAGGCGCTGTTGATTATCTGCTTAAACCCATAGATACAGATATATTGCTATCTAAAGTTACAGTATTTGTGGAACTTTTTCAGAAAACACAAGCAGTTAAACGACAGGCATCTGAATTAACAGCTATCAATGCGGAATTAAAGCAAAGTGAAGAACGCTTCCGTTCACTGAGTACCTGTTCACCGATGGGGATTTTTGAGACTGATACTGAAGGAGTTTGTAAATATACTAATCCTTGCTATCAAGAAATTTGTGGCTTTAGTTTAGCACAGAGTTTAGAAACAAGATGGCTCGAATGTGTAGATCCAGAAGACCAAGAAGAAGCGATCGCTAGTTGGTCTGCCTATATTCGCGAAGGTCAGGAATATGCCGCAGAATTCCGCTTTAAAAAACCAGATGGTAGTCAACCTTGGGTTAAGGTTCGCTCTTCACCCATGTTTTCTAGCCAAGGTGAATTACTCGGTTATGTCGGGACTCTGGAAAATATTACTGAACGTAAGCAAGCTGAAGAAGTTCGCGCTCAAGTGATTCGAGAACAGACGGCTAGGCAAGAAGCAGAGGCTACCAACCGGATGAAAGATGAGTTTTTGGCTGTGCTTTCCCATGAACTCCGCACACCTTTGACTTCCATGTTGGGTTGGTCAAAAATCCTCCGCGCTAAGAAACTTGACGAAAAAGCGACTGCGCGCGCTCTGGATGCCATTGAACGCAATGCCATCTCTCAAATGAGGCTGATTGAGGATATCTTGGATGTATCGCGAATTATTCGTGGTGAGCTACGGTTGCATTTAACTGTGGTCAATCTGATTTCTATCATTGAGGCAGCCTTAGAGTCCGTGCAACCTCTAGCAGAAATCAAAAATATTGAGTTAAATCCTATTTTCGATACTTCTCTCAACTCGGTTTGTGGAGACCCCGCCCGGTTGCAGCAAATCGTCTGGAATTTACTCACGAACGCGATTAAGTTCACTCCTGAAGGCGGTAGGGTAGAAGTGCTGGCTCATACTGTAAAATCACAAGGGGAAGATCAGTTCTTTCCCCGTGAAGAAGTTAAACTTTCCTCTACTTCTGCGCCCTTGCATTTCTCTAAATCTGCCTATGCCCAAATCCAAGTGATTGATACAGGCATTGGCATTAACGCCGAATTTTTACCTCAAGTCTTTGATCGTTTCCGACAGGCTGATAGTACCACCACGCGATCGCATGGTGGATTAGGTTTAGGATTGGCGATTGTGCGTCATTTAGTAGAACTACACGGCGGCGCAATTTCCGCAACCAGTTTGGGGCAGTCACAGGGATCAACTTTTACTGTGAAAATACCCCTGATGCAAGAAAACAGTCATCTTAAAAACGGTCAAGAACTATGGCAAGGAAATCTGTCTAGCTAACGAATGTTCACCGTAGATCGTTGTTGATAAAGCAGTAATGGTTGTGCCGAATTCAACACCGCATCCAGCAAACCTGGAAACAGTGCCTCTAAATCTTCTTGTCTTAACCTATTGATGTGTTGTGTTCCTTCTTTATGAGTTAACACCACACCCGACTCTCTTAAAATTTTAAAGTGATTGGACATGGTAGACTTAGCGATCGCAAAATCAAACCCCGCACAACATTGTTCACCCTGAGTCGCCAGCAACCGCACAATCTCTAGCCGCACTGGATCGCCCAAAGCATACAGCACTCCTGGTAAGGAAATATCTTTTCGGTCTGGATGATATAAAAATTTCATGGTTGCATTATCGCTTTAAATGCCGTATATTTTGTTTATTCGATAATATCGAACAATTGAATTAAATCAGGAGGCACTTATGTCATCCGTTACAAATGTCACAGAAGCCACGTTTAAACAAGAAGTCCTGGAAAGTGAAATTCCAGTCTTAGTGGACTTTTGGGCCCCTTGGTGTGGTCCTTGTCGGATGGTGACTCCAGTTGTAGATGAAGTTGCTGGCGAATACGCCGGACAGGTAAAAGTGGTGAAATTGAATACAGATCAAAACCCCACTGTTGCTAGCCATTACGGTATTCGGAGCATTCCCACACTCATGGTATTTCAAGGGGGACGACAAGTTGATATAGTCGTGGGTGCAGTACAAAAAACTACCTTAGCTCAAACTTTAGGGCAGTATATTAAACAATCATAGCCTACTGAGTCTACAGACGTGATCAATCGCGTCTGTACACAAAAGGGCTGAGTGCTGTGAACGGATCAACAAGCTGAAAAGCTAATATCGTCATTATCAGGAGAATCTCATGCATCCTACCACCCAAATTAAACCTTTAGATGTACCTAACGCCATCATCCAGCGTCGTTCCATCAAGACTTTTAAAACCGACCCCATCGCCCCGGAATTACTGAAGCAACTGGTAGAGTTAACTGTAGCTGCGCCCAGTAGTTTCAATATCCAGGACTGGCAAATTGTGCTTGTCCAAGATGAAGCGCAAAAGGCAGCATTAGCCGCAGCTGCTTGGAATCAACAGCAAATTATTCAAGCCCCAGTTACCTTTGTTTTTGCAGCCGATCCCAACGCTGGGGAACAAGATTTGACCCCAATTTATGAACAGGCGATCGCTAATCAAGCTTGGAATGAAGGCACAATAAACTACTTTAAGAGCGCTATTCCCCAATTTCAAGCCGGGCTAGGAGACAAACGCCGGGAATATGCCATCAAAAATGCGATTATTGCTGCTACCCATTTAGTCTTAGCCGCAGAAAGTTTGGGGTTGTCTACTTGCTTTATGAATGGTTGGATTGAGGCACAAGTTAAAGAAATAATCGGTGCAAATGATCCTGATTTAGCAATCGCTGTTTTAGTTCCTGTGGGCTATGCAGCCGAACCACGCTTAAACCCAGGTCGTTTACCATTATCTGATAACGTGTCTGTAGGTAAAATAGGAAATTCATATCAAGGTTAAATTCACCTAATTCGTAATTTATCAACCGATGATTGAACTTTACTATTGGACAACCCCCAACGGACATAAAATTACCATGTTTCTGGAAGAAGTTGGGTTACCATACACAATTATTCCAGTAAATATTGGGGTTGGAGAACAATTTCAGCCAGAATTTCTCCAGATTTCTCCTAATAATCGCATCCCAGCAATTGTTGACCATGAACCTGTTACCCAGGATGGTGCGATTTCCGTGTTTGAGTCTGGGGCAATTTTGCTCTATTTAGCCGAAAAAACCGGAAAATTGATTCCTGAAAATGTGCGCGTTCGCGTTGAAGTCCTCCAGTGGTTATTCTGGCAAATGGGGGGTTTAGGGCCAATGGCGGGGCAGAACCATCACTTTAACAAATACGCTCCCGAAAAAATTGATTACGCCATTAATCGCTATGTCAAAGAGACAGGACGTTTATATGCAGTGCTAAATAAACGCCTAGCAGATAGAGAATTCGTCGCTGGTGATTATTCTATCGCTGATATTGCCGCCTATCCTTGGATTGTCCCCTATGAAAGCCAAAGCCAGAAACTAGAGGATTTTCCCCACTTGCAGCGGTGGTTTGCCACAATTCAGGCTCGTCCGGCGACTATTCGCGCTTACGAAAAAGCAGAAGCATTTAAAAATCAGGAACTTGATCTGGAAAAAGCACGAGATTTGTTATTTAACCAGTCAGCAAATACAGTACAGACTTAGTTTTCTACTGTTAACTTGTTATATATTGCAAACTGAAACAAAACGTCAAGTTTAGTAAATTTAAACTTGAGTATTACCAAGTTAGTGTTAACTTAAACAGTAGGACGCAATATAAAAAACCAACCCCAAAGGGTAAATGACTGTGTGTCCCCTGTCATCAACCCAGGCAAATATCAGTATATCAATCATAAGTGGCAAAAAACTAGATTTTCTGGTCAAAGCCAAATCCTGAAGCGGAAACAGTGAAATTGCTGATGTTGCTAGATGCTCTGTAAACCCTAGTTTTTGAACTTTCAATAAATTAACAAGCTTAACAATTGCAAAACTGTGAACCTATAAAAACCTGGTCAACCCGTACCAGGTTTTTCGGTTTCTAGTGTTTTTATATGAAATTTTATTGAGAAATTGACAATACCCAATCGCGTAACAGTGGGTTCACCTGTTCTGGTACTTCGTCATGAGGACAATGACCTGCACGAAGGAAATGTTCTGTGACTTCAGAATAATATTGCCGAAACTTTTGGGAACGTTCCCTTGCATTCATCCAAGGATCAGCTTCTCCCCACAACAGCAACACTGAACAAGTTAATTGTTTTAACAGCACATCAACTTTTTCTCCTTGGGGAGTGCTAAAAACTGAAACAAACACATCCAAAGCGCCAGAATCATCAGCAGGACGAGCAATTTCATCAATTAATTGTTCTGTAATGGCACTTTTATCTAGATAAACTTTTTCTAGGGTTTGGCGAATTACCCAACGTTGTTTCACATATTGAAATAACAGAAACTGGCTAAAAGGTTGCTGAAAAATCCACTTCACAGAATCACCTAAGAGTTTTTGTAAAGCCGAGGGTTGTTTGGGGGGCTGAATTTGGGCTTGTAATGCTTCTGGTTCAGAGGTTGATTGGTTTTGGCTAAAGGGGCCAGCACTATTGAGTAAGACTAATCCAGCCGCAGCATCAGGACACTGTGCCGCTACACACAAACAAGCATAACCACCCAGAGAGTTCCCTCCTAAGACGGCTTTTTGTCCAATAACTTCACTGATAAAATCAGAAAGTTGGTCACGCCACAAATCACCGCCATATTGCAATTTTGGTTTTGCGGAACGGCCAAATCCTAAAAGGTCGATGGCAAATACTTCAAAATCTTGGCACAGTCCTGTGATATTCTTGCGCCAGTGGTCTGTGGATGCGCCAAAACCATGCACTAACAGCAGGGGTGGACGTTGCGGTTGTTTTTCTCCCGCATGGACGTAGTAGATATTATGACCTCGCCACTGCCAATATTGACCAGGAATTGGAGTTGTGGAGGCAGCTGTGGTTATTTGCATGATACAAACAAATATTAAGTGACTCTCATAATTGTAATCGTATCCTCCAGGATGCAAATCTCTCATGACCAATGACCAATGACTAATGACCAATGACCAATGACTAAACCATTAATTACAGGTAAAACTCAACTTTTGGGCGTAATTGGGCATCCAGTGGAACATTCGTTATCGCCACTGATGCATAATGCCGCCATCGCTCAATTAGGATTAGATTATATTTATCTACCCTTTCCGATTAAACCAGAGAATTTAGAGGTGGCGATCGCCGGATTCGCAGCTATCAACGTTGTGGGTTTTAGCGTCACCATTCCTCATAAACAGGCAATTATGCCGTTGTTATCAGAAATTACCCCCATAGCCCAAGCTATAGGCGCAGTCAATACTGTTAGTCGCCAAAATAATCAATGGGTAGGGACAAACACAGATATAGAAGGATTTATTGCTCCCTTGCAGACAACATATCAGCAAGACTGGAGTCAAAAAATAGCGGTAATTTTAGGCAATGGTGGTGCAGCTAGGGCAGTTGTCGCAGGTTGTCAGCAGCTAGGTTTTGCCCAAATTCATGTTGTGGGGCGCAATATGCACAAATTAGACGCATTCCGCCAGAGTTGGGGAAATTCACCGTTAGGGTCAAAATTACAAGTTCATCTCTGGGATGATTTAGCACAACTGATTCCCCAAGCCAACTTGTTAGTTAATACAACACCTGTGGGTATGTATCCCCAGATGAATGATTCACCTGTGAGTGGGGAAGATATGCAGAAATTATCACCCGGTGCGATCGCTTATGATTTAATCTATATTCCTCACTCCACGCAATTCCTCCAGCAAGCCCAAAAACAAGGTGCAATTGCCATCAATGGTTTAGAAATGCTTGTTCAACAAGGAGTAGCCGCTTTAAAAATCTGGTTACAACGGGAAACTTTACCGGTGGATGTGATGCGCCAAGCACTACGACAGCATTTACTTGGAAAAAGTTAACGGTAATTGAACAATAAAACTTGTCCACCCCTGAGTGCTGGTAACTGTAATTGTGCCTTGGAGATACTGCACTAACTTCTTCACTAATGCTAAACCTAATCCTGTACCGCCATGTTTCCAGCGATCGCTTTGTGGAATGCGGTAAAATGGGTTAAAAATCTGAGATTGTTCTTCTATGGGGATTTTGACCCCAGAATTGCTGACTGTAATTTCAAATAAGGGCATTTCGGCATCTGTATTCGTTACCAGTTGGGCATTGACTGTGATCTTTTCCTGAACAGGGGTATATTTGCCAGCATTATTGAGTAACTCTGATAAAATCCTGTTCAGGAGAGACAAATCTGAAAGCACAGGTGGTAAATCTGGGGCAACGGTTACCTGTAAAATCTGTTGGCTATTTTCAAAACTTTGTTGAAAAAGTTCAGTGATGTGAGGCAGCCAATCTTGGATATGAATAGAAGTTAATTGTAAGGCATGAAAATCTGCATCAATTATTTGCATATATAGCAAATTGTCAACTAAGTCTAGCTCTTGTTCACACTGTTCACGGAGAATATTTAAATAACGATTGACTGACCAAGATGCAACAGGCGATGCTGACTGCAAAATTCCTTGTTGATCTAAAATATGTTCTAACATACATATAGCCATTTTGATATTTGACAATGGCGTTCGCATTTCGTGAGATGTGGTTGCCAAAAAATCCTCTTTCAACTGGTTTAATTTTTGCATTTCTAACAGTTGAATTCCTAGTTGTCTGGCACTTTCATCGGCAAGATTACGTTCTGCGGTGAGTTGGCGTTGGGTGTCATCTCGAAAGACTAAAACCGCACCTGTAATTACACTGTCATGGTCTCTCAAAGGTGTAGCACTATGAGCTATGGGAATAGTTCTGCCGTCTTTAGCAACCAGTAGTACAAGACTGTCTAGATAAATAGTAGTTTCTTGTTCGAGGGCAAAGATGATCGGATTGTCTGCGGGTAGTTGAGTTTGTTCATCAATCAGTTGGACAACTTCAGCTAATAACTGTCCTTTGGCTTCATCCCATCGCCACCCTGTGAGTGTTTCAGCCTCTTGATTCATGTATTTAATTCGCCGTTGAGGATCAACCACAATCACCCCATCTTCCATCCCCCGGAGGACAGAACTCAAAAACTGCTCACGTTCATAGCGGCTGAGTGCTGTTTGAATTGCTACATAAAGTTCTTGCTCTTTAATGGGTTTGAGAATATACCCAAAGGGGGTTGTCAAAGTTGCCCGTTCTACCGTGCTTTTATCAGAGTGTCCGGTTACATAAATCACAGGAATTTGCAGCATCTTCCATATCTGCTCTGCCGCCTGGATACCATCCTGTTCTCCTCGCAGTCTGATATCCATCAGAATGATGTTTGGGCGTAATGCTTTGGCTTTGGTAATTGCAGATGCTGCGGAATCGGTGATATCTACAACAGTGTATCCCAGGAATTGTAAAGTTTCTTGTAAGTTGATAGCCAGAATAAATTCATCTTCAACAACAAGAATTTTCACGGTTTTGATAGTCTTGCTATGATGTTGGATGTTGACCATGTTTATGTGCGGTTGTTACTAAAAGTGATTGTAAACTCTGTTCCCTGCTGAGATTTAATATCGAGAGTTCCGCCGATCTGTTGAACTAACCCCTTAACTAAGGTAATTCCTAGTGTTTTTTTCTTTTTTTGCTGAAAATCATTTGGTAAGCCCACTCCATTATCACCCAAAATCAGGATTAAATTTCTTTCAGCTTCTCGATAAAATTTAACCCAAATTTCTCCGGAACGATCACCAGTAAAAGCATATTTTAAAGAATTAGACACTAATTCATTAATAATCAAACCACAAGGAATTGCGGTTTCGATATCCAAACTAGCATGATCAACTTCAATATTCAGTTTAATCCGGTTGGAACTGACATTATAGGAATCAAATAAATGAGTTGTTAAATCGGGAATATATTGA
>REBL01000076.1 GCA_007692755.1 Nodularia sp. (in: cyanobacteria) | reverse complement strand
AAAGACGACTGGGGAAAGATTTCAGTCCATTTGAATGGACTTTAGCTATTAGCTCTCGGAAATTGATTTTCGAGCGGGTTTTGTAGCTGATTTTAAATGGTGCAAGATAAGAGTTGTCTCCCCACTCCCGTAGGGGCGGGTTCATGAAGAATTTCGACAGACCACAGACTAACTGCTTAAACCCGCCCCGATCCATTTCTCAGTAAAATTTGTAAGCCTTTTACTAATCTTTCAATACCTGCTTTGGCGGTATCTTTTTGCAGCGCCCCATAAGCAACCCGCAGATAACATCCTGATTTCATCCCAAAGGTTGTGCCGGGAATCACTGCTACTTGATGTTCTTGAATTAACCTTTTAACTAGCTCAAAGGCATCCATCTGAGTATGAACTTTGAGGAAAAAGTAAAACGCACCATTGGCAGGGGCTATGTTACATAAATTTTCTAGGGGTTTGAGGGCATCAATGACTATATCTCGGACTTGAGCAATAGCACCAATATTTTTATGTAAATATTCTGGTTTAGCTTGTAATGCTCCTAACGCTGCATACTGGGAAACCACTGGCGGACAAATCAAAATTGTATCTTGAATCTTTTTGACGGCGACAAACAAGTGTTGCGGAATTATCATATAACCAATCCGCCAACTGGCAAAACCATAAGCTTTGGAAAGGCTATACAGGGAAATGGTGTATTCTCTACCACCACTAAACGCCCCAGGAGAAATGTGTTTTACGCCGTTGTATGTGAAATATTCATAGGCTTCATCGCTAATGTGATAAATGCCATGAGTTCCACAAATTTGATTTACCTGTTTTAATGCCGCTTCTGGATAAATAACTCCCGTGGGATTATTGGGGGATATTGTAACTATAGCCCGTGTTTTGGGTGTAATTGCTTGGGCGATCGCCTCTGGACGCAGTTGGTAATTTTCATCTGTGGCTACCAACACTGCACGACAACCCGCTATGGCGATCGCCATCTCATGATTGAAATAATAAGGCGTATTTAATATAATTTCGTCACCGGGGGAAGTAATGGCTAAGATAGCATTCATAAACGCCATATTGCTGCCCGCAGTCACCACAATGGAGTTATCTTGATTAATTGCAATGCCATTGAAGGTTTGCAACTTTGCCGCTAGCGCTGCCAATAATGGGGGAATTCCCTCAACAGCTTTGTATAAATTATTAGAAGATTCTGCTAAGAAGTGGGGTAAAAGCTCAATGGCTTCTGGCGGTGGATTGTATGAAACTACACCCTGTCCTAAAGAAATAGTGCCAGGAGAATTTTGAATTAATTCCCCAACCACAGGAATAATTGGCGACTGTACCGCCTGCATACGGGAGGTTAGGGATTTCATATTAAATTAGATTTTAGGTGTAATCCTAACACCAATTGGTTATTTGCCGCTTGTCTGAGTCTAATTTGTTGCCATACTCAGAGAAGATTCTTGAGGCGATCGCTTACCTGTAATCACCATATTCACACCACGGCCTGGTGCAAGAGTGACACCTCGACGGCGGGGTACTTCTGGTTTGTCATCAACCAATGCGAGTTCATAGCTTGAAAGGATTGTTGCCAATACGAGCTTCATTTCAAATATCGCTAAAGCCTCGCCCATACAGCGACGCACACCGCCACCAAAAGGGATAAATTCATAAGGAGAAAATTGACGTTCGAGAAAACGCTCTGGTTTAAATTGCTTAGGCTCTGGGTATAAATCTTCGCGTCGGTGAACCAGATAGATACAGCCACCTACTGCTGTACCCGGTTCTAAAGAATATCCTAAGAGTTCCACAGGTTCTTGTACTATTCTCGGAAACGTCAACATTACCACGGGATAAATCCGCAAGGTTTCATTACAAACAGCCGTCAGATAAGGCAACCGAAAAATGCTCATGGGGTCTGGTGAATCCCCAAGGGTGTCCAGTTCTTGCAGCAGTTTTTCTCGGACTTCCGGGTGTTTTTGAATCAAATATAATGCCCAAGCAATTGAGGTGGCTGTGGTTTCATATCCAGCTAACAACAGAGTCATCAACTCATCACGTAACTCCTGATCTGTCATGGGGTTACCAGCTTCATCTTCTGCTGACATGAGTAAGGAAAGGATATCAATCCGATCTCTATGGTTCTGCTGTCGGCGTTCCGCAATTTCAGCGTAAATTAACTGATCAACTTGCTGTCTATCCCTTAAAAACTTGCCCCAGGGACTCCAAGCACCTAAATCCTTCTGTAGGAAAGGAAAAAATAAAAAACTCGTAGTCAAAGGTGAACGAAATAGATCCGCTATCAATACCAGTTGTTTTCTCAGTTGTTGGCTGCGTTCTCCCTCACATACACCAAAAACAGTCTGTAAGATGACTTGCAAGGAAATGTCTTGTGTCGCGTTGCGAGTAGTGAAGGGTTGATCTGTGGGTAATTGACTCCAGACTGTTTCTGTAATTTGAGTAATTAACTCACCATAACTTCGCATCCGATCGCCATGAAAAGAGGGCATGACTAACTGTCGCCGTTTTCTATGGCGATCGCCATCTAGCATAAAAGTTGAATAGTTTCCCACTAACGGGTGCAAAAGTTTATTCTCTTTACCAGCAGCGAAAAACGTCTTACGATCATTGGTTAAAATTTCTTGTACCGCCTGGGGATGGTTCACAAATACCAAGTCGTTACCAAAACCGATCACATTAGCCATGAAAATATCAGGATATTCTTGGGCTGCTTTTTCCATGTAGCTTACAGGATCAGCCACCCACTGTAACTGCTGAAGCAAAGAGGGGGTTTTCAGAGGACTGGGTGCTGGCATGAGATTTTTGCTCTTGAAATTGTTACTATTTCAGTGTATCTTTTCTGATTTACCAGCTTAATCACTCCTTTGGCTCAACTTGAATTTCTCGATGTAAAAGGTTTTATCCAGCCGATTTGGATAGCAATATCGAGAGCGATCGCCCCCATTGCAAACCACAAAACACTTTCCCCAGCTTGCACCAAACCCGGTAAAATTATCTTGGCATAATCTATCTGGGTTAAACCTCGCACTAAACCAAAAGCCATGACACCACCAGATTTGAGTTGAGGATTTTTATCAGTGCGGATGATGTAGCGATAAGTCACACCAAATAACAAGCCAGAAAAGGCCGCAATTCCTCCACTCAGCCACCAATGCCAATTAATACCTATTTGCAGACTTGCCAGTCTCGGAACATACTTAGCTAACACCAGAGTATTAACTAAACTGGTAATTAGGAAAGCAACATACAGAGAAAAACCCCCAATTATTCCGGCTTTGAGAGATTCTAGGCGTTCTGCCATCAATTGATTATCGGAAATTTCGTTCACTTTTCATATATGCGTAATATCAAGTCCAGGTTCACAATTGAGCAAAACCGTTGCAGAATCAACTGCCCTTTCCCATTATCATAGGTATTAGAGACGTTTTGTAATTATTTGAAAGTAAGACTATGGCAACTTTGACACTGGGCTGGGTATCGCTTTTGGTTGTGTTTACTTGGTCGATTGCAATGGTAGTTTGGGGACGTAACGGATTATAGGGGAAGCGTGGAAAATCCATTCCTGAATATTTTGGCTTTAGTAGCCTTATTACTGCTCGTGGCGGTTACTGGTGGCGTTGGTTACTTGACCCTCGCAGATTGGCGCGATCGCCGTCGCCGAGAAGACGAAAAACGCGAAATCCGACGCAGTTCTCCCAAACGGCGATAATTTACTCACAGGGGAAAAATTTTTTGTAGGGACATGACTATATCGTGTCCCTACTCTGTTGTATAAAAAAATATTAATATATGTTAAATTACTAGTGACTAGGATCACTTTAAAATAAGATGAGTAACTTTCATTAAATATTTAAAATCACACTGGGTCTAGAAAACCCTGCTCAGATACAACCAATAAGACCGAATTCTGGATAAAAACCAAACATCATGCTCCCTCTATCTCACAGCGACAAGCAGAAAACCCTATCTGGAGTTATTTCCCGCATTCGTGAGTCTCTGAACATAGACACCATTTTTAAAACCACAGTCACTGAAGTACGTCACCTCTTAAACACTGACCGGGTAGGGGTATTTCGTTTTTATCCTGAGTTGGAATGGGAAGGAGAATTTATCTATGAAGATGTGGGAGAAGAATGGAATTCGGCATTAACGGTTAAACTGCGTGACCACTGCTTTGCGGCGGAGTTTGCTGGATTATATCAGCAAGGACGAACTAATTTTATCGCCGATATCTATGAAAGTGGTGTCAGTGATTGCCATATTCAGATGCTAGAAGCCTTCCAAGTCCGTGCTAATATAGCTGCTCCTTTGATGAAGGGTAAAGACTTATGGGGATTATTGTGTATTCATCAGTGTAGTGGACCTCGGCAATGGAACACATCAGAAATTGAGTTTGTACAACTAATTGCTGAACATTTGGGCGTAGCTTTGCAGCAAGCAGATTACTTAGAACAGGTAAAAATCCAATCGTCACAACTAGCAAAAGCAAAAGCCAGAGAAAAAGCCGCAGAATGGCAGAAAACTATCGCCATAACCATCGAAAAAATTCGTCAAACTCTTGACCTAGAGATTATTTTTCACACCAGTACAGCCGAACTACGGCAGTTGTTGAATGCTGACCGTGTAGCTATCTATCGCTTCCATCCAGATTGGAGTGGTGAATTTGCCTTTGAATCTGTGGGCGAGGGCTGGTGTTCCCTCATGGATGAGCAATTACAGCACCCAAGATTACGTGAAAATATTAGTGAATGTAGCGTCAAGAACTTAACTAATATTCCCGAAGTAGATACTTATTTAAAAAATACAGCAGGTGGTCACTTTACTAGAGGTGAAGTTTATCGGATTTGTAACGATATTTACAATGCAGATTTTAGCGATTGCTATATTAAAGTTTTAGAGAGCTATCAAGCAAAAGCCTACGTGATCATGGCTATTTACCACGGTCAAAAACTCTGGGGCTTGCTAGCAGTGTACCAAAACTCCCAGCCTCGTAATTGGCAAGAAGATGAAGTCTATTTGCTGACTCAAGTCGGCACTCAATTAGGAGTCGCTTTGCAGCAAGCAGAATTTTTGCAACAACTGCAAACCCAAGCAGCAGAAATTACCAAAGCTGCGGAAAGGCAAAGGGCGCTGGCGAACACCGTCGAGAAAATTCGCCAATCTCTGGATATTGACACCATTTTTAAAACTACTACTCAAGAAGTTCTGCGGTTATTAGAAGTAGAACGAGTCGCAATTTATCGCTTTTACCCTGACTGGAGTGGCGAATTTGTTGCTGATTCCATAGTTGATGGCTGGACAGCAATGGTTAAGCCCCAATTAGTCACAGAACGCTTTTTTTCCCCAGGTAAAGAAGGAAACAAGTATGCCCGAAATGAAATTTTTGTGCCAATTTCTCAAGGTGATAAACTCTGGGGATTGTTAGTCGCTTATCAAAACTCTCAGCCTCGCTATTGGCAAGATGAAGAAACCAATTTGCTGGCACAGGTTGGTGTACAACTGGGGGTAGCATTACGGCAAGCCGAGTCTTTACAGCAGGTGCAAATGCAAGCTGAAAAACTAGCTAAAGCTGCCAAACGAGAACGCCAAGCAGCACAAAGAGCAAAAACCTTAGCTGCAACCGTGGAAAAAATTCGTCAGTCGTTGGATATTGACACTATTTTTAAAGCTACGACTCAAGAAGTTCAAAGGCTATTAGAAGTTGATCGAGTTACCATCTATCGCTTCAATTCAGATTGGAGTGGCGAATTTGTCGCAGAATCATTAGCCCCAAGTTTGACATCAGTGCCAGAACTTCTGCCAATGATTGCGGATGAGTATTTGCAATCAACCCAAGGGTCAGATTTTGCTAATGGTAAAAATTTGGTAATTCCAGATATCTATAATATTCATGATATTAACAGTAACATTCCCCTAAATGCGCCAAATTTAGCCAGAGCATTAATGATAATGCCAATTTTTCAAGGCGAGAAACTCTGGGGATTGTTAGCAGCCTATCACAACATGAAACCTCGTGACTGGCAAGAGAATGAGATAGATTTGCTAGTACAGATTGGTAGTCAATTAGGCGTAGGAATTCAGCAAGCCGAATTACTGGAACAGACTCAACGGCAAAAAGAAGCACTCGCAGAGACACTCCAAGAATTGAAACAAGCTCAAAGCCAGTTAATCCAAAGTGAAAAAATGGCAGGCTTAGGGCAGTTAGTGGCTGGGATAGCACATGAAATTAACAACCCGATTACCTTCATTTCTGGTAACATCGTTTATGTTAATGAACACACTAAAAATTTATTTAAATTACTGCAACTTTACGAGCAAGAATATCCCCAAGCAACAAGCGAAATTGAACAAGAAAGGACAGAATTAGATTTAGATTTTATTGCTGATGACTTGCCGAAAATTATTACTTCCATGAGCATGGGAGCAGATCGAATCTCTCAATTAGTTTTGTCTTTGCGAAATTTTTCTCGGCTGGACGAATCAGGAATGAAGACTGTTGACCTTCATGAAGGCATTGATAGCACGCTCTTAATTTTAAAACATCGCCTGCAACCACAAGGTGATTCTTTTGCGATTGAGGTAGTTAAGCAATATGGTGATTTACCTCCAGTGCTGTGTTATGCCGCCCAGATGAATCAGGTATTTATGAATATAATTAATAATGCTATCGATGCTTTGAAAGAGACAGTAGCAGACGGAACCAGAACTGAAACTCCTCAAATTTGTATTTCCACAAAAGTCATAGCCCAGAATCGGATTTTAATTCGTATTTGTGACAATGGTTGTGGCGTTCCTGAAAAACTGCGATCGCGCATTTTTGAACCTTTCTTTACTACCAAAGAACCAGGGAAAGGTACGGGCTTAGGGCTATCTATTAGCTATCAAATTATTGTGGAAAAACACGGTGGTAAAATCGATTGTGTTTCTGAATCTGGTAAAGGTTGTGAAATATGGTTAGAAATTCCGATACAACAGTCAGTTATATCAACTTCACATTAATACTTATAATAATATTTTGTAGGTTGGGTTGAACAAAGTGAAACCCAACAAATTCTTGAAAATGTCGGCTTATGCCTTTGGCAAACTACGTTAACTTTCCTTTAACCAACCTACTTTATTTATAAATGATTAACTGAACATGATACTATAGGACTCATATTTGATTTATGAAACACAAGTAGGGTGTGTTATTGAGGAGAGTACGGCACCAAGACCTGTAAGACGGTGCGTTAGGCTAAAGCCATAACACACCCTACATATACTTAGACTTTTTCAATAATCAAATCGGATTCCTATAGTTCAGAAAAGTCAGGCGATGGTTTTTTTAACGTTAGCGGAGCGTGGCGTTAGCCATACCACAGAGGCGCAGAGGACACAGAGAGACGCATATTGACTTTAATCGGTTCAAATCTAATCATGAATTGTACCGTCTGGCATAATAGCACCAGTTAGGGTTGCTCCTTCTAAGTTAGCACCACTGATATTTGCATCTTTTAAGTTGGCTTTTTCTAGCTTCGTATTACTCAAATTTGCACCACGTAAGTCAGACATAGTAAGGTTAGCTCCCTCTAGGTTTATACCCTGAAGGGAGGCTCCACAGAGGTTTGCTTGGCGAAAATTTGCACCACCAAAGTTACCGTGAAGACTCATACCCACCAAACTTACTGCACTAAAATCAGCACCGCTACAGTTTACGTTAGACAATCTTGCGTTTGTCAAATTAGCCCCTTTTAATACTGCCACAGTTAGGTTAGTTCCACTTAAGTTTGACAATATTAGTGTTGCATTGGTGAGTCTAGCAGCAGTTAAATTAGCACCATAGAGATTCGCTTCATTCAATTTGGCTCCACTCAAATTAGCCTGAATGAGTTTTGTATTGATAAAATTTGCTTTAGTTAAATTTGTACCACTCAAATTAGACTGAGTTAAATTCGTACCATGTAATATGACTGAATCGAGGTTAGAAGATTGTAGGTTAGCCCCTGTTAAGTTTACCCCACTTAAATCAGCACCTGCTAAGTTAATATTTTCCAAAGATGCACCTGGAGCGATTAAATAAGCCCCCGATTCTGTAGGAATAAAATTTTCAGGAAAGATAGTATTTTCATTATAAATTGCTGTTTCAAGATTCGCTCCCTGAAGATTTGCTCCTTCAAGGTTAGTTTCCAATAGATTAGCATTTTGAAGGTTAGCATTACTCAAATTTGCTCCGTTTAAATTAATTTCTCTCAAATTTAAACTACTTAAATTAGCTCCACTTAAGTTAGCTCCACTCAAGTTAGCATTATTAAGCTCTGCTCCAACAAGGTTAGCTTTTCTGAGTGTGACGTTTTCTAGACTTATAGAAGATGTGAGTGTTATCTGATGAAGATTAGCATGATCAAAATTTGCTTGCTTCAATACTGTATTAGATAAGCTGGCTTTACTCATATCTGCATCTTGAAGATTTGCACCGTTTAAATCTCCTGAAAATATGCCAGTACCAGTAAGATTTGCACCTTTTAGGTTAGCTTGAGTTAAATTAATATTGTGCAAACTTTTCCCACTCAAATTAATTCCAGCTAAATTACAATTGCTAAAATCTCGTTCTCCAGCTTCATAACGCCGCCAAAATTCTATACCATCAATAGGTATATCCTGACTTTCTGATTCTGATGCGTAAATTCTGTTGACTAACCAGATTATTCTCTCTAGCTGAAATTCTAAATTAGTGAAATCATTGTTCCTTTCTTCCTCTTTCTCAGTAACATCAATTTCTGATTCTGCTTCAGCTACAGTAATTTCAGCATTTGTAGTATTATTAACTTCTACCACCGAACTCAGTTGACTGTTTTGCCGTTCAACTCTTTCAAAAAATTGCTTCACAATTTCAGCATCATTTACATTATCCTTCTCAGTTAACACGTCAATATTATCCGCACCTTGAAGCAAATTTGCTGAATCACTGAAAGATTGTTTGAACTCAGCAAATTGTGCCGTTAAAAGTGCAACATCTTGTTGCATCAATTCCAATTGCTGTATTTCCGGTCTTCCCTGAAAATCTTGGTTCAATTTATCAAAATACTGTTTTAACCAAGCAATATTTTTTCTGCGGAGATCCTGTTCGACTTCTAAATTTGAAATCCGTGCTGCTAAAGATTCTAATGAAAGTTCTGAATCAGAAATATCCATGAATTTATTGCTAACTATAGTGTGCTTATATCTATAAATTACCCAATTTAAAACCTGCACTAACTAACAACTAAATAAGTTACCAACAAAAAGATCCCCAACTTTTTGCAGAAGTCGGGGATCTGAGGGTCTCAGTGTTTGCAAAAGCATCACACCCCCAAGGCAAGCCCTATGTAAATTGTTTTCTTTCTCCGCGTCTCTGCGGTTAGTTAAAGCTGCTTCACTTCCGAAACCAACTTAGAAACCATATCCTTAGCGCTACCAAAAAGCATCGTGGTTTTCTCCTTGTAGAACAATTCATTATCTACACCGGCAAAACCTGTACTCATCCCGCGCTTAATCACAATTGTCTGCTTTGCCCGATCTACTTCCAAAATCGGCATCCCATAAATCGGACTATTCACATCACTACGCGCCGCAGGATTCACCACATCATTAGCCCCAATTACCAAAGCCACATCCGCAGCTTCTAATTGAGGATTGATATCATCCATGTCATACAACTGCGTATAAGCCACATTCGCCTCAGCCAATAACACGTTCATGTGTCCTGGCATTCTTCCCGCCACAGGGTGAATGGCATACTTGACATCAACACCCATGCGTTCTAACTGGTCTGCCAATTCCCGCACACTATGCTGCGCTTGAGCCACAGCCATGCCATAACCGGGTACAATTACCACGTTACGGGCATAACCCAACATCATCGCGCCTTCTTCGGCATCAATGCTGCGAACACTTTGCTCGCCTGTAGCACCTGTACCACCTGTAGCACCACCAGCAACCGCCCCACCAAACGCACCAAATAGGACGCTGAATAGTGAACGATTCATCGCCTTACACATAATCTGGGTGAGGATTAAACCAGAAGCCCCCACCAGTGCGCCAGCGATAATCAACATATTGTTCATGACCACAAATCCGGCGGCGGCGGCTGCTATCCCAGATAGGGAGTTTAACAGCGAAATTACCACAGGCATATCGCCCCCACCAATGGGAAGGACGAACATGATACCCAATACTAAAGAAACTCCCACCACTCCGAAGAATATCGGTAAGCTATCAGGTGTGATGATTAAATAGGCACTGCCTACTATATAACCAACTAGAAGCAAGAGGTTCAATGGTTGCTGCAAAGGTAATTTAATTGGCGAACCACTAATTAAACCTTGCAATTTGGCAAAGGCGATAAAACTACCAGTTAAGGTAACACCACCGATTAACACATCCAGCAAAATGGAAATGTTCACATCCAAAGGTATGGGTTGAGAAGCTTCGATCAACCGCCAAAATTCGGCAACGGCGATCAGTGCGGAAGCTGCACCACCTAAACCATTGAGTAAACCCACCATTTGGGGCATTTCCGTCATTTGGACTTTGTAAGCGGCGATCGCGCCAATTCCCGCGCCAATAGCCAAGCCCACCAAAATCATCTGGTAGTTCAACACCTGCTGGTCTAACAGTGTGGCGACAATCGCCAGTAGCATTCCCACAGCAGCGATCACGTTACCGTTGCGCGCTGTAGCTGGAGAACCAAGCTTTTTCAAACCCAGAATAAATAACGATGCAGCGACTAAGTACGTCAGCTGAATCCCAGTTGGTACAAAATCGCTCACGCCTTAACTTCCTTTTTCTTGAACATTTGCAACATCCGATCTGTGACGAGAAAACCACCAACGACGTTAACTGTCGCCAGTACCACAGCAATTAAACCCAGAATCACCGACACACTGGTATCTTTAGCACCAGCAGCCACAATAGCCCCCAATACCGCAATCCCAGAAATTGCATTTGAACCTGACATTAAAGGCGTGTGTAAAGTCGGGGGGATTTTGTTGATGACTTCAAAGCCAATAAAAGATGCTAGAACAAATACAAACAAAGCAGCAATTAATGCCTCTGTCATGAAATAAAAACTCCTGTTTAGAACCACAAATCCACACAGATAAACTCTTATTAGCGTTTATCGGCGGAAATCGGCGGTTAATTAATGTGTGCCAATCTGAGTACTCAAAGCCTGTAGCGCATCCCGCACCCGTTGATTGCGAATCTCTCCAGCGTGGGTAATACAAGCTGCATTTACGATGTCGTCAGCAAAGTCTACCTGTAAAGCTTTGTCCTTAACTAATAATTGCACCAAAGATGTCAGGTTCTTAGAATACAACTGACTCGCGTGAATTGGCATTGATGAAGGCAAATTGATTGGGCCAATAATTGTTACGCCATTCCAGACAATATCTTTACCAGCTTCAGTGCAGGCGCAGTTACCACCTTGATCCGCCGCCAAATCCACAATCACCGAACCCGGTTTCATTTGTGCCACCATTTCCTCTGTGACTAGCCGTGGTGCTTTTCTCCCAGGTACTTGGGCGGTGGTAATTACCACGTCGGCATTTTTGACGTGTTCGGCGACAACTTCCTGGGTACGTTGTTTACTAGCTTCAGAAATTTCTTTAGCATAGCCACCCGCTGCGGTGGTTTCTTCTTCGAGTTTAACTTCGACGAATTTAGCCCCCAGACTTTGCACTTCTTCTTTCACGGCGGGACGAATATCAAAGGCTTCTACCACTGCACCCAAGCGTCTAGCTGTGGCGATCGCTTGTAATCCGGCCACACCAGCACCCATAATAAATACTTTCGCTGGGGCGATAGTACCGGCGGCTGTGGTCAGCATGGGAAAATACTTCGGCAATGCAGCCGCAGCGATTAATACTGCCTTGTAACCTGCTAGTGAAGCTTGGGAAGACAAAGCATCCATACTTTGCGCCCTCGTAGTCCGGGGGATCATCTCCATACTAAAAGATGTAATTTGGCGATTTGCCAGTTCCTGCGCCACTACGGGATTTCCCAAGGGGTTGAGGAAGCTAATTAACACAGCTCCTTCCTTGAGTAATTCCACTTCTGAACCACCATTTTCTCGCTCTTGCGGTGGGCTAACTTTTAACAGAATATCGGCTTCACCCCATAATTTAGCAGTATCACTGATAATTGTTGCTCCTGCTGCTTCATAGGCAGAATCGCTAAAATAAGAGCGTTCTCCGGCACCTGTTTCCACCGATACTTCCAAACCCTGTTTGATTAATTTGGCAACTGTGTCAGGGTTTAATGCTACACGTCGTTCACAAACTTCAATTTCTTTAGCAACCGCTATTTTCATGAAATCTCCTGGAGATAAATACCTTTTTTTGGGGGAATCTGTAATTTTTCCCTGACTCAACCTTGAGGGCAGTAACTGTCTGCAATAGCTGTTTCTGGGAGATTGAACCTGGAATTTTGCCTTTGCTACTCTTGGTTTTCCAGGTTTAGACTCACTTTACCCCTTGCAGATGTCACACTTGATTGATAGTTACAAACAGGTTTACATATTGCAAATCCTAAGTTGATTACCAAATTTGCATCTTTGTCTTTAGCTTGTTTTAGGATTCCTTGCTTATAGTTTTGAATTTTGATAATTTTTTAGTTATTTTTTGATCATTAGTGCTTTAATTACAGCCCATTCTGATTAATCTAGCCCAAATTCATTGGCGATCGCTAACTGTACAGATCAATTTTTATCACAAAACCTTTAAATTAACATACATTTATACATATTTATCAACAAAATCAAATTTCCCGGAGATTTCTATTTAATGTAGACTTCACAGTTTTTAGCGGTAAGAATTTTAAGTAATAAACGTTCTATTTAATACTTAGTTTTTCTACGATTACACAAGCTTACAGGGTTGATGGCACTTTTTGTTTCCATTTAACGTCAATTTTCAGGGTGTCAGTAGTAAAGTTTAGTTACGAATACTAAAATTCGGTAATTGAGATCACAAACATATTTTCTGGTGGAGGAAGCCCATACTATGCAAAATTTACGATTTCCAGGTTCTGAGCGCAAACTGCCTCTGAAACTGCTTTCGGCTTTAGCTGTGACGAGCTGTTTGCTGGCTGGGTTTCCAGCGATGACAGGAGCGCAAGGCTTACCGGGACTCACACTATTTAGCGGCATCAAAAGCGAAAATCAGCTACCCTACAGATTCGACTTTGGTGGACAATCTAATAGCTGGGATCGAGGCAGATTCAGAATACCAGCCAAACAAATGAATTTAGCAGCAGCTCAGTTTGCTGTTAGCTACCCAGATTATTACAAAGGAACTTTCGACACCGACAAGATTGAGGTAAAAGTTAGAGGAAAATCAGTGCCTCTGAATGAGGTGAGGTGGAACAAAGAAGCTCGCCTCATCGAAATTTTTCCTGAAGAGCCAGTACCAGCCGGAGGAGATGTTGAGTTAGTGTTCTCTAACTTGCGAACCCCGCCTTTTGGGGGTATGTATCACTTTAACTGCCAAATTCTTTCTCCTGGAGATGTCCCAATGCTGCGTTATGTGGGAACTTGGCTTGTAAGTCTGTCTTAGGATTTAATAAAATATCGAACCTCACCCCTCTCCTTGCTCAGGCTAAGTAGAGGGGAGAATGTAAGGTGAGAAACCAAATTTGCTAGTTGTTTAACGTTGATCACAAATTAAGCAATTATTTATGATTTTTGACTCTTGAAGTGATATAGTTATGGATTGTAACTTTTTATAAAAATCGCCTAAGAGGAGAACGGTATGAAGAGAACCCTGGGCGGCACTTGCCGTAAGCAAAAAAGAACTTCTGGTTTTCGTGCCAGAATGCAGACACCAACAGGAAGAAACGTGATTCGGGCGAGGAGAAAAAAGGGTCGTCATCGTCTGAGCGTTTAGGAAATTTCCAACAAAAAGAGCAGATGTGGCTTTGCCCAAAGCGAATCGATTAAAATCTCGAAAAGATTTCCAGGCAGTTTTCCGGGAAGGAATTCGTCGTCACAGTTCTCATTTCACCTTGAGAGCTTTACGACCTTCAAGTTCAAAAAAGCCTTCCTTGGATACTGCAACCAGTGAAAAACCCCTCTCCAGCACACAATTTGGCGTTTCCATTAGCACCAAAGTCAGCAAAAGAGCAGTAATTCGTAACCGGATTAAACGCCAAATTACAGCGGCTTTGCATCAGTTTTTGCCAAAATTGTCCCCAGGCTGGCGGGTAGTGATAGTTGTCAAACCAACAGCAGCAGAATCTAAGTGCGTAAGCCAACAATTTCTGCAAGAATTAGAGCAGTTGTTGGTAAAAGCTGAGGTATTTGATGGGCATTCGTGAAGAAGTTTATTATGAGGGTGGCCCCCATATCGGGGACTTAATTCTCAATTCGTTGATTGGACTAACTGTGGTCGGGCTACCATTGGCAGTTGGAGCCATCGTCAGAGCATTATGGCTACGCTTTCGGATCAGCGATCGCCGGATTTCTGTGACGGGAGGTTGGAGAGGACGCGATCGCACTGACATCATCTATTCAGAAGTTGTCAAAATCGTCAAAGTTCCCCGTGGCATCGGCTTTTGGGGAGATATGGTCATAACCCTGAGAAATGGTAGTCGCCTAGAACTGCGGGCTGTTCCCAATTTCCGCGAAACTTATGACTACATCAACGAAAGAGTTATAGCTAAAAATCCCCTGTATAGTGGTGCTAAAAAATCATAGGGAATAAAATTGTAGAGACGCGATTCATCGCGTCTGTATCCATGTGCATTGATCGCGTCTGTACACAAAAGTCGGAGTAGCAAAGGTAAAATTGCTCACATAAAATACACAATTCAAAACTTCCCACTGATTAACCATTCCTCAAATTTTGGAATGTGCGGCTATCCGTAGCGTAGGATAGTCATATAGGAATCATGATTTAGATAAATTAGATTCAGTTCAGTTTACAGTACCTCAGGTTAAATTCAGAATAATGGATTTTGGTATCGGGTTTCTTTCAAACAACGTGATGCTGCCAATCATAGACTTTTTCTATGGTGTTGTGCCTAGTTACGGATTGGCGATCGTTGCCTTGACATTGATAATCCGCTTCGCGCTCTATCCCCTGAGTGCTGGTTCAATTCGTAATATGCGGAAAATGCGAATTGTACAACCTCTGATGCAGAAGCGGATGGCAGAAATAAAAGAGAAGCATAAGGATAATCCGCAAAAGCAGCAAGAGGAAATGGTCAATGTCCAAAAAGAATTTGGCAACCCATTGGCTGGATGTCTGCCTCTTGTACTGCAAATGCCAGTATTATTAGCCCTGTTTGCCACATTGCGGGGTTCACCGTTTGCGGGTGCTAACTATAGCGTTAACCTGCAAATTTTTCCCTCCGAACAAATTGAACGCATTCAACCCCAAGCTTTTGCGACTGCTCCCCAAAACATCTACATTGCTGATGGGGAACGGACTCGTGTCACAGCTATTCTTCCGGCTGGTAACAAATTAGCCGTAGGAGAAAAAACTAAGCTGCAATATCAGACTGTTGAAGGTAGACCATTTCAGGCGCTTTTAGCAGAACATCCCGAAAGTAACTTGATTCCTGAATGGAAAGTTACCAAAGGGGAAGAGAGGGTAAAAATAGATGCTGAGGGCAATATAGAAGCCTTAGAACCAGGAGATGTGACAATTCAAGGCTCAATCCCTGGACTAGCAGCAGAGAAAGGATTTTTGTTTATTCAAGCTTTAGGTAGGGTTGGCGCTACAAACCCTGACGGACAGATTAATTGGGATATCGTCTCAATGATCCTGTTTTTCGGGGTGAGTCTTTATGTCAGCCAAATGATTTCCGGGCAGAATTCCAGTGGTGGTAACCCGCAACAAGATACAGTTAACAAAATTACTCCAGTTATATTTTCTGGAATGTTTTTGTTCTTCCCCCTACCAGCTGGGGTGTTGATGTATATGGTAATTGGTAATATTTTCCAAACTGCCCAGACTTATATTCTCTCACGTGAACCTCTACCAGAGGGACTACAAGAAATCGTAGCCACCCAAGAGAAAGAAACAGCAGCAGAACAGAGAACTTTACCATTTGAGCCAAAGAGTTCTAAGAAAAAGACTACGGGTTGATAATGCTTGAAAGTCCAATAAAAAGAGGGCAGCAGTGGTTAACAACACTGCTGCAATTAACAGGAATACCTGCTGAGGTTAAGGGGAATTTAGAAATTGACCCGCCTCGATTTGGCGATTCCCCAGAACTAGATAGCTACTGGTTGACAATTGATCAAACTAACTTGACAACCGAACAAATCAGAGTTTTAATTGGCGCTGATGGTTCGGTGATAGATTCGATTCAGTATTTAGCTAATTCGGTGCTGAATCTTGGCATACCCGAAGAGTCACAAGCTTTTTATACCATTGAGTTGAATGGCTACCGCGTCAAAAGACAAGCGGAAATTCACGCAATGGCAGAAGCCGCAGCGAATGAAGTCCGCGCTTCTGGTGGAGAAGTTGAAATCAAGTCGCTCAGTTCAGCTGAAAGGCGACAAATTCACTCTTTCTTGAAAGAATTTACAGATTTGCAAACCTTCAGCCGTGGTATAGAGCCACACCGTAATTTGGTGGTTTGTCCAGCTACGGCGAATAATGGGAGTTAAAATAGAGTTGTATTGTTAGCAGAATTGCTGATAGTAAAACCTAAATTTTCGTAATTATATCGAAATCCTATGGACGCAATTTTTATTCCGCAGCTCACCAAAGCCCCGGAGCGGACAGAGGAAATTCAAGTTCAAGAGTTTCTCCCTGGTCTGGAAAGCTTGACACCTGTTCGCGGTCGCGTGCGGGTGCATCATCAAGGTAGTTACTTGGAAGTAACCAGTCAGGCAGAAACAATTATTACTTGTACTTGTAACCGTTGTTTGCAGCAATATAATCAACGTTTGACGGTGAGTACCACAGAAGTTATTTGGTTAGATGAAGCTGCTGCTCAACTAGAGGATTTGCCTTTAGAACGGGAAGTGGTGATGGAAGATTTAGTGGAAACTCTCTCACCTAAAGGTTATTTTTATCCCAGTGAATGGTTATATGAGCAGATGTGTTTAGCATTACCTCAGCGTCAGCTTTGTAGCGTCGATTGTCCGGGTATTTTGAGCGATGATGCTGATGGTTCAAATAAGCCGGGGGATAGTCGTTGGGCTTCTTTGGAAGCGTTGAAAAAGCAACTTCCGGGATGATTTGAAGGGACGCGATGAATTTAGACGCGATGAATCGCGTCTCTACAAGTTTTTGGGATTATTCGCAAAATAGCCTCTGAAATTTTGGGTTAGCCTGTGGCAAGCAAGCTACGTTCCTCTACCCAAGCTACTTATTTATTGAATTTTAGTCTTAATTGAATATTATTGCTATATAAATGGGAAAACTAACTTTAGTGAAAATCCAACCTGCTACGCCACTAAAGGATATATATGAGTTCTTCCAAAATTGCAGCTACTGAATACCCCATATCTAAAGTATTTAGTGATGATTTTGTCTTTACGATTCCTCTATATCAGCGTCCTTATGCTTGGACTACAGAACAAGCCGGAGAGCTACTTGAGGATTTGATTACATCCTTGGGAGATGATCAAGAGAAGATTGATGAGATAAACCCATATTTTTTAGGAAGCATTGTACTAATAAAAGGGGATAAACCAGATGCTCAAGTTGTGGATGGTCAACAACGTTTAACTACACTTACAATACTACTAGCTGCTTTACGAATGTCTTTTCCTAAAAAAGATGCATATAAACTGACAAAATATCTCTATCAAGAGGAAAATTTATGTGAAGAAAACTCTAATATTTATCGTTTAACTTTACGTGAAAGAGATGCTCAATTTTTTAAAGAAAATATTCAAGATGAAGGTGGTATCTCTAAAATAAATGAATTAATTACTGTTAAACTTTCAGATAGTCGTAAAAATTTAATACAGAATGCAATCTTGTTTATTGAGCGTTTACAAGATTTTACGGAACCTCAACTGCTTCGCTTCACCCAATTTATTATTAAACGATGTTTCCTAGTAGTTGTATCTACTCCAGATATTGATTCTGCATATCGGATATTTTCTGTACTCAATAATCGGGGGATGGATTTATCTCATGCAGATATTTTTAAAGCAGAAATTATTGGTAAAATTCCCCTAGAACTACAGGACAATTACAGTTCTAAATGGGAAGATTTAGAAGAAAAAGTAGGACGTGAGACATTCAAAAGCCTATTTTCTCATATTAGAATGATTTACAGTAAAGTCAGACCTCGTGAAAGTATTCTTAAAAAATTTCTCAAAGACGTTACACCCTGTCCTATTCAGTATCCGCAAAAGTTTATCGATAAAATTTTAATTCCTTTTACAGATGCTTTTTATGATATCAATAATCAAGCTTATCAAAGTATTAAATGGGAAGAAGAAATCAATTTTGTATTTAAATGGTTGAACCGGATAGATAATTCGGATTGGATACCACCAGCTATTTTATATTTAGCAAAAAATTACCAGCAGCCAGATGTATTATTACGTTTTTTTGTGGATTTAGATCGTCTGGCTTCTGGTTTAATGATTCAAAGAAGTAATATTAACGAACGTATACAACGCTACAGTGAGTTGCTGCACTCCATCGAAAATGGTGAAGATTTATACACATCGGAGTCACCGTTACAACTGAAATTACAGGAAAAAGAACATATCCTCAAAATACTCAATGGCGACCTTTATTTAATGAGGAAAATTCGCCTTTATGTTTTGCTGCGTTTAGATACTGCACTCTCGGAAGGAGAAGCATCATATAACTTCTCTAATATTACTGTTGAACACGTACTCCCACAAAATCCAACTTCTGAGAGTATGTGGGTGAATTCGTTTCCTACAGAGGAAGACAGGGAAAAATATGTCCATCGTCTAGGTAATTTAGTTTTGCTTTCTGGCTCGAAAAATAGTCTCGCTGGAAACTATGATTTTGAACTGAAAAAGCAAAAGTATTTCACCACTAAAAAAGGTGTTTCTAATTTCGCGCTAACTACGCAAGTAATTATGGAGCAAGAATGGACACCTGAAGTAATAAACAAGCGACAGACACTGCTAATTGATAAGCTAAAAGAACTTTGGTGTTTATAGTATATTTTAGGATGAGGAACTAAACATAATAAATTACAGTAAATGTACAGAATTGCTAATGAAATTTAGCCTAATTTGTGATGAGAAATCTCATAATATTTTAAAATATGCTTTAATAAGGGTAAGTAATGAATTTTAAACTAATTAGCTAATCATGCTCACTACACAAGAGCAATTATTAAGCTTTGAAGAATATCTTGCATATCAAGATGATACAGATAACCGCTATGAACTGGTAGACGGTAGACTAGAACTGATGAATCCCCCCACCTTCAGGCATATTTTAGTTGCCAAATTTATTGAAAGCCAGTTAGATGAACAAATACGACGCTTGAATTTACCTTGGCTGTGCTTTCGAGAAGCTGGTATAAGAACGGGATGGCGTAAGTCTAGGCTGGCTGATTTATATGTGGTAACGGTTGACCAAGTGACGGATATTTTAGATCAATCTGCTGTTTGTCAAACTCCTCCACTTTTGGCTGTGGAAATTATTAGCCCAGAATCAATTAAACGAGATTATCGTTTTAAGCGTTCTGAATATGCTGCTTTGGAAATTCCTGAATATTGGATTGTTGATCCTTTAGAAAAAAAGGTGACGGTGCTGTTTCTGGAAGAAGGATTTTATGAAGAATCAGTTTTTATCGGAGAACAGCAAATTAAATCTCTCGCCTTTTCAGAACTAGCGCTAACTGTTCAGCAGGTTTTAAGTGTAGGTAAGTAAGAGCGGGTTTATTCATATTCTCGTTGATGTTGGATGATATCTGTAAACCCACCCCTACTAGGTAATGGGGAGGATGATTACAAGAAGCTCAATAATATGTCATTCTTAATTACGAATTACAAATTACGAATTACGTAGCTTGCTTCTCGCCCTTGGCGAGTATTACGAATTACAAATTAGACTTATGAACTTTCGTGAAGAATTTAAATTGCTGCTACGCGCCCGCTACCCTTTGATTTATATTCCCACTTATGAGGAGGAACGGGTAGAAACGGCGATTCGGGAAGAAGCCGCAAATCAAGGTAATCGCCCTGTCTATACTTGGGATTTTGTGGATGGCTACCAGGGAAACCCCAATGATGCGGGATTTGGCAAGCGTAACCCTTTGCAAGCTTTGGAGTTTGTGGAAAAGTTGCCAGCCTCTGCTCCTGCTGTTTTGATTTTACGCGATTATCATCGGTTTTTAGATGATGTAGCGATCGCACGCAAACTTCGCAACTTAGCCAGACTGCTGAAATCCCAACCCAAAAATCTGGTATTACTATCGCCACGCGTCGCCATTCCTGACGATTTAACCGAAGTTCTCACAGTGGTTGAGTTTCCATTACCAGCAGCCCCAGAAATTAAAACTGAGGTGGAACGCTTACTCCAAAGCACTGGTCAAAACTCCCTATCTGGAAAAATTCTCGATGACTTGGTGCGCTCTTGTCAAGGGCTATCTATGGAACGGATTCGGCGAGTTTTAGCCAGAGCGATCGCCTCCCACGGAGAATTGCAACCAGAGGATGTAGACTTGGTTTTGGAGGAAAAGCGCCAAACTATCCGCCAAACCCAAATCCTGGACTTTTACCCCGCCACTGAGCGCATTTCTGATATAGGGGGATTAGATAACCTCAAAGATTGGTTACTACGTCGGGGCGGCTCATTTAGTGAGAAGGCGCGCCAGTACGGATTACCACACCCCCGTGGTTTAATGTTATTAGGTATTCAAGGTACTGGTAAATCTTTAACAGCAAAAGCGATCGCGCATCACTGGCATTTACCCCTATTACGCCTCGATGTCGGGCGGTTATTTGGTGGTTTAGTCGGTGAATCAGAATCCCGCACTCGCCAAATGATTCAAGTCGCCGAAGCCCTCGCGCCTTGCGTTTTGTGGATTGACGAAATAGATAAAGCTTTTTCGGGACTTGGGAGTAGAGGTGATGCAGGTACTGCTAATCGGGTATTTGGCACTTTTATCACTTGGTTAGCCGAAAAAACCTCACCTGTGTTTGTTGTTTCCACCGCTAACGACATCCAAGCCTTACCGCCAGAAATGTTGCGTAAAGGGCGATTTGATGAAATTTTCTTTGTGGGTTTACCTACCCAAGACGAGAGAAAAGCAATTTTTAACGTTCATTTATCCCGACTGCGCCCTCATAATCTGAAAAGCTATGATATTGACAGATTAGCTTATGAAACGCCCGATTTTTCTGGGGCGGAGATTGAGCAAACCTTGGTGGAAGCGATGCACATTGGATTTAGTCAAAACCGGGATTTTGCTAATGAAGATATTCTCGAAGCTGCCAGCCAAATTATACCCCTGGCGCGAACGGCTGTGGAGCAAATTCAACAACTACAAGAATGGGCTGCATCTGGGAGAGCGCGTTTAGCCTCCAAACACAGTCCTTTAAGTGATACCTTTGGTAAGTTACGTTAATGTATTCAGCGACAGGTGTAATAATTAGGTAATTAATCATTCAGATGTCAATAGTCAATATTTAAGAACTAC
>REBL01000218.1 GCA_007692755.1 Nodularia sp. (in: cyanobacteria) | reverse complement strand
GCAATCCCATTGAAATCAATATTTCTTGCAGGATTGAAAGTAGACCAGCCATATAGATCGGGACGGTGTAGAGATTTCATAATGACAATGATTCTGGTTCAGTACCTTCAATAACACTGGATTTATAGTTCAGCACCAATAATGTATCAACAATCGAGTCTATAATTCAACGCTTATATATAGTTTTTTGCAATTAACTTGAACCTGTAACTCATACCCATCAAATCTTTCTTCCCTTATCTTCTCTTCCCTTTGTGTACTTTGCGTCCTTTGCGGTTCGTTCCTTCCTTTCTTCCTCCTCCCAAAAACTTAACTTCCCAGAACCCACCATGGCCACCCACAATAACATCCTACAAACCATAGGCAAAACCCCATTAGTCAGACTCAACACCATACCCCAAAACATTAACTCCACCATCTACGCCAAAGTAGAATATCTCAACCCAGGAGGTAGCAACAAAGATAGAATCGCCCTCACCATGATTGAAGCCGCAGAAAAAGCCGGACATCTCCAACCCGGCGGAACCATCATCGAAGCCACCGCCGGAAACACAGGAGTAGGACTAGCATTAATTGCCGCAGTCAAAAAATATCGGTGCATCTTCGTCATGCCTGATAAAATTAGTCAAGATAAAATCAACCTCCTCAAAGCTTACGGTGCAGAAGTCGTAGTCACCCCCACATCCGTAGCACCAGACTCACCCGAAAGTTATAACGGCGTAGCCGAAAGACTAGCCAAAGAAATCCCAGGCGCATACCGACCAAATCAATTTGCCAATCTCCATAATCCCCTCACCCATTACTTAACCACAGGCCCAGAAATCTGGTCAGATAGCCAAGGTAAAGTCGAAGTTTTCGTTTCCGGAATGGGGACAGGGGGGACAATTTCCGGAGTAGCCAAATATCTCAAAGAGCAAAACCCGAATATCATAATTGTCGGTGCAGATCCTGAAGGTTCTATACTTTCAGGCGACACCCCGAAATCATACAAAGTTGAAGGCATTGGCGAAGACTTTATTCCCAAAACATTTAATCGCCAATTAGTCGATGAAATGATTCGTATTAGTGATAAAGAATCCTTTAATATGGCGCGCCGTTTAGCACGAGAAGAAGGCTTATTAGTGGGAGGTTCCTGTGGTACAGCCGTCGCCGCCGCCCTGAAATATGCCGCGCGATTATCAGAACCAAAGTATATTGTCGTGCTATTGCCAGATACAGGTAGAAACTATATTAATAAAATCTATTCTGATGCTTGGATGCAGGAAAATGGTTTTTGGGAAGGTAAAACTGTAAAAACTACCAAAGTTGGGGAAATTTTAGCACAGAAAACTGATTTTCCTTCTCTGGTTGCTGTGAATTCCCATGATACTTTAGATAACGCTGTGAATTTGCTCCAAAAACTGAATATTTCCCAGTTACCTGTGATCGATAATAGTCATGTGGTCGGTAGCGTCAATGAAGCTTCGTTAATGAAATTTCTCCATGATGGAATTAATTTCTCTAACCAGGAAGTGGTCGCTGTGATGGGGAAACCTTTACCAACTCTAGATGCAGAAGTTGATATTTCTGAAGCTTATCGAGTGCTGTTATCTGGAACTACAGCGATTATTATTACACGCAATCATGCTCCCTCCGGCTTAATTACTAGAGCCGATTTAATTAGATATTGGATTAGTCAAAACCAGGAGTAACAAAAATGGAATTTGAAACAAGAGCAATTCATGAAGGACAGGAATCAGACCCTCAAACTGGTGCAGTAATTGTACCGATTTATTTGACTTCTACCTATGAACAAGAAGCCATAGGAAAGCATAAAGGATATGAATATTCGCGCACTGGAAACCCTACCCGCACAGCTTTAGAGTCATCTTTAGCCGCAATTGAAAATGGTAAATTCGGTTTAGCCTTTGCTTCTGGATTGGCTGCAACTACCACTGTCTTAAGTCTGCTTAAAAGTGGCGATAGCATTATTGCAGGCGATGATTTATATGGTGGCACATATCGCTTACTAGAACAAGTGGTGAAAAATTGGGGCGTAACCACTACCTATATAGATATTGATCAGATTGAAGACTTAGAAAATTCTATTGAACCCAATACCAAACTCATATGGATTGAAACTCCCACCAACCCACTATTAAAAATCATTGATATCGCCGCCCTGGCAAAAATTGCCCGTAAACATAATCTTATCCTCGTAGTCGATAATACCTTTGCTAGTCCTTACTTTCAAACTCCCTTAGATTTAGGTGCAGATATCGTAGTTCATAGCACCACGAAATACTTAGGCGGACACAGCGATATTATTGGTGGCGCAGTTATCACTTCTAACGAGCAACTGTACAGCCAACTTCAGTTTTATCAAAATGCCATTGGAGCGATTCCTAGCCCCTTTGATAGTTGGTTAGTGCTACGAGGAATTAAAACTCTCGCTGTCCGAATGCGGGAACATGAAAAAAATGCGTTATTCTTGGCGAAATTTTTAGAAAAGCATCCCAAAGTTGAGCGAATTTATTATCCAGGCTTACCCAGTCACCCACAACATCAACTAGTAAAACAACAAATGTCCGGCTTTGGGGGGATGATTAGTTTAGAGTTAAAAGGCGGTATAGCTGAGGTAGAAAAATTTGTTTCTAAACTCAAGTTATTTTTACTAGCAGAGAGTTTAGGCGGAGTGGAATCACTACTTTGCTATCCCGCCAAAATGACCCACGGTTCCTTACCAGAAGCTGAAAGACAAAAACGGGGAATTAAGGACAATTTAGTCCGTCTATCTGTAGGTATAGAAAATCAGCAAGATTTGCAAGCTGATTTAGAAACAGCCTTATCTTAAAGTTAGATACTAGTACCCCCGTCAGTGCTGTCCTTTTGAGTTCCAACCGTAATCATTACTGAAATTCCCTAGTGAGTCACCAATGACCTAGAAATTGCAAATCCCTCTCTAGCCTAAGCTTTGAGGGATTTTAGGTATTGGGTTTTTTAACTACTAGTACCGCAAGGCGGAAGTTACTCATTCAAAAATCAAAAGTTACTCATGCTTTAATTTTAGGCTTTCTGGCTGTTTTAAATGGTAGATTTATTTCCGCCGACCTGTACTAGGTTAAATTATTTGCTTTCTCAACTGCTTCCTTTAACTCGTCAAAGGTAATACTACCATCTTCGTCTGAATCATACTGTACTAGTAACTCCTGGGGGCTATTGGTATTTGTTTCCGATGAGATGATTGCAGTTAAGCCAGGACTTAAAAAAAACTCATTCAGGGACACTTTGCCGTCTTGATCGCGATCTAAGGAATTAAACAGAGTTTGAAGCTCTTGCTCGGTTGCCATAAGTTTCTATTTGAATGAATTTTTTAATTTAATATCTTATTAATATCTCACTAATATCTCAAAATTAAACAAACTTATATCCTTAGACGTAGAAACGGGTGTTGCTGGGGCTTAGATCAGCTATATTAATCCATATTCATCTGCATTCATCTGTGGTTGATTATTTTTAAGCTAAATATTAGCTGATATTGCGATCCCCAAGTAAACACTGATTAGCAACAATAAATCCCCACTGAAATATGCGAGATTGAAACTCTTGCCAAACAAGAAAATCAGAAAACCACACGATTCTTGTGTAGTATTGGCTTAAAAATCCGGTAATTACATCGGTTTAGTAGACTTATAAAATTTACCCAATAAAGACTATTGACTCTACAAAAAATATCATTACTGTTAAAAGTAGTCCTGCTTAAAACACTAAATAAGCATCAATAATTCAGGAGGATTTTCTGATGATGATGATGATGACTGAAACTATGACCACCGAAATGCAAAACTGCATGAATGCTTGCATGGAATGTCATAAAATGTGCATGGAAACCATGACTTACTGCATGAGCAAAGGCGGTAAGCAAATGAATATGAGCATGATGGGGATGATGCGCGACTGCTCAGAAATGTGCATGATGTGCATGAACATGATGATGGGCGGTTCTGAGTTCATGGGACGCACTTGTATGCTTTGTGCGGAAATGTGCGATCGCTGTGCCACAGCTTGCGAACAAATGAGCCAAGACCAAAAGATGATGCAATGTGCCGCATCTTGCCGTAAGTGTGCAGAAGCTTGCAGATCCATGCAAATGATGCCTGCTTAATTTCATTACCTAGCAGAAGTTTCTCTGCAACCTATGATTCAAGCGCTCAGGCTTTCTGGTTTGGGCGTTTGAAGTTTTGTCATCAACCAATTTCCGCTAAACTGACATCTACGCCAGTACACGCTGATGTCTGATGAAACACCTGAAATCCACTTCCCAAGACTTGCGGAACTTGTTTGAAAGCAGTATCACCATTGAATATGTGGCCGAATCCCTCAAAGCTATATCAGCAGACGAGCCGGTGACAGAGGTACTGCATTGGATGAAGACGCAGGATTTTGATGTCGTCGGTGTGGAAATGGGAAATCGGATTACTGGCTATGTGGAACGCTCTAATTTGATATCGGCTAAATCTGGTAAATGCGGCGATTACCAAAGGTTATTTCATCCCCAAGAACTGATTGCTATTTCTACTCCTCTGCTGAAGTTGTTACCCATTCTGCAACACACACCGCGCTTGTTTGTCCTCGACTGTAATCAAGTTAGCGGGATTATTACCTGTGGCGACTTGCAAAAAGCACCTGCGCGAATGCTGCTATTTGGTTTGGTGACACTGTTGGAAATGAATTTACTCCGGTTAGTGCGGCTTTACTATCCCCAGGATTCTTGGCAAAAAGTCCTCAAACCTGAACGGTTAGAAGTTGCACAACGGCTATGGCGAGAGAGTCAGCAAAGAAACGAAGCTACAGATTTGTTGGACTATCTTCAGTTTTGTGATAAACGGGAGTTGGTTTTAAATCAACCCGAACTGCTTCAGCAATTGGGACTAAAGTCGAAACGGTTTGGCGAACGCTTTCTTAAATCTGCTGAACAGTTACGAAATCGATTGGCGCACGCCCAAAATTTAGTGAGTGCTTCTTCTTGGTCTGAGTTGATTTCTCTGGCTGAGGCGATGGAGATGCTGTTAATTCGTTGTGAAGAAATTGAGTAGTATCAATTCTTTATGAGGATGCGCTGAATGATTGGAGGAACGAACCACAAAGGACACAAAGGACACAAAGAAAGAAAGAAAGAAAGAAAGAAAGAAAGAAAGAAAGAAAGAAATTCAGCGCAGCTTTACA
>REBL01000042.1 GCA_007692755.1 Nodularia sp. (in: cyanobacteria) | reverse complement strand
GATATGAGTAAACCTGTGGATGTGTTGGAAGTTGATGGTCATGCGACTTTGGAACAGGTGAATAAGTTAGAGCATATATTATGTTCAGATATGCCTTACTTACTCAATGTGTGCGATCGCGAAAGTAACCCAGAATTAGGTAAAATTGCCGGAACAACTGGAGAAACATTGCAAAGTTATCCTTTAGCGCTGACTCAGTTGATTATTACCTACCATATGTTGAAAGCAACACAAATGTATCAATAACATCTTTCCATACAGAAATTCGTTATCCTCTTACAACTGCAATTGTGATTTAATGAACCCATAACCATGATCAAAGCGTGGTATCATTCGGCAATTGAATCTATTCAGTTGATCAACAATATCTGGGTTGTCAAAATCTTTGGAATTGCGGTTGAGAAAACACGAGACTTGGGATTGATTTTGGCGAAGATGACTAATAACTGATGAGTACACAAGTGCATCTTGTGGACTCAAATCATAAGGATCTTCCGATGTTGCAGCCTCACGGAGAATATCAGCACTCAGCGATATTACTTCTGCACTCTTCAACAATCGGTCTCGATACGCTACAAATCTTTGCCTTTCCTCCTCACTACTTTGAACCAACAAACGAGCAATATCTTGAATGCTGTTAATTCGAGTAGTGTACGATGCTGAACGTGCGAGTTGTCGTAATTCAGTATCTAGAACTTGTTGCAGATCCTTGCGACTTTTAGCCTGACGGGTAAGTTTCTCATGAGGTTCAGCTAAACTGTATGCTGGTATGATGAGACTTGCAAGTTTAGCTTCACAAAATTGTAGAATTTGCTCACAACTTGCAGACTGCTCTTGTTGAAAAACCAGTTCCAAAAGAAAATTAGTTTCAACGTAAATATTCACGCAGCAGCCTCTTGACCGAAATGACCTCCAGCTACAGCAGTATATAGTCCTGATTCAATCAGCCATCTTTGAGAATCATCAATTTCTGCGGTAAGTTTCTCAGAATTAATAATTTTACTCAGCCAGGATGCAACAATTAATTCCAGACTTTGACTTGTGATGTAATTAGCAGATACTCCCGTTTGTTCAAAGTAGGGTTGAAGAAAAGGGCGTGCGTCTATATTATAAGTGGGTTGACTTTGGTCTACTTGTGCAGCCGCACCAGTCCACAAATAAAATTTATCTGGAAAAACCATCAGAAAGTAAGGCGCTTTTGGGAAAGTACCGTGCGCCAACATATTGCGTCGCAGTTTTTCCGCCCATTCTGATGAGGTATTGAGTTTGTTTTTAATTTCGACAACAAGCACTAATTGATTGTCTTGGTTATAGACAGCTAAATCCCAACCACCAACCCCACGAGTAAACATGATTTAAAACGTTTTTACACAGTTAACTATTTATCATTTTGACGCAGAATCGGGTAAGTCTTCATCTATATTGATTATTGTTGGCGTAGCCTGCGCTTTGCGCTTACAAACACGTAGTGGCGTGGCAAGCTTAAAATGAGGCATTAGTTTAGAGGAAAAAAACGCCGATAAACGCCGATGATATGGATTGACAGCAGAAGGAGTGCGCGATCGCAGTAATAGTAGTTTATTTTTGCTAAACTAAAAATTTACCCACATTCCTCCTACTGCTGCAAAATAACTCAGAAAAGATGATGGCTGAACTCAAACTCAGGTCAAAAGATCCAGATTCCCTCCGACGAATTATTCAAAGCGCTTTGTCGGAAAGGTTACAAAGTGTTAAAGCTGGAATTCAAAGGACAGAAAAACGTCTTCAGGAATTTGAAACTAAGTATCAATTATCGACGGTGGAATTTATCTGCCGCTTTAATAATGATGAATTATCCCATAGTTTTGATTTTGATGAATGGATTGGGGAATCTACAATGTTGGCGCATCTACAACAGACAAAAGAAGCTATAGAGGAAGTCGATTTTGTTAATTGAAGACTATTTTCAGGAAGTTCAACTTTTGATTGAATCCTCTAAAATAGTACAATTATTTAATATTACTAATGAAAAAAGAGGGTTATACGAAGGCTTCATTAAAGGACATATAAGCTTTAAAGATAACTCATTACTGCATTTGCGAGAATTTGTCTATGTTGAAATCCAGATAGACAGAAAAATGTATAGTTATCAATATATGAATGCACATAATAATCTAATATTTCGCTATGACAATACCGAACATCACCAAAAATTAAATCTTCCTACTTTTCCTCATCATAAACATAATGGTAGTGAGCAGAATGTTATTCAATCAAATGCTCCTTTTTTAGTTGAGGTACTTCAAGAGGTTGAAAAAATATTAGAGTTCGCCTAATCGCACTGTGAAAGTCCCTACAAACCCGATTCAGCCAAAGCCACAGCACCCCAAAGCGGCGCATCGTCACCCAAAGCCGCCGGCACAACTTTAAAATCAACTTCCGGTAAAGCAGTCTCCCGTGAAACATTTCGCACCACATCCCACCAACTATTCCCAGCCTTAATTACACTCCCACCCAAAATAAACAACTGGGGATTAATCAAATTTGCCACATTACCAATACCCACACCCAAAGCCCAAGCACCCTTAAATAAAACATCCTGCGCTAACTCATCACCTTGCGCCGCAGCATCACTCACCACCATTCCCGTAATCAAATCCAAATCATTACCCACCAACGCCCTCAAAATCTCACCTCTTTGCGGTTCTTTTTCCAAAAATTCCCTAACATTCTTCGCCATATAAGGCCCCGACGCTAACCTTTCCACACAACCCCGCTTCCCACACAAACACACAGGCCCCGCAGGGTCTACAACTATATGACCAATTTCACCAGCCATTCCGCCTACACCCCGCCAAGGCTGACCATTGAGTATCCAACCACCACCAACACCAGTGCTAATGGTGATATAAAACAAACTATCGTGTCCCTCACCAGCACCAAAGCGATATTCACCTAAAGCAGCCACATTAGCATCATTATCCACACTCACAGGAACGCTAAACTCTTCTTCCAGCAAGTTTTTAAGCGGCATATTTTCCCAACCAGCGACGTGATGAGACAATCGCACAGTTCCCGTGTCAGCATCTACAGGCCCTCCAAAACTGACACCAATTGCAGCAGGTTTTTCTCCTTGCAATAAAGAATTAATCAGGTCGCGCATGATGTCCAAGTCAGTGTTCGCATTTGCATGAACTGGCGAAAGGCGACGTTCATAACGTAACCATTCCCTAGAACCAGAATTTACCAATGCTGCGGCCAGCTTAGTTCCACCAAAGTCCAGCGCTAAAATTAACGTCATAGGTGTTTGAGATTAGGTATAATTTCATCCTAGCCCTAGTGAGCAAACTGGTAAAAATCAAAATTTTTATCCAGAAACTACGCAAAAGCTGATAGCGTCAAACAATAGAAAATATCTTTGTGGAAGTTACAGCTTGAAAACCCGTTCTAATTACTGGCAATTATCACCCTATCTCCGACCCCATTGGGAAAATATTACCAAGGGCTTTATTGGCATTATCGGTTATGTACTGGCGACGTTAACTTTAATTAATCTTGCGGGTAGATTGGCAACTCCCTTTGGTGAAGGTAATGTAGTAGCGATCGCCCAATTAGCTGGAATCCTGGTTTTAGTCTTTCTCGTGCGGGGCTTTTTTCAGTCCGTGCAAGATATGTACATGGCAAAAGTGGCTTTGAGAGTGGCTTTTGACCTCCGCAAGCGGGTTTACTCCCATTTGCAAAAACTGGATCTCACCTATTTTGAAACAGCAAAAGCCGGTGATTTATCTTACCGTCTCACCGAAGATATTGACCGGATTGGGGAAGTGGTCAATAAGGTATTTCACGATTTTATTCCCTGCACTTTGCAATTGCTGGCTATCCCCATCTACATGATTTACCTGAATTGGCAATTGACACTAGCGACAGTGATTGTTGCGCCACTGATGGGTATTTTAATTGGCTGGTTTGGGGAACGGTTACGGAAGTATTCCCTTAAAAGTCAAAATCGTGTTTCTGGATTATCGGCAATTCTCACAGAAGTATTTAGCGGTATTCGTTTAGTACAAGCTTTTGCTGCTGAAACCTATGAAATTGCTCGATTTAGCAATGAAGCAGAACGCAGTTATCAAGCCAAATACTCTGCCGACCGCCTCAAAGCCATTCAAATCCCTATAGTGGGCTTTCTAGAAGCTTTGAGTGCAGTATCTTTAGTCATAGTGGGAGCATGGCAAATTGCCCAAAATAACTTAACAGTGGGAGAGTTCTTTAGTTACTTAACGGCGGCGGCGTTGTTAATTGACCCCATTGGTCATACTACTAATAACTACAACGAGTTTAAACAAGGTGAGGCATCCGTTGACCGGATTTTTGAATTGATGGCTATTCAACCCACAGTATTAGAAAAGCCCAATGCGATCGCCTTACCTCCAGTTAAAGGCAAAGTCGAATATCGTCATGTGTCCTTTGCCTACAAACCCGGTGAACCTGTATTAAAAGATATCAGTTTATTAGCATTACCAGGAGAAGCGATCGCCTTAGTTGGTGCTTCCGGTGCTGGTAAAACCACCTTTGTAAATTTGCTTCCCCGCTTTTATGATCCAGAAGCCGGGGAAATCTTGATTGACGGTGTAGATATTCGGGATGTGAAGCTTCAGAGTTTGCGGCGACAAATTGGGATTGTTCCCCAAGAAACCGTAATGTTTTCCGGGACAATAGCCCAAAATATTGCCTTTGGACAAAATTCCTTTGATATGGAAGCAGTAGCAGAAGCCGCTAAAATTGCCAACGCCCACCAATTTATTACTCAGTTACCAGAAGCGTACTATACCTGGGTAGGTGAGAGAGGAGTCAACTTATCTGGGGGACAACGCCAAAGAATTGCGATCGCCCGTGCGGTATTTCTCAACCCGCAAATCTTGATATTAGACGAAGCCACATCAGCCTTAGATTCCGAATCAGAAGCCTTAGTCCAAGAAGCCTTAGAAAGACTCATGCAGAATCGGACAGTATTTATTATTGCTCACCGTTTAAGCACAGTCCGACGATGCGATCGCATATTAGTGATCGAACGGGGACAACTTGTAGAATCAGGAACCCACGAAGAACTGCTAAAACTTGAGCAACGCTACGCAAGATTTTACGCCCAACAATTTAGTTAAAACCAAGTAAAAATCTGCTAATTTAGCTCGTAGTAATTGCTCTTAGCCCTTAATTCAGGACTAAAGTCCCGACTACAAACCTTTAAAAATGACTCAACGAAAAACTGAATCTAGTCCACTTCAGTGGACTTTAGCTATTAGCCAGGAACTTAAGTTCCTGGC
>REBL01000075.1 GCA_007692755.1 Nodularia sp. (in: cyanobacteria) | reverse complement strand
AGTGGAAGACTTATGAGCAACTGCAACGATTTTTAAAAGAAAGAAGATTTCCCCAGGCGATCGCCCTAGCGGAAGCTTTAGCAGTACGTTTATCCACAGACACAGAAGTTAGCCAATGGCAAGCCGTGGCTTATCAAATCTGGGGACGGGCGTTAATTTCGGAGAATCAACTGTTAAAAGCCAGAATTTATCTCAAAAAAGCCCTCAAGACAGATCCTAACAACAAGGCTCTGTCAATGGAAGTGCAGCGAGACTTTGAGAAATTAGAGCAACTTTATTAACAAAATCTACTGTTTATTTGGCTCATATTGCCCCAATCCTTGCCTGGAAAGAAATACAGCATTATATGGGTCACAATGAAATCAAAGAGCGATCGCATCAGGAATCGTGCATATCCAAAAAAGATCCCCAAATTTCTTGTGGAATCCAAATCTGGTTTTTGACCTCACCCCACCTTTGAGTTGCGTCAAATTCTCCCCTCTCCTTCTCCCAAGGGGAGACGCTATGCGAAAGCAAGGAGAGGGTTAATTAACAGTTAGCTCATATCTTGCACCATTTAAAATCAGCGACAAAACCCACTCGAAAATCAATTTCCGAGAGCTAATAGCTAAAGTCCATGTGAATGGACTGAAATCTTTCCCCAGTCGTCTTTAGACGACTTTCGCTATCAGACGGGGGTTTGAACCCCCGGCGGGTTATAAAGACAGGTGCAAGATGTGAGTTAGGGGAGAGGTGCTGGGGTGGTGCTATATTTTACAGAACTTAGCTGCCTGTTTCACAGCCTGTCATCAGTCTTCGTCATCTTCCTCTTCCTCTTCGCTTGGCAAATCTTCAACCTTCACAAAAATCTGTGCAGGGTATTCTTCGCCTCCAAATTCAAATACTGCATCATCAACTTTGATTGTGCCTGTATTTTCGTTTTTTGCCCTTCGTCGTCCTCCAGATAGAATCTCCTGCTCTTCTATGGATAAATCTATCAGGTCAGTGTTGATGTTTTGTACTGTCATAATTCTTTACCTCACTTACGTATTAAGTAGTTATCTACTTGAGTTCAACTATAAGTAGCATCTCTCGATAATTCATAATTCCCCAGACATAAAGCTATGTCTGTCTAAAAGCAGGTCTGCTGAAATATGGTCATAGTCCGCGCTGAGGTGCAGCACAATAGATAAAATTGCTCATGTTCATAAATTATTAGTAGTTATTCTCAGTTCTTAAATATCAGTTAGGGGCAAATATTATCTCATGACAATATAAAATGGTGACTTGGTAAAAAACCTAAATCAATTCAAATATCTAATTTTAGCTGATTAATTCCATTACACTATTTAAATAGTTAAGAATTTATGCTATTTAGTTTTATATGTACTTGAAATAAATTATCAATCAGTTTTAACCTTCTTGAGAAGACATATCAGATGGATGAGTAAATCAACTTCTTCTTTAAACAGAGGATTTTTACAGTCCCTAACTTTACCCGTTGGGGGTTTAGTTTTAGGATTGCTAATTCTCCTAATATGCCTAATTTTCAGCGTTACTCTCGGCGCAGCAGATATCTCCTGGCAAACAGTTTATACAGCCTTGACAGACTTTGATGGCTCTAAAGACCATTTAATTATACGTACAGTCAGATTACCGCGATCGCTCCTCGCCGTCATGGTAGGTGCAGCAATTTCCGTATCTGGCGCACTCATGCAAGGTATAACCCGCAACCCCTTAGCCGACCCAGGCATCTTGGGAATTAACGCAGGTGCATCCTTCGCAGTCGTCATCGCTATTTTTATCTTTGGTACATCTGCACCCAGTATTTATATTTGGTACGCTTTCGCAGGTGCGGGAATTACCGCTATCAGCGTTTATTTCTTAGCTTCCCTGGGTCGCAGTGGAATCACGCCGCTCAATCTAACGATGGCTGGTGCAGCCCTTAGTGCCTTACTTGCATCACTAATTACTACCATTTTAATCGTCAGTCAACGCACATTAGAAGAAATTCGCTTTTGGTTAGCAGGTTCCTTAGCCGGTGCTGATGCCAGTATCATTGGTCAAGTATTGCCTTATATCTGTATTGGCTTAATTTTGGCATTCCTTTTAGGAAGACAAATCACCATACTCAGTTTAGGAGAAGATATCGCCCAAGGATTAGGTCAGAAAACTCTATGGATAAAAATTTCCGCCGCCATTAGCGTTTTTCTTTTACAAGGTAGTGCAGTCGCAGTTGCTGGCGGTATCGGATTTATTGGTTTAATTGTTCCCCATGTAGTTCGCTTCTTCGTTGGGGTAGATTACCGATGGATTTTACCTTATAGCGCCCTTTTCGGCTCAATCCTGCTATTAATTTCAGATATCATAGCCAGATTGGTAATTCGACCCCAAGAAATACCCGTAGGAATTATGACCGCCTTAGTGGGTGCGCCATTCTTCATTTATTTAGCCAAAAATAAAATCAAAAAATGAGGAATAATAGCTTAATTTTCCGCTCTAAAACATTTCCCATTTCTTTCCGCCTCCAGAAACGTGTTCCCATTGTTTTACTAATTTTAGTAATTATTACTTTAGTCACAATGGTAATTAGCACTTCCATCGGCGAATATCCTACACCACCCCTAGCCGTAATTCAAACAGTTTTAGGCATAGATACAGGTAATCCTGAATATGCTTTTGTGATTAAAACCCTGAGATTACCAAGAACTTTAACTGCTGGACTTGTGGGCATGGCCTTAGCAACTTCTGGGACAATTATGCAAGGTATCACCAGAAATCCTTTAGCCGCCCCAGGTATTATTGGAATTAATGCAGGTGCTGGTTTAGCGGCTGTGGCTTTGATTGTGTTGTTTCCCAACTTACCTGCGGGAAGTTTGCCTATAGCCGCCTTTATTGGTGCTTTAACTACTTCTATAATCATTTACCTACTGGCTTGGGATAATGGTACTCATCCCATTCGCTTGATTTTAATTGGTGTAGGAATTTCTGCGGTAACAGGTGCTTTTACTAGCCTATTGGTGACATTTGGTAATATTAATAATGTTAGTCAAGCTTTAGTTTGGCTAGCTGGGAGTGTTTATGGACGCAGTTGGGAACAGCTAGTAGCATTATTACCTTGGTTGATAGTATTTATTCCTTTAGCTTTAGCCAGCGCCCCACAATTAAACGCTTTAGGTTTAGGCGATGAATTAGCAAAAGGTTTAGGTAGTCAAGTTGAGTCACAACGCAGTTTTTTAATATTAATTAGTGCCGCACTTTCGGGTGCAGCAGTCGCCACGGCCGGAACCATTGGTTTTGTCGGATTAATTGCCCCTCACATTGCCCGTCAGCTAGTCGGTAGTAATCATCAGGGGTTAATTCCCGTATCCGCGATATGTGGAGCCATGCTTGTAGTTGTGGCGGATTTATTAGGCAGAATTGTGTTCGCCCCCGTGGAACTTCCCTGTGGAATTGTGACTGCGATAATTGGCGCTCCTTACTTTATCTATTTATTAGTAAAAACTCGCAAAAAATGAACTTAGATACTCAAATTGCTCCTCAACTATCAGCTAATAACATAACTTTAGGCTATGATGGTGTAACCATAGTCAAAAATTTAGATTTGACTATACCAAAAGGCAAAATTACTGCCTTGGTTGGTGCGAATGGTTGCGGTAAATCTACACTCCTGCGAGGGTTAGCAAGATTACTAAAACCACATCAAGGTACAGTATATTTAGATGCGGCTGATTTGTTTAAGTTATCAACTAAAGATGTTGCTAAAAAATTAGGTATTTTGGCTCAGGGACCCGTTGCACCAGAAGGTTTAACAGTCAGGGATTTAGTGGCTTGTGGGCGATTTCCTTATCAAAATTGGATGCAGCAGTGGACTAAGGAAGATGAACGTTTTGTAGAGGTAGCCTTAGAAACCACTAGAATGAAAGAATTCGCTGAACGGGATTTAGACACCCTTTCTGGTGGACAGCGACAACGGGCTTGGATTGCAATGGCATTGGCACAAGATACAGATATCTTACTATTAGATGAACCGACCACTTTTTTAGATTTAGCACATCAAATTGAAGTTTTAGATTTGCTATGGGAATTAAACCAAAATCATGGCAGAACTTTAGTAATGGTATTACATGATTTAAATCAAGCTTGTCGTTATGCAGATTATTTGGTGGCGGTAAAGCAGGGTAGGGTTTATAGTTATGGTACGCCAGAAGAGGTGATGAGTAAAACCACTGTGCAAGAAGTATTTGGGCTAGATTCCCAAATTGTGACTGACCCCGTTTCTAGAACACCAATGTGTATCCCCATTAGTCGTATCCGTTGTTAAAAATCCGGTTTGATTGATGAAAAAAATTCTGTATTGTAGTAGTAGTAGGGTGTGTTATGCCGTAGGCTAACGCACCTTATCTCTTGGATTTTTAATGGTGCGTTGCGCTGCGCGACAATACACCCTACAGTTTATAAATAAGGTTTGCAATAAGGTGAATACAGACTCGCCACTTGACCAAGAACTGCAAATTCAGCAACCCAGTCACTAAATCACACAAAATAGCGTCTAGATTGTTTGCGAGTTCAACCGAAGAGCGTATTCTGAATTATTTTTTATGTCCCAGTCTACAATTACAATAACCGTCAAGTTATTCGCTGCTTATCAAGAAACCTGTGGGGTGTCAGAACTGATACTGGAATTTCCTCATAGTACATCAGTAAGCGCGGTGTGCGATCGCCTGATTGCTGAACACCCAGAACTCGCCCAATGGCGTGACCTCACCCGGTTTGGGATTAACTTGACATTTGTTGAACCAGATAGCCTACTGCAAGATGGCGATGAAGTCGTGCTAATTCCGCCTGTGAGTGGGGGCTAAATCTATGCCTTTTTGCTTACAGCTTTACCGAGGCGAGTTAAACCTTGAGAACAATCAAACCTGTCAAGGTGAATTTCAATGAAAGAAACACAGTCAGTATTCATTTTGGCTTGGGCTAGGGCTGCTTCTAATTCCCCTTCTGTCGCCACTTCACAACTCCAACTTTCGCCAAAAATTTGGGGCATTTGATGGTACTTCCAAGGTTGAATATCATTGTAAGATCCATCTTGAATCACACGCTCAATGGTATAACCATCATTATTAATTAGGAAAATAATCGGGTTCAATTTATATCTAATAATGGTGGATAATTCTTGAGCAGTCATTTGAAAAGCGCCATCTCCAACAAAAATCATGGGGCGGCGATGGGGAGCGGCCATAGCTGCACCCAAACAGGCTGGAATAGAATAACCAATGGATAAATAAAAAGCTTGTCCAATAAAATCTGTTTCTTGAGGCA
>REBL01000124.1 GCA_007692755.1 Nodularia sp. (in: cyanobacteria) | reverse complement strand
ATATATAGGCGAGCAATTTCTGGAAAACTTATTTCTCCTTCTTCCACTGCATAAAACATTTCTAAAGCCAAGTCTTTATCATCAAAAATAATTTCATAGGTGATAGCGGCGACATAATCTAGTTGGTGTTGATAAAAGAACCGTTCGACTTCCGAGGTAAAGAGAAAATTCGCTAACTTCTTGGAAAGAATTTTGTTATGGACTGATTCTTCAAACTCATTCACAGAAATATAGTTTTTCTCTAACCATGTCAATGTATCTTGAGCTTTGACAAGCTTTTTGGCTAAACGTAAGTTATCTCCTTCTTGCTGTATTTCTGCTGGTGTGACTGTAATACCTGAGCGCTGGGCTACTTCTGCAATAATCTTTTGCGATGCGATCGCTTCTATGAGACCAGGAACTTGAGAGGATAGTTTCAGGCTGTGAATGATATCTGAACCAGAAATAGTCAAAATTTGAGGCATGACACAATTCCTGCGGTATATTTATGATTGATTTGGGTAGCTAAAGCTCTCATTCATGATTTTGCAATCTCTTGAACGGATCTAAAACATAATCAATCACGCGTCGCTGACGAACAATAACTTCAGCATTTGCTGTTTGGCCTGGAGTTAATGACACACGTTTTGCGCCGTTTTGGATATACTTCTGTTCTAAGGCAATTTCTAACTCATAAGTTTCTATGTTTCCTTGGGGCGTTTCACTGATCCTAGAGTCGGGAGAAATCCGAGTAACTTTGCCTTTGACAATGCCATATTCCTGGAATGAGTAGGCATCAAACTTGATTTTGACTGGCATTCCCACAACTAAAAAGCCGCTATCCTGGACTGGCATATTAGCTTTGAGGATGATTTCAGTATTTTGGGGTGCAATGTGAGCAATTCTCTGACCGACTTGTACTACCTCTCCTGGTTTGGTGACTGGTAGCTCAAAAATGGTCCCATCAACAGGCGATCGCACCACTCGTTGCTGAATTTGTAGATTTAAGGATGTAATCTTGCCGTTAGTTTGAGCAATTTCGGATTGTAAATTAGCAACTTGTGTTTCTAGGCTTTTTAATTGTTCTTGATATTTTAGTATCGCTAATTCACCCGCCTTCAGTAAGCTTTGATAGCTATTTTTCTCGGCGCGTAGTTGATGTTTTGTTTGCTCAATTTCAGACTGCAATTGATTCATTGTGGCCTGATAGCGACTCGTTTCTTCTGCCAAGCGTAATTGTGCTTGTTTGACATCAGATTGCGATCTAGCATAAAGGCGTTTGCTTTCTTGTTCTTCTTTTTTAAGTTGGTCAACTTGATTTACCGAAACTGCACCATCGTTTACAAGTTTCTGAAAACGGTTAACTTGCCGGGAATCTATACTCAAACGAGTTTCAGCCGATTCCAGGTCATTTTGAGCAGTTTGAATCTGCTGCTGCGCCTGATTGACTAATGCCTGTCTTTCTAACTTTTGCAAGTTATAAACACTTTGTTTGAAACTCAGGTTTTGCTCTGCCTGGTTCACTTGAGACATTTTTTCTAAAGCTTGAAATTGGTTTTGTTGTTTCTGAACATTAAGTGTCAACTCTAGTTGGCTTTTTAACAAATCAAACTGCGTCTCTTGATTTAACAGCGCTGAAAGTTTAGCCTCGGCTTGCTGAAGTTCGGTTTGCAAAATCTCCGAATCAAGTTCCATCAGTACCTGTCCGACGCTAACAGTTTCGCCTTCTGTTACCTTGACAGCTTTGACACTTCCTCCTGCTTGTGAATCCAATTTTTGTGTTGCACCTTGAGGTTCTATGCGTCCTCTGGCGCTGCCAGTTTCATCTACTTTCGACAAGGTTGCCCAAGGTAAAGCCAGAGATGCAAAGCCTAGCAGTACATAAAATACGCCACGAGTCCACACCCTGGGTAAGGCATCTAGCAGTTCTTCAGTACCGTAATATAAATCTTGGTTATTGTCCTCTGGAATTGATTTGTTAAAATTAGTAGTTTCTTCATGGGGTTGAAGATAATTATTATACTCATCCTGCTCTTTTTTCTGAAGTATGGATGAGGAATTAGGAGAGGCATAAGACATAGTTTTTTAGGGGAGTGGGGAATGGGGAGTAGGGAATGGGGAGTAGGGAATGGGGAGTAGGGAGTAGGGAGTAGGGAGTAGGGAGTAGGGAATGGGGAGTCCCATTTAAAATCTAAAATCTAAAATTAATTGATTGATTCAAACTACTTGAGCTAGTTGTTGTTGATTCAGATAGTAATAATGTCCTTTTTTAGCAATTAATTCGTCATGAGTACCGCTTTCTACTAATACACCCCGATCTAAAACCAAAATCAGATCAGCATTGCGGACTGTGGAAAGGCGATGAGCAATAATTACGCTGCTACGCCCTTCGAGAATTGTTTTAAGGTTGTTCTGAATAATCCTTTCTGATTCCGAGTCTAGGTGACTGGTGGCTTCATCAAAAAGTAATAAACGGGGGTTACCAAGTAAAGCTCTGGCAATGGCTAGGCGTTGGCGTTGTCCACCAGAAAGCATTCCACCACTTTCACCGATTTGAGATTCGTAACCCATTGGCAATTGCTGAATAAATTCATCTGCACCTGCCCATTTTGCGGCTTGTGTAATTTCTTCTAAGGAAGCTGCTGGGTGAGCGATGCTAATATTTTCGCGAATAGTGCCACCGAATAGAAAGGTATCTTGATCAACAATACCGACTTGAGAACGAAGCGATCGCAAAGAAAGATTACTAACATCAAAGCCGTCAATTAAAACTTTGCCATCTGTTGGTGGGTATAAACCTAAAATCAATTTACTCAAAGTGGTTTTTCCCGAACCACTGCGCCCCACCAATGCTACCATTTGCTCAGGCTGGATTTCAAAGTTGATATTTTCTAGCACGTTAGTTTCACTTTCTGAATGATAACGAAATGTCACATTTTGAAAGCAAATATGGCCATTTAGTCTACCTAGAGACTTACGGGGTTTATTTTGCAAATCTTCTTCTGGTTCTGCCTCTAAAACATCATTAATTCGTTCTGTAGAAATAATAATTTCCTGTACTTCATTCCACAGCATTGATAACCTTTGAAAAGGACTCAGGACGTTACCTACCAACATATTAAAAGCAACTAACTGTCCCATAGTGAGTTCTCCCTGAATTACTTGCCATGCGCCAAACCACATCAAGGAAGCATTCACAAAGGTTTGAATAACGCCACTAATGATTCGCAGGCGATTACCAATTACTTGAGCATGAAAGCCTTTTTTCACCAGATCATTCAGTAGCTCTTCCCAATGCCAGCGTACTGTCTGTTCAATGGCTAATGAGCGTACTGTCCGAATGCCTGATAGAGATTCAATCAGATAACTATTTTCTTTAGCTCCGGCATTAAAAATTTCTCTGGAAATGCGACGTAAAATACTTGTGCTAGCCAGTGCCAAGATAAAAAATGGCGGGACTGTAAATAGTACGAATAAGGTCATGCGCCAGCTATACCAAAACATCACGCTCAGATAGATGACTAATGTCAGCATATCTAGCATGATTGATAGAGTCTCGCCGGTCAGGAAGCGCTGAATTTTTTGGTTTTCTTGAATCCGAGAGACAATATCTCCGACATAACGCGACTCGAAATAAGCCAGGGGTAAGCGGAAGGTATGTTTAATAAAACCCACAAGTAGGGAAATACTCACACGATTGGCTGTGTGATCGAGCAGATATTGCCGTACTCCATTCATGGCAATACTAAACAAACCAAAAACAATCATCCCCACACCCACGGCGTTTAAGGTGGGAATGCTGCGTTGTACCAGCACTCGGTCTAGCAATAACTGGGTGAATATCGGCGTTACCAGTCCAAATATTTGCATCAGGACACTGGCAATGAAGACTTCTAGGAGGACTCGATAGTGAGGTTTAACTAATTCAAAAAACTTCCAGAAGCTGGCTTTTTCATTTTTCGCTTCTTTCAGTAGTTCTGTTGGTTGCAGTAATAAAGCATAACCAGTCCAACCTGCATTAAATTGGCTCCTGGTGAGGCGGCGTTGACCGATGGCGGGATCACCGACGATGACGCGCTTTTTGGTGACTTCATAAACGACAATGAAGTGGTTGCCTTCCCAGTGTGCGATCGCAGGTAAAGATTGTTCTGCTAATTTATCAAAAGTAGCTTTCACAGGACGGGTGGCAAAACCAAGGTTTTCTCCCACTGATGCTAAAGCACGTAAAGATGCACCATTGCGGCTAACGTTGGTCATGTCCCGCAAGCGATTCACACTAAAGTGCTTACCCCAATACTTACCAATCATGACTAAGCAAGCACAGCCACAGTCTGAGGCACTTTGCTGGGCATAGAAAGGATAGCGTTTGCTCAAACGTTTCCACCAATGCCCCATTTGCACTTTCGGGCTGGGAAAGTAAGGAAGTTTTTTGTTTGGCTTGTCTTTTGATTCTGATTCTGGCCGGGAAAAGGGTATAACGTTGGCGATGGGATATTGGCTTGGTCTTGGGGATGGAGAAGAGTTGCTTTTCTTCGTCCTTACCAATTCCGTCTGATTCTCAGTTTTTGAAGTCGTTTCTTGTGGTTCAGGCTGAGGCAGAAAGGAAGCTAAGTCCGGGCAGTGTTCCAGTGCTTTTGACCAGTTTGAACTTTTGAGGATGTAAGCAATGGTTGGTTGTATAGCCTGCCAATGACCCTGATTCGGTTCAGCCGAGATTTGGGCTGGTGTCAACGAGTGACCCTCAGAATGCAGTAGTTGACCTTTGTACAACAGCCATAATCGGGTATCGGAGAATTGTGTATTTACAGAGCCAATTTCTAGATTGTGTCGCTCAAACAGAGGTAAGGCCTTGAGCATGGCGTGAAATTGGGCGGGATGTGCAGGCAATTGTGAATTTTGGCGACATGACAGCAGTAAATCCCACATTTCAGCCCGTAAAAACAAGCGATCGCGAATGCGAGGATATTTGTTCATCAATCCTTGCAATACCTCTTGTCTGAGATACCCAAGTTCTAAATTTTGTGAACTTCTAGCGGTGTAATTACTAAAGTTTACCTGTGGAAACAAAGTCATTTCACCAAATGAAGACCATGTTGATAGGGTCGTAATTAAGTTATCAGAACTATCGGAAACTCTGACTTTACCTGCAAGAATGACATAGATACCAGCGTTCATTTCTGCTGATTGCCAGAACTGCTTTGCGACTGGTGGCTCCACAAGTTCCATAGATGCCAAACAGCTTTGTAGTTCTGGTTTTAAGAGCGTCTCTCCCAAAGCGTAAGTTAGTTTTGCACCTAGATGTTGCTGGGAAAATACCGTTGTCATTACCTAACCTCCAAAACGGAATTAGTTATTGGTCTATCTCAGACGGAATAACTAATAAAAACTGGGTGAATGGCAAAAGCTTGATTTTATCTAAAACTTTTGTATAAATCAGAAATGTTTAGTTATTCTGATTTTTTCATGAGAATATCAAATATTGTCTATTCAGGGATTTCTAAATAACAAATAACATAAATTTTCTTGTGGGGTGGTTGTTTCCAGCCGTTCTAGATTCCAGGCAGGCAGGATATCCATGTCCACAAAATGGATAGTTTATTTCGGAAAAATCCCTAATCTCAACAACGATGTTAGTAGGTGGATAAAAATAAATGAAAGTTTGTTACGAAGGCTTTAGTCCGGTAAATATGAGCAGTAATTGCTAAAACACCCATGAGCAGCGGTTAATAATTTTAAGGTTTAATTTCATCTACATAGTTAGTTGATCAAATGAGTATCTCGTGATTGTATCAGCCTAAAAATCAAAGTTCAGTACCTTTAATTTTGATGCTTTTTGCAAACCATACTTGTGATTAACATTGTACTCAACAATCAATTTTGTAACAGTTTTTTAGTCTTTGTGTCATGCCACACTGGCATAAATTTATTAAAACAAGGCATTTTTATTTTAATGTAGAATATTTTTGTCTTTTATGATTTATTTTTAGAGATTTTTGTGGAAAATATTAAAACTTTGTCCAAGTTTTAACTACATAAATTAGATAAATATGCTCGAATAGGATAATTCTATTATTAGATACTATTGAGTAACTAATCTGAGCTACGTAGTCAAATAAGGTAGCATTCATTGGAAGTAAATTAATTTAAAAAAACGTAAGTTAAATCAGTTGCCTTGCAGTAATTCTCAAGATGCGCCAATTCAAATCGTATTGTTCTGGACAAAAGTTTTCAGCCATAAAGCCTACGGTGTACACACATCAACTCTTATGCCGCCCGGAACTTAAGTTTTGGGCTTCATAGCTATAGTCCACTGAAGTAGACTAAACTCAGTTTTTCATTGAGTCTTCTTTAGGGGACTTGTGCTATGAGACTCGGAATAGATACGCTGCGCTAAGACTTGTGTGTACACCATAGCCGAATGGCACGAAGATAAGCTGAAACTTCGTCAGGGCAGGGTGTGGGAGGTGTGGGAGGTGTGGGAGGTGTTGGGAGAACGTTCTCCTCCTCTTCCCTCCTTCTTCCCCCTCTCCCCTCTCTTCCCACACTCCAAAAGCCAGTTATATCAGGGCTTTGCGATTAACTTAGTGCCATTCCACCATAGCCTTCAGAAAGAGGAGGTATGTCAATACAGTCTTTGCAGAAAAATGAGTGGGAGTGTCAACAGGTCTGCTGGCTCTCCACACATTTGACAATTAAACTTTGGCTTCTAGAGACTTCAGCAACTCAGTATTTACACCCGACTCACGAGTCAGGGAAATTTTGCCAGTGCGGGCGATTTCCCTCAGACCAAATTTTTGCAACACTTGGACGATTGCCACCATCTTACCAGGGTCTCCCACAACTTCGAGAGTGACAGAATCTTCGGCCACATCTACCACTCGCGACCGAAATATATGAGCTAATTCGACCACTTCTGAGCGGTTGCTGCTAGTAGCATTCACCTTCAAAAGCATCAATTCTCGCTCTACACAAGGCGTTTCGGTGATGTCTTGGACTTTGAGGACATTGACCAATTTATACAGTTGCTTGGTGAGTTGCTCTATCACGCGATCGTCTCCAGGTACAATCATCGTAATTCGGGAAACTCCTCCTTGCTCTGCTGGGCCAACTGCGAGGCTTTCTATATTAAAGCCACGACGCGCAAATAAACTGGAGATACGGGACAGAACCCCCGCCTCATCTTCTACCAAAACTGAAAGGGTATGTTTCATCTTCGCCAAAACAAGCTTAGGCAAGCATCTTAACTCAGTAAACACTAGCTAATCTCTGCCCTACACGTACTTGCTCACTAAATTGCTAAATTATCAGTCTCAGGTTTTATTTTAAACTCAATACCTGCACTGATTACACTTTCTCAACATAATTTTTGACAAATCATACTGAAAGCAGACACCTTTGGGGGTGCATATATTTACATGGGCAGATGTAAATGATTTGTCAAGCTTTTATCCTGGGATATCATGGGTATTTAAGCAAAAATGGGAGAAAAGCAGTTATGGCTTGGTTAAAAAGACTTTTTGGATTAGATAAACCGAAAAATGCACAAGTAAATCCTACGCCGCAGCAAGTACCACAAAGAGCGGCAGGTTCTTCTACTACAAGCGCGGCTCCTGCTACTACTCAATCAATTCCGCCAGAGCGTTTAGGATTGAATGGAGAATACGACCAAAGTGGATTGGCAAAGCGGGTAGCATTGGCCTTTGATGAAAATTCCCAACTTGGGGATATTGATACTCTCTGGGTGGCTCAAACAGGCGGCATGGTGGTGTTAAAGGGTAAAGTTCCTAGCGAGGCTATTCTCAACAAGATGATTTCTGTAGCGGCTTCAGTTAATGGTGCTAAAGGTGTTAACACTGATGAAGTCACTATTGGGTAATTCGTAATTCGTAATATTTCCTGCGGAAACGCTGCGCGTAAAGCCTACGGCATAGCTACGCTTAGAGCGGAGCTTTCGCTTTAGCGATACGTAGTTCGTAATATTTCCTGCGGAAACGCTGCACGTTAGCGGAGCTTTCGCTTTAGCGATACGTAATTCGTAATTCGTAAAGGGGTTTATTGATTGGGGATGAGTGGCTGGGTGTTGTTGTGTCTGTTTATCCAATCTAGAATTACTTGATTAACTTTTTCTGGGCATTCATCATGGGGACAATGGCCGACATCTTCTAAGTTGAGTAGTTCTAGGTTCTGGTTGTATTGAGTAAATCTCTGTGCCAGTGCAGGAGGCACAAATTTGTCTTTTTGCCCCCAAATTAAGAGCATTGGCACTGTGACACTGGGTAAAATAGCTTTGACACTAGGACTAAAGTTAACAGCGATCGCAGCTCGAAACAAGGCACTAAAAGCACGGGCTGAACCTCGGTCTTGGGGTGGCCCTGTTAAAATGTCCACCAGTTCGTCGGTGATGGCTTCAGGATTGGCGTAAGCTAAACTAGCCCAGCGACGCACAAAGCTGGGTCGGCGGACAATTTTAAATATGGGTTTGAGTATTAACGGGGAAGCAACTAATTTTTTAATTCCCATGACCAGAGGTCGCAGGAAAGGCGGGATGGCTTCTTGTTCTAGGGATGGGTCGGGTAAACTCATCATCACTATCCCCTTGACCATTTCTGGATGGGCGGCGGCGGCGGCTAAGGAAATTAGTGAACCGTTGGAATTACCAATTAATATGACTGGTTGACGAATAAAGGCTTTCCAAAATTCATATACCTGCTCTACCCACAGTTCTATACTGTAATTGGCTGGGGCTTTTTGGGATGCACCAAAACCGAGCATATCTAGGGCGTAAACGGTATGGTGTTCGCCTAAGACTGCTAAATTATGTCGCCAATGTCCAATGGATGCACCAAAACCATGTAGGAGGATTAAGGGTGTGGTCGATTTATTTTGGCTAGGTCTGATGTAGGTGTAACGAGTTTGCCAGCCTCGCCAAACCCAATCTCTTTGATTACCTACTCGCTGTTGCCAGTGTATGGTGGTGGTCACGTTTGCCTCCGATTTATGAACCCCACCCCCAACCCCTCCCCGCAAGCGAGGAGGGGGGTATGAATTTAAATTGGCGGGTGTGATGAAGTGACTATTTTACTTATACCTCTAAGGTACTGGGATTTTGAGGCTTTTGTGGTATTTTGGCGATCGCTTGCTGAAGATATATAGCAGTTTGCAGGTGAATCAGCTACAGACATAAATAATCAAATTCTTGTGGGGCGGGCATCTTGCCCGCCACTGGTGTAACGCACCATCTTAATTTAGCTACTTCAGCGAATTTGCTATTTCTTGCAGTTTTAACTTTAGCTGATTTTCTTTTGGTGGTTCTGGCAAAAGAGCAAACAATTTTAATGCCTTTATGAAAGGTTTTCTCACCCGATCTTGATATACTTGACACACAATTTCACTGTCTTCTTTATTATCTTTAGTAATTAAATTGATTAAATCCTGCTTATGACCTAATAAATATTTAATCAAATCCCTCTTTTTGACACCCTGTAAATTGTGCAATAATTGATTACGTAAATCTTCTTCACCTTCGCGCTTATATTGACATGACGATTCTAACAATTGCCATTGCCATTTTTTTAAATCCTGTCTTAAACCACATAACCATTGGAATTGTCTACTATTATTTAGTTTAAACATTTTCTTTTCAAAACGTTGATAATCATTCCAAAATTTAAAATCAGAATGATTATCTTCGGGAACAGGGAAATTTAGTTGACTCAAAATATCTAATGGCTTTTGCAAATTAATTATTTTTTTTATATTTCGCTGAGATTGAATAAATAATCCTCGTTCGCTCCATTTTACTAAACTTGATAATTTGACAACATAGCCATTGATATTTTTAGTTTGATTTAAAATAGCAGCCTTTAAAAAAGTTTCTTGCGTAGCATTGAGAATAGCTACTCCTTGAATATAATTTTCTTGCTCAAAAAATATTTCTACTAAATCAAGTGCAATAATAACTCTATGAATTTCTGGTTTAATTTGAATTTCTTCTCCTTTGGGTAAAGAGTTATTAATATTGAATAAATCTACTATTTTATTTAGTTCTGCAAGAGTCTGATCATTTACTATTCCTATTAAAATCTCTTTAGCCGCAGCAGGTAAACCTTTAATTATTAACTGTTTAGCCTTTTGAATCTGCATTCCTCGCCAGTAATTAGAAACATCAACTAATTGGGGTTCTGATTTTCTTTCTTTTTCATAAAAAAGATTACTGCATAAAAATTTAACATTTGGGAATTTACTTAAGCTGACAAACTGAACTGCTGATGAAATTGCAGGCGTACCGGCTTGATGGCTAACATATATAGTTTCTTGCGGGTGATGTTTCAGTTTAGAATATAATTTTTCTTTTACCTCTTCTAGGGTTTTTTCAACGACATTGAGCGTATTTTCCCAATGGTCTAATCCATTATCAGAGATTGGTGTTAGAGTAAAAAATAAAAGTTCACCTTTAAAGTTTTTTTCTTTAAAGTATTGTCTTAATATAGGTTCAAGCTTGCAAGTATCTTGCCAATAAGGAGATTCTGTTTTCTGCACTTTTTCATTAAGTTCTTCTTCATCATTGATAAAAATATTTTTTTGGTCTGTTAGTAACACAACAATTGTAGATGGTGTTTCATCATTGTTGCCAGAAAAATGTTCACAAAAAGTATCTAATAATGGAAATTTTAAATCACCATAATTTTCTTGTAAATGATTTTGATAAACTATACCTAAAACTCTAGCAGGGACAGGAAACAGGTTAGATAATTTATCTCGTTGAATATCTAGGAAATCAACACCACTATTTCCTATATCGTTATTCTCACTATAACTAACTTCTTCATAGAACTCTTCCCATTGCTCATGTGTTTTCAGTTGAACATCACTATTACCAGTAGTAATAATCCATATTGTCATAAGTTTTCTCCTCTTTACCAAATGTGTTCAAATTCTGAATGGTCTTTTAAAAATTTCAAAAAATTTTGCGTATTAGAAGATTGGTCAGGAAAAATTGTCAGTAACTCTACATAACCTTTACCACGTACTAAATCACCCTTTTCGTTATGAACAAAACGTGGATACATTCGATGCCAAATGCGTCCAGTATTTTGCATACTTCCAGCTAGAATATGAGGGTTTTTGATTGAATTCTTGTCTTGATAGCTTCCGTGAAACCATTGAATAGCTGCGCTTGTACCGTCTTCAGCCAAGCGTCCCCACACTTCAACTGCTGGCTGATACCATGCTTCGCGCCATGTTGCTATACCTGTATCCAGTCGTTTGTCTTCGGGTATCCAAGTACAAATTGTATTACGAACATCATTTATAAATTCAGCAATATCATTGAGTTGATGAACAGGGTAGTAGAATAATTCAGAATCCTGAATAAATTGCCAGTGACAACCAATAATTGGTTTATGATAATTATTAAAATAATCTTGATTATAAAACAATTTATGACAAATTCTTCGCCAAGATTTACCAAATCCACCAAACATTAACGAGAATTTTATCAGTGCTTCGGCAGTTTCTGTGATTTTTTTATTTTGGATATCATCTGTCTGACGGTGCATAGAGATAATATTTAATGTCCCTTGGGGAAGTTCATAAAAGTTGCCATTTTTTTGCAACTTTATCTCTAAAGGATTAAAATCAAAGTTTATTCCTAAAAAGCCAACCATAGAGCTATTTTTATTAAAGCCACCCCATAATTTTTTAGTAATATATTTGGCTGTTTCCTCATTAGCCATTCCTCCTAATAAACGCAGGGTATGACCACGCAAAGCAGCTTTGAACATATTAGGGCGAAATTCTTTAGTGCCGTTGACTAGTTGTGATGTTGAACCCTGTCCTTTTAGGTGAATTTGTAATATTTGGTTGTGATTATTAGCTGCTTGAGTAAGTTCTTGAAAGTGTCCATAGCCTGCACTAACTCTAGAACCAATTCCTGCTGACAATGCTGTTTCCCAAATTGCTTTAATTTGTTCCCATTCGGCATCTGTTAGTTCTTCTTTACTAGAAATGCCAAATCCTAATTTCACTTGATGAAGAGATATCTGAGCATTAGCATTTGGGGCTTTATCTTTAATTACCTGTTTTTCGTCTTGACAATGAATGATATCTACTAAACTTTTTGTCCAATTCATATCCACAGGATAAGCACCATGAAAGCGCAAAATCCCAGGTTTGATACTACCATCAGTTAATTTTTTACCACAGTAATCTTCTGTTTTTTCTGGGCAGATTTGCCGACAGGCGCGGAGAAATGCACCTTTCATACTTGCACCAGAATAATAAGGAAAACCCTTGGCGTTGATAATGGGACGAATTACACCTTCATCTTGTCCACTATTGGAAACTAAGCGCCAACTAATAGTATATTCCCATGTCTCTATTTTTGAACCAAATTTTGGCAGTTTGAAGGGACTATTTTGTGGGGATGTAATGGGTTTGGCTTGAGATGGACGTGCTAAAGCTAGGTTGTTCTGTTTATTACCTCTATTATTTTTCGGTTGGGGACGGAGTACAGGTTTATTGGTTTGGGGTTGATTTTCAGAAGGGATTGCATTTTTCGGGAAAGTTTTCTTCCATTCGTTCACCCATTTCTCTGCATCCTGAATTTGCTTCTTTTTTTCTACCCGATGCACTTGACAACGACCTTGTACTTGTGCGCGAAACATCATGGGTACATTACTCTCATCCATTAGTAATTTTCCTTTTTAGGTTTTTTATATCGCTGTGTCCACCACACCAAACTGTCACAAAGTTGTGTTAAAACAGCAAGAGTAACTCTCTGATGTTCCACGGGAAAGTTTTCTTTGTCCCAGAGTTTTTGGAACATTTTTTCAATGTCTTTTGTTATGAATCTTCCTGTTTCATCACGACCTATTGCTTCATTTGGTATGATAAAGCCAGCTTTTTTCATAACTTTGACTAAAACTTCCCAGGTTTCTTGCCAATACTCTCCTTTGAGATAATCTTCGCTCTCTTTTTCGCTCTCTTTTTCTTTCTTCTTAGCCATTAATCGTAAATGTTCTCCCCAAAAGCGTTCTAAACCGTAAGCAGCAGTGACGCGCATTTTATGAGATTCATTTAATACTTCTTTCTCGCGGTATTTTAGGACAAGGGTTTGTGCTTCTCTGTCTAAATCATAAGGATGCCAAGCCATTTATTCTACCTCTTGAATGTGTTGAATAGTTAAATTACAGTGTCCTAAACCAATCGATTCTAGTCCACCGAGATAAATCTCTCCACTTAGACCACCGTTTATTGGTTTCCATTCCTGGTCATTAGGTTTGATGGCAATGGGAAAAGCTAAAATTGTTCCTTCTGGTAATGCTTCGATATTAAAAAAACCTCCTTTTTTGGCTTTTTTGATGTTGTCTTCTAATGCAACACGACTTTGGCGATATAAAGCCATATCATGAATCATTCCCATATCATTATCGTCAACGATAACTGCGGGAAGATTTTCACCTAATGGAAACCAATCAGATAAATCATCTGAGCGCTCAATTTCTATAAAACCAAGATTAAAGAACAGAAATTTTTTTCCTTTAGATTTTTTGTCTTGAGATTCTAAGGCCTTTTCCCATAGTTCTGTTGATGCTGTATATGTTATTTCGGAAGCTTTGATGTTTTTCTTAATTCCAACTATACGCTGATATCTTTTTAACAAACTGGGACAACTAACCCAAACTATAGGTTGACCAGGACAAAATACTGGTAGCCAGACTATTGATGCGTGTTCTAATTTGATTAAAGCTTCACTGGTACTATCTGGTTGACCTATTTCGGCTGGTTGACCATACCAAGTATCGGGATTACTTTCTGAAGGGATTTCTATGATTTTTCCTAGCTGTTGTTGTTCTTTTAAATTTGAATAATATTGTCGCATATCTGCACGCAGGCGACCACGGATTGAACTACCAGGAATAATCCCTGTTTGTGTAAATTGGTCTCGAAATATTAGGTTTAAATTTCCATTTTCTTCACCTGCTGTTGTGCCAACATGAACTGGTGCTAAGGTTTCAATAATTCCATATGCTTTTTGATACATTAAGCTACTCCTTGATAAGTTGGTAAACCTTTAATTTCTATGGGTAGACATAAACCACACCCTAACTTTTTGCTGCTGTATCCTTCCTGAGAAAACCAAGTATTTGGGAAATCAAACCAAGACAAATTAAGGGGTTTTTCTAACACATAGACACTTCCCGGCGGAACTGCATAACGTCCGCGACCTAATTTACCCCCAGCGCTGTAACGAGATGGTATAGGTTTATCAGTCAATAGTTTGGCATTGATAAATTCTGGGTGTTGGGGAAGGCGATAAGACAAGCGGTTTGAACCCCAAAGACCTGGTGTAATTAAAGCAAAAGCTTGTTGAATTTCTTTTTTTAAGAGTTTCAACGTTTGTGGTTTCTTAATCTCTTTGGTTTCGATTTCTACTATATGTTTTTCTCCTCCGAATCGATACCATCCATTTGGTAATTCATGAGTGGATAAGTAAACTAAACAGTAATCTTCTGGCATTGCTACAGCATTTTCTAAGAATAATCCATCTTTAGATAATGTTTGACGGTGATTATCTTGCATCCTGGGGTGGAGGATAGATGTATATTCCCAAGGATGTTTGGCACATTGAGGTTTTCCATGATTCCAGGAACTTATGGTTTGCCATGTAAAAGTTGGTTCTAATTTGTCTTCATCTTCTTTATATGTTCTTTGACGTTGCCAATTTCGTTGTTTATCTAATACCCATTCATCTGTTTCTTGTTCGGCAATAATTTTATGCCACGGAATCGGTACATAAAAATCTTGTTCATGTTGAGATTTTGCCCAAAAAGGACCAGCCGTATATAGATGTTCTTTTAGTTCTTCTCTAATTTCTTCTTTACCCCAGTTGGCACTAAAAAATACTCCTGAAAGGGTGGCTGCACTGGGGGGGAATTTTTCGCCTGAACGTCCGACTAGATTTTCTGGTGAGAGAAATGCGCCTGAACTACCATATAAAAAACCTAATGGTCTGATGATGATGAGGTATCTGAACATAAGTACCAACCTACTGTAATTAAATTTTCAATCCAATTAATCATCCATTGAGCTTTTTGGACATTACTGACATCATCAGTAGCACCTATCAAATATTTTTCGTTTTTCTTTAATATTTCTCCCCAATTAGGGAAATATATATCAAAAAAAGTCAGCAATGCTTGACGATTTTTAATGATTTTTGCGCCGTCAATTACTTCGCTGGCAACGTTTATCTGGCGGTGATTTTCGGCTAAACCAAAGGCATGACGTGATTTAAGTTGAGCTAAATCGCTGTAAATATGAGTCCAGTTTGGTAGTTGATTTTTGTCGTAATTGCTATCCTGCGGTTGAGAGTATGTTTTCTGATCGCGATCGCAGTATTGCTTTAAGATATGTAAATACTCCCAAGGGCAAGTCCAGTCTATATACTGTCCGCTATTAAAGACAATGCGGATAGTGACTCGGTTGCGGTTTAAATTTTTAGCTCTTTTCTCTGCTTGTCGGCAATGTTGTAATATATCTCTTTGCGGTACACTGCCGGCTACCCACACAAAGCCAACACTCAAGTTAATATCTTGTCCGTGTTCTTGCCATTTTTTCGGTAATGTCGTTAACCAATCAAAAGCGGTAATTCCGAGAATAGGATGATGGGGATTTTTACTGTAAATTACTCCCAGGAAGTCATCACCGCCTGCATAAATGACTCGCTCTAAGCTATTTTCTTGTTCAGAGTTTTCATAAAACTTTTGCCCCCAATTGCGGAGAGCATAAGTAAATTGTTTTAGTCCTGCTTCACCTTGTTCACGGGCAATTTCTTTTAACTTTATACCCACTTTATCGCCATCACCCATAAACCAACCTGTCCATCGTCCGGGTGTGGTTGTAGTTGCTTTGCGTTGAATTTCTTTAAAGCCTTTGCTGAGTTTTTCAAAGGGGGGATTATTTTTTCTTTTCTGGCTAATATCATCAGCTATTTCAGCCCTTGTCACTAGTCTTTTGACTAATTCAGGAATGCTGAGTTTTTCATTGGGAGAGATAAATTTACCTACTGGGTTTTCTTCTGAATTTTCTTCTGTAATTTCTGCAAGTCTAGTATAAAATTTATTAATTTCTGAATTTTCAGAGCGATAAGTAAGATTTTTAGGATTTCTCTTTTCTCCACCCAACTCTGGAAATGCAATACCATCAGTACCTGTGAGGCTCGAACTTTCACCTATCCAGTTAAGTGCTGTCCAATCACGAGAAAGTTTGCGAGTTTCTAAATCTTCCATCGCGTCTAAGATGCTGTCCCCGCTTCCCCAGAAGATTTCCCAAGTGTAATTACCCCAATTTTTCCACTCTCGTTCCCATTTATAAGGTTGGAATTCTGGTAAGTTACGCTGTATCCAATTTTCGCAAATGTCTAAGATATCCTTCCAAGCATTTAATAGTACTTCCTGTGCTTTCTCTTTACTAAATTCTCCTTTGATGAGAATACGGTTTGGCATTCCTTGTTGAACATTGATACTTGCAGGGGAAATTACACAAACTTCTGGAAGGGTTTTTGCTGCTTGTACTATCTGCTGGCTGAGGTAGGAGAGGATGAGGGATGCGCCGTATAAGTCTCGCAGTTTACGCGATTTCTCGATAAATCCCTGCACGGGTGCAAAGGTGATGGCGGTATATTTAGTCAATTTCCCTGGGTTAGTTAGATGCACTGTTTTATAAGATACTCTGATTTGGGGATTTTGGCTTGTGTGTTTTTACTGGGGAATAATTTGGGGTTTGGCTGACTTTTATATTTTCTCGGTTATTTTGAATATGTAAATACCTGTTCACGCGAATGACGAATTTTATTTATGGAACCCCAACCCCGGCAAGCGATGAGGAGAGATAAGACGGAGTTTGGTGATAAAATGCGATCGCTACCGTAAAACAAACATCCCGTAAGTAACAATTCAAATACTTGCTGTGAGTTTACGAATTACGAATTACAGACCTCGTGCGTCAACCACTAGGTGTTTAAAAATTTTTGATGATTTTTGTGGCTGAAATGCTGATGCTATCTGGGTTTGAGTGTGATTTGAAGCAAATGGGGGTTGACGCAATTCCTGAAAGTCTTGCCTATTATGCTTTTGAGGTGATTTTGATAATTTGTCTCTTGACTCTTCAATGGCTGAAATGGTACTTTCTTTTTAGGTTGACGGAAGTCGCCTTTGGAAGTCTTGCTATGTCTGGATTTTAGAAGGTGGCAGTCGCTTCTATTTTGAGGAGCGGAATTAATGGAAACAGAAATGACAGACAACCCGGATGATGTAGTAACTACCAATGTCGCTTCTATTTTGAGGAGCGGAATTAATGGAAACGGAGAGCCTACCAGGAAAGAAATGAGCAATATTTCGTCGCTTCTATTTTGAGGAGCGGAATTAATGGAAACCATCTTGCTCAATCTTGTCGAAAATGTAGTAATTGAGTCGCTTCTATTTTGAGGAGCGGAATTAATGGAAACTCTATATAAGCAGATTTAGCTTCAGTCACTTTTGTCGCTTCTATTTTGAGGAGCGGAATTAATGGAAACTTGAAATATTTCTTAGATATCTGAATCGCTCTGGTCGCTTCTATTTTGAGGAGCGGAATTAATGGAAACACAACTTGATTTTTCATGGGAGAGAACCTCGTAAGTCGCTTCTATTTTGAGGAGCGGAATTAATGGAAACAGAATATGTACATTCTGCATATCACCACCTGACTCGTCGCTTCTATTTTTGAGAAGCGGAATTAATGGAAACCATCTATCCATAGAAATATGGAAACTAACATAATGTCGCTTCTATTTTTGAGAAGCGGAATTAATGGAAACTCAATGTAGTCTGCCCAGTCAAATACTCTGGCATCTGTCGCTTCTATTTTTGAGAAGTGGAATTAATGGAAACAAATCTTTCAAATCGCAGTCTTCATACAGATATATGTCGCTTCTATTCTTTAGGAGCGGAATTAATGGAAACTCATCAATCTCAGAACGAATGTAAACTTCCTTTTCGTCGCTTCTATTTTGAGGAGCGGAATTAATGGAAACAGTTCCGACTCTATCCAGTAGTCAGACATTTTTTGTCGCTTCTATTTTTGAGAAGCGGAATTAATGGAAACAAGTCAAACGAGAAACAAGCATACTCTCGCTTATCGTCGCTTCTATTTTTTAGGAGCAAAATTAAATATGAAACCCTCCCTAAACTTCCCTTGAAAAAGGGTTTTTTAAGGAGGGTTCAGGCGGTAACTCTGCGATGTCAGGCGTTATGCCATTAAAATGTGACGAATTAAAATACTCATTACTTCACCAGGATTAGCCGTTGGTAATAATGGACTCCAATCGCCAACCCTGGCATAGCCTATGATTTGCAGATAGTGAATTGTACTGCTGACAGTCTTTGGCGAACCAATGAGTAGATGTTTTATCGGTTCTCTTTGAGGTGATGCGTTTTCAGGCCTTTGATTGTATTTGGGTGTAATAAAGTTTTCGCCATGTAAGTACTGTTCCAACTCTGATTGGGCGAACTTCTGATTTACTACGAACTTTTCAACTTGTGCCATTATAGTATTGATCTCCCATTGTGGAGGTTGACAGAAAGGCGATCGCTGCCGTGCAAGGGTTCCGCGATCGCCTTTCTTTTTACTATATTAAAGTATGATTTTATACTTGTCAAGCATAAGTACAAAAATAATTTATTTTGGTGATTCGCGGGGAAACTGTAGACAGGAAATAAAAAACGGTTAAAAGTGAAATGAGAAAAACTTTTGGCTTTTATCTTTGATGATTTGTCACTTCCTCATCGGTGTCCCCGGTTGCGGGAAATCTACCTTCGCCAGCCAATTAGCCAAACTGGGGAATTATCGCATTGTTTCAACTGATGCAATACGGGAACGACTTTATGGCGATGTCTCTATTCAAGGTGTTTGGGGAGAAATTCAAGCACAAGTGATTTCGGAAATTGTGGAGGCGATCGCACTGGGTCATGCAGTCATCTATGATGCTACTAATGCCAAACGTGTGTGGCGCATGGAATTACTCGGTCAGCTAAATTCTCTGGCTGGTTCTCCTCAATGGATGGGATGGTACTTGCACACACCTCTACAAACTTGCAAGTTATGGAACCAACAACGTTCTCGCCAAGTTCCAGAGATGATTATTGAGAATATGCACACATCTCTGCAAAATTTCCCCCCTGTGGCGGCTGAAGGTTTTACATCTGTGAATATGATTGATGTGACTTCGCCCAAGTTCAAATTTTCCCAAGTTTCTCGCCAAATAGAACTGCTTCCCCGGTGTCTTGTCAACCGTGCTAACCGCAATCGTCATATAACTTTACATTCTTACAGTCATCTTTGGGATTTTGAACGCTTAATGTATTTGCTGGCGTTGATTCTGCGTTATCCCGGTATCGGCAATTTACAATCAACTTATCCCAGTCTGCTAGAAAATATTTTGGGGACAGTTCCGGAATTTACCAGTGCTGTGGCTGAAATCACGGCTTGCATGGCTAAATTATACGGCAATATCTACGCTCAACCCCAGGCTATAGAATCAGATTTACTCTGGCTAAAACAAAACTTTGTCATTGATATCCATAGTATCCCGACTTGTCCCACTCTGCCCATTACTTTACCAGTCGCAGTGACTCAGACTCTGGCCGCAACTCACCCTTATTCTGATTTCCAGAGTTTCCAAAGATTAATCCAAATTATTCGCTTCATTCTCCATCACCCATTTTTGCAGAATCCGGGAACAGCCAGTTTCACTACTTTGGTATCTGCACTTACGAAACATGGGATTATTGATGATAATGGCTTAAATTCTGTCCGTAAGGATATCGAAAAAATACTCAAGCCTTATCAGATTTTACCTAGTTTCCCCATGAGAGATGGTTACTTTGCCGGGACAGCGATTTTGTCAGAATATGAGTTAATTAAGGTGTTTGAGGTTCTCCAGGCTCAAGCGAAAAGTTTAAATGATCCCATAGCTTTGGAGATTTTTACCACATTTGCTACCAGGATGGCTCAAAGTAAGTTAGCTGTAAATCAAGTTTATCCGGTACGGGCGATCGCGAATCGCAGTATGATTAATCCTGAGTATTTACCATCCGATACCCTGGTTAAAAATTTACCACAATTAGAACAGGCGATCGCTAACAGACAATTACTAGAATTAAATCGGTTTGCGGGTGGTGGTAAGTTTGCTTTAGATGAAGAAGGATTCTTTTTAGCATTTCCCTTGCAAATCGTCTTTAGTAACACCGCTTGGTATTTGGGTTATGAATGTCAAAGCGGAAAATATTCAGGTTTATTCAGATTTGAACGCCTGGATAGATTATTTATGGGACAGCCTCAAAGCAGATGCCGTAATCTATTAGAACAACAACAATCTTTAGAGAAATTACAGAAGTTAGCGACTGCCAGTGCCGGCATATTTTTAGGATATAGTGCTAGTGACCAGACTAAGTTTTTGAGTCATGATCCACAATTGCATTCTCAAGTTTGTGTGACTGTAGAACTGTGGTTTAATAATCCTATATACCGATTTATTACAGAAGGAACGAAGAGATTTCCCCCCAGACAGATGAAGATGTCTCCACCAGTGCAAGGCGGAAGATTAAATTTACCCAAATCAATGTTTTGTTTAAAGAAAACAAAGGATAAAGACTTTCCTAATTGCTTTCGAGTGGTGTTACCGAAATGGTCTTTGGGTGATGTGGAATTGATGCGCTGGATAGTGGGATTTGGCGGTAATGTCAAGGTAGTACAGCCGCCGGAATTGGTTGATAAAGTCAAGGAAATGGGTCAGGCTATTTTTGAACTTTATCAATAAATTTATTTAATATATAGGAATCCGGTTTGATTTATAAAAAAAGTCAAGTAGCACCAAGCTTTGGCCATTAGATTAACACTTCCCTCTTACGCTTAAAGCGGAGTTTTCGCCTTAGCGATACGCGGCTATACAAACATGACGCGGACTCACGGAAAAACAAAGGTTTTGAACCCACGTAGGTGGGTTTAGTCTGTGTAGCCGTGACTTTCAGTCGCTTGGTGCAAGATATGACTATCAGGTTGCGGATAATTTTTTAGGAGATTTGCATATTTACAGCACTGGGATACAAGTTGTCATTCCTAATTAATAGAAGCACTGGAAAATTTTGTATGCAAGGCTTTTGACGCGAATGACGATTTTTTTATGGTCATTCTAAATCATTGTTTAAAAAGCAGAATCCCGATGTCTATAAGATACCGGGATTTTAGAAATTTATTTAATTAATCAGTTTGTATTAATTCCGCTTCTGCAAAGAGAAGCGACTGCGAATGGAGCCACTAAACTTACATTGGGACACATACGAGGGTTTCCATTAATTCCGCTTCTGCAAAGAGAAGCGACTTTACATCCTATAACTCTCGCACAGCGTGATGTGTTTATAGAGTTTCCATTAATTCCGCTTCTGCAAAGAGAAGCGACTTGTAGATAAGATAGCTATGAAGCGTGTAGTAATAGGTTTCCATTAATTCCGTTTCTGCAAAGAGAAGCGACTAGAATACTTACCTAACTACCATACACAAAGTAAAACGTTTCCATTAATTCCGCTTCTGCAAAGAGAAGCGACCCCACTAATTTAAACCCTTACAGAGCCTAATGTCTAGATGCCATTTGCGACAGGGTAGAAAATTGCACCCACCGGCATAGAAAAAACCACCCCAAACAAACCCCAAAACCCAGATAGAGAAAGACATCGGCCGGGTCAACGAAAAAATAGTAACTTGGGGGATTTCCTTACCCCGCCGCCGAGAAAAAAATAATTTCGTCATTCGCGCCACAACACTGGTAAAAACTCAAACCAAGCCCTACCTTAAAACATAGTCCCTCCAGAACCAATACTTTTCGATTAAGGTTTTGTTCGCGTAGCGTGCCGTAGGCAATCCCCCCAACCCCCCCCTTTTTAAGGCTATCGTGTACACACAAGTTTTATCAAGTTGCCTCATCACGTTTTGATCCCCCCTAGCCCCCCTTGAGAAGGGGGGA
>REBL01000091.1 GCA_007692755.1 Nodularia sp. (in: cyanobacteria) | reverse complement strand
TCGCCACTAGTTCAGGTTTTCAACGCTGGCAAATAGAACACCATGCCCAATTGCAGGGACTGCGCCTGGAACTACAGGTACAAAGATATTTACGAGAAACGCTAGAAACATTAGCATATTAAAAATTGAGCAAATCTTGTAGACCTACTTGCAAGCGGCGAAGTTGATGGTAAGCATTTTCTAAGCGTTCTCCATCAACTTCTACATCTCTGGTGGGATAATTTTCAATTATTTCTAGCAACGTTACCTGCCCATCTTCACTAGCCGAGAGTACCAAAGCGGCGCGTAAAGCTTGTCGGTCGGCTGTCCGGGATGGTGTATGAATAACTTGACTCAGCTCATCAAGAATCACGTTACCAATTGGGCTATTCAAAATTCTATCTAAAATTAGCAAATCGACATTCACAGGTGTCGTCAAATATGGACGAATTGCTTTCGGGTCTTGTTGTGCTAAAGCGAAATTAACTCGTAGCGAACGTGAGAGTTCTCCAGTTTTGGCAAAAGTGGATAGTTCTTCCACTGAAATTGATTCCCGAAAAACACCGTATTTCAGCACTACCTGTTCAGCCGCAAAGGCAGAACTGTTGAGAAATAGCACACAAGTGCTAACTACAAATAAGGCTCGGCGCAGCACCAGAGATTGAGAAAGCATATCCCTAGGTTTAATTTTGCTAAAATCTTATCTCTCAAAACTAGTTGCGGCATCTAGCTCTAGATATCTATTTCAGGTAATTCCTCTACTATCGGCACACATTTATGTGAAGCTAATATAATTTTAAAACCTGAATAAATTTATTTCTGTATTTTATTGCGAAACTTAGCTGATTCATGGACAGTCATCCGATATAGTTTGGCATGGATTAAATAGCTCTTAGCTGCTATATTTGACCCTGTTTAACCTGTAATTCAGCTAACCACGGACATAAAATGAAATATCGGGGTTTTCATATTTCTCTAGCTGCGCCACGCCAGCTATCAGCAAGAAATTTTCGCCTTTTGTTTAGCCTCGGATCTACTCTACCCTTACAAGCCGGACTAACGGCGTTGTTAGTTGTATCTGGCGGTTCAATATTAATGACTAGTCAGGCAAATGCTGGTGCTACCCACCAACAGGCAACTGCCTCGACTTTAATGGCGCAAGTTCCTACATCTGCAACAGTAATTTACGTTAACCCAGAAACCGGTGCAGATACAACTGGTGTTGGTACCACAGCAGATGCGCCCTATAAAACTATTACTTATGCTCTCAGACAAGCCCAAGCAGGTACAGTTATTCAACTAGCACCGGGAACTTATAACAGCGAATCTGGGGAACAATTTCCTCTATTACTCAAACCAGGGGTGACCCTACAGGGTGATGAATCGAGTAAAGGTCAGGCAATTTTAATTACTGGTGGTGGTTTTTACACAAGTGTTACCTTTGCTAGACAAGATATTACAATCTTGGCTAGCGAAAATTCTACCGTTGCAGGTTTAACTGTGAGTAACCCAAATCAGCGTGGTACTGCTGTTTGGGTAGAATCAAGCAATCCAACTATCAAAAATAATACTTTTACTAACAGTTCCAGAGAAGGTGTTTTTGTGACTGGTACAGGTAGACCCAAAATTGAAAGTAACCTGTTTGTGCAGAACCAAGGTAACGGGATTTCCGTAGCTAGAACTGCCCAAGGTGAAATTCGCAATAACTTGTTTCAAGATACTGGTTTTGGTCTAGCTATAGGTGGTACTTCCACACCCCTAATTGAAGGTAACCAAATAGTCCAAAACCAAGATGGTCTGTTTATCTCAGAATCGGCTCGACCGATACTGCGTCAGAATGTTATTCAAGACAATAAGCGGGATGGTATTGTTGCCACTGTCAATGCTCAACCTGACCTGGGTACCAATGAAAATCCTGGTGGCAATCTCATTCGTGGTAATACTCGTCATGATGTAAATAATGCCACCTCTAATAATACAATCCTTGCTATTGGCAACGATATTGACCAGAGTCGCATTTTTGGGCAAGTAAATTTCGTAGCAGCCACTGTTGACCTACCCACTGGTCAGAGTGCCTTTAGAGATGTACCTGAAGGCTACTGGGCAAAAGCTTACATTGAAGCCCTAGCCGCTCAAAATATCATTGCGGGCTTTCCTGATGGCACATTCAAACCCAATGACCCTGTAACCCGCGCTCAATTTGCCACCATTGTTACCAAAGCTTTGACTCCTCCAGTTAAACGCGCCGGGACTAATTTTAGAGATGTAGCCAGCAATTTCTGGGCTTATGGTGCTATTCAATCTGCTTACCGGAGTGAATTTCTCGCTGGCTATCCTGATGGTAGATTTCAACCACAGCAGCAAATTCCGAGAGTACAAGCACTGGTTTCATTAGCCAACGGACTGGGTTTCACTGCCAATAATCAGAATGCTCTTTCTTTTTACAGCGATGCTGCCCAGATTCCTAATTATGCAATTAGCCCAGTAGCTGCGGCAACTACACGGCAATTAGTGATTAACTATCCCACAGCTAGACAACTCAATCCCAATCGTGCCGCAACTAGAGCAGAAATTGCTGCCTTTGTTTACCAGGCGTTAGTCAATGCTGGACGTGTCGAACCAATTCCCTCACCCTATTTGGTAACAGTCCAGTAAAACTCTTCGCTTTGACATCCTTGTAATTTTTCGAGGGTGTCAAAGCAATATTTATCTATGAACGTTTTTGCTCCCAGCGCCAGAGAAAAATCATTAGGGCTAAAACTCCGACTTGAAGAGCTAAATTAGGTACAGCGTTATCAACTTCTCTTCCAGCCAAGACTTGAAAAAAGAAAATAAATCCCCCAATTAAAGCAGATGCACCAAAACCGATATAGATAAACTGCCGAAAACCACGATAGGGTGTTGCCATTTCGGCTTTGAGGCGAGCATATTGCTCAGGATTAAGGGAATTTTTAGAATTTGGTTTTACCATCAGGAAATTATGCTATAATATTATGCTGTACGTGCCGATGTGGCTCAGTGGTAGAGCAGCTGATTCGTAATCAGCAGGCCACGGGTTCAAATCCCGTCATCGGCTTGAGTCTAATTACTGAACAATACTTTACTTCAGGCATTGTCCCATGTAAAAGGGGTATCTTCTCGTATGCTGCGATCGCTTACTCTGAGATTTTAGTTGCATCTGTGTTCGACATTTGCAATATTTCAAGTAATAATGTTAGGTAGTAAAAAAATGCGACCTAGCTGGGAAAGTTGTGAGTTCCAGCTAGGTCGAAGTTATTTATTCATAATAATCATCTTTACTTTCAGAAACTGAAAGTAATTTTTTTATGGGCAGGTTTACTGAGGAATGGTTTTGCGACGACGAGATACAGCCATACCTGCGGCTACAACACCTAAGCCTAGTAGTGTAGCTGGCTCAGGAACAGCAACTGTATCCAGAGTTAACTGGTAACCGCTTGAACCGCCAGAAACTGAAGCGTTAACAAAGCCTGAGCTAATAGTTTCTCCATCGAACATAAATTTTCCAGTAATTCCAGAGAGTGATGTTATGGAAACGCTAGGGGTTTCAAATAACCGAGTTCTGCTAAGTTCAGCAGCATCTAGAACGAAGGTAAGTGCGGCTGTGGTAGCACCTAACGTTCTTGATCCGAAATTAATAAACTCGAAATTAGGGGTTGTTGAGTAGGTACCCAATTCTGATTTTCCATCACCTATTCTAGTTAGGTTGAGAGTATTAATGGTAATACCGGCTCCGGGACTTAGAACGGGGAAAAAATTGGTAAAATCACCGCCAGTGTTAACGCCAGTAACATTCTTAAATGTAAAAGTAGTCGTAGCAGGATTTATTTCACTAGGAATGATGGCTTCACCAGTAAGAGAAATACTACCACTGAGTCTTGCAGCTTGAGCAGAACCAGCAGGGGTAAAAGTTACAGCAGCAGCTAGAGGTATAGCGGCTAATGTGGCAACAGCACCTTTAAAGAAATTGGATTTAGATGTGATCATTTGAGACTCCTATAGGAATAATCGAAAACGGTATTTTTTCGGTTGTGTTATGCACCAACATACATTGACTGCCACTAATAAATTTTTATACGTGATATGGATTAGTGGTTAGTCAAAGATTTTCTTATCACTTTTAGTAGATTCACATAAATTCAGTAAACTTGCAATACCTTTATACAAACTTTATTTATACAGGAATAAATAAAGAAATTTCACAATTTCCAATATACTTCTCTAAAATAAAAATCCCAAAAATACATTGATAGTAAGCTGAAACGCTTTTAATTATTCAGCTTAAACAATGCATAGCAAGGCTTTTATGCTCGAATAAGTACAATTTAGAGGCGCGACAGCTTAGGAAAATTTTCAATATACACTTATACGAAAATACTTAAATTTCACACTTAATACTATGTATAATCTAATTTATCCTCTGTCTGTGGATGAATTTATTTTCTATCTACGGATATAGATAAATTAGACACATTGCTAAGTGTATACATAAAAATTTACAAACTTTAATTATGTGCTATTTAGCTACGGAGATTTACACAGCAACAAACAGGCAGCCCCATAAACTTGAGTCCAAGTTGTAATTACAAAAACTACAACTGCGGCGATCGCCAACACGCCTGAAATCAAATTTCCCATCAGCGAACCGACTATAATTCTTATACCAGCCTTAACGGCTAAACATAATTGGGACCCCCCCTACACCACAAAAATCCCTAACCCTCCTCGCTTGCGGGGAGGGTTAGGGAGGGGTTATTTCTATGCGTCTTTATATGAAATTGCTCCTAAGTAGCTAGCTAATAATTCCACACCGATGCTGAGGGGCAAAAATCCAAATTCCAGAGGAAATATGCAAGTTATCTCGCAAGAAAAGCCGAATATACCCCAACAGCCAACCTTTACTTCTGTTGAGGAAGAACGCCAGCATCGTAAACAGCGCCTCACAGCAGCATTACGCCTGTTTGCGCGCTATGGTTTTGATGAAGGTATTGCAGGACATATTACAGCACGCGACCCAGAACATCCCGAATACTTTTGGGTAAATCCCTTAGCGATGCATTTTAGCTTAATTAAAGTTAGTGACCTGATTTTAGTTAATCAGCAAGGTGAAGTGATTTCCGGCAATTACCCAGTAAATCAAGCAGCTTTTGCAATTCATTCTCAAATTCACGCGGCTCGTCCCGACGTAGTAGCAGCAGCTCATGCTCATTCAGTATATGGCAAAAGCTGGTCTAGCCTTGGTCGCCTCCTCGATCCCCTCACCCAAGATGCTTGCTCGTTTTACCAAGACCACAGCCTGTTTAATGACTATACAGGTGTGGTTTTGGAACTGGAAGAAGGTCAACGTATTGCCCAAACATTAGG
>REBL01000043.1 GCA_007692755.1 Nodularia sp. (in: cyanobacteria) | reverse complement strand
GCAAATGCCCAGAATAAATTTTGGCGGATTTTGTTGAAAGTAGCACGGCTAAGTTGAATTGATGCCACAACATCACTTAAGCGATCGCGCATCAAGACAATTTCCGCAGTTTCCATTGCCACATCTGTTCCAGAATATAAAGCAATTCCCACATCAGCTTGTGATAAAGCCGGAGCATCATTAATCCCATCGCCAACCATTGCAACTTTAGATGCAGATTTTACTTGTAATTCTTGGATGACAGCCGCTTTTTGGCTAGGGATCACACCTGCGATCGCATCAGCACTATTTAGCCCCAGTTGTTTAGCAATAGCCTGAGCAGATTCTAATCTATCCCCACTCAGCAACATCACCCGTAAACCCATCTGACGTAACTGGTTGACTGTCGCTTCCGCATCTGGTCTCAGGGTATCTTGAACCGCAATCAATCCAGCTAAACTCCCTTCAACTGCTACGCTAACCACCGTTTTACCTTCTTCTGCCAGATGTTGAGCCATTTGTTGGGCTGCGTCACTAGCAAAAACTCCGTGCTTACTCAACCAGTCCCAGTTACCCAAAAGTACAGACAGACCTTCGACAATGGCAGATACTCCCAAACCAGGTTCTGTGTGAAAATCCACAGCGTCAGGAATCGATAACTTTTGCTCCTGCGCTGCTTGCTGAATAGCTTTGGCTAGGGGGTGATAAGTGCCACTTTCTACAGCTGCTGCTAGTTGGAGGAGAGAGTAGGGCTGATGATGTTCCCATTCCTCAAAAGGTAGACAATCGGTAACCGTGGGATTACCTGTGGTGAGAGTGCCTGTTTTATCAAATACAACTGTATCTAACTGGTGTACTCTTTCTAAGACATCGCCACCTTTGATTAACAGACCCCGTTCAGCGCCGATGGCAGTGCCGACGAGAATTGCTGTTGGTGTAGCCAGTCCCAAAGCACAGGGACAAGCGACAACCATGACAGCGATCGCCAGTTTTAAGCTCGTGAGCAGTGGCGAATGGGTAGAAACGCGATCCATCGCGTTTGTCGTAGAAAGTGGGGAATGGTTCATCATTTCCATGCCACCAGACATAGTGACATCACTCCAGATATGAGTGCCGAAGAAGAACCAAAAAACAAAAGTCAACACAGAGGCCGTCAAGACACCGTAAGTAAAGTAACCCGCCACTGTATCGGCTAATTTTTGGACTGGGGCTTTACGGGTTTGGGCTGTTTCTACTAAAGTGACGATTTGCGCCAAAGTGGTATCGCTACCAGTCCGAGTGGCGACGATGGCGATCGCTCCTGACTGATTTAAGGTTCCTGCGGCTACCAAATCCCCTGCTTGCTTCATGACTGGTACTGCTTCCCCAGTCAGCATGGACTCATTGACTGTGGTTTGCCCAAAGCGAACCTCACCATCAACAGGAATTTTATCTCCTGGTAGTACCTGTAACCATTCACCAACACGCACCTTTTCCGCAGGAATCTCCACAATATCTGATCCCAAGCCTAATTTTGCTGGGTCTGGGTTAGGAATTAATCGTGCTATTTGTGGTTGGAGTGCCAACAATTCCCTAAAAGCGGCGGAGGCTCGACCTCTGGCTTGTTGCTCTAAAGTTCTACCCAGGAGGATAAAACCCAGCATCATCACCGGCTCGTCAAAGAAACACTCCCAACCCATTTGGGGGAACAGTAGTGCTATTAAACTCGCGGTGTAGGCTGTCAGCGTTCCCAATCCCACGAGGGTATTCATATTAGGCGCATTTCGCCGCCATCCCCGCCAACCATCTACTAAGATTGGGCGACCAGGAATGAGGATTGCAATTGTGGCCAATCCACAGTGAAACCAGATGTTATTTAAAATTGGGAGTATTTGACCACCCATGCTGCCAAAATGTCCAATTCCCGACAACACCAGCAGCACCCCAGCAATGATTAACTGCCTCAATGAAGAACGCATTTCTCGGCGCTTTCGTTCTTCTGGATCTTGTCGGGTAGATTCGCCTGTGACTTTTGCGCTAGCTTGACGCGGTTGAGAGGGAAATCCAGCTGATGTCAATCGCTGTGCTAGTGTATCTGGATCTACTTCACCAGTTTCTGTCTCTACCACTGCTACCTCTGTAGCCAGATTCACACAGGCGCTTTTGACTCCTGGATGTTGCGTTAGCTGTCGCTCTACAGCGCTTACACATCCAGCACATTTCATCCCCCCAACGTCTAGGATAATTTTTTCGGAAGTAGGGGCTGGTTCTGAAGTAAGCTGAGTTTTCGGGGCAAGTTGCATGACAAGTGTTGGGTTCGCTACGAAACTTCAACGCCTGATTAAAAGCGTCTCTAATTTGAGCGTAGGCGAAATTCGGAGATATGACAGAACGTCGAAGATGTTAATTTTATGAATTTATGGCCTTTGGCTGATTTTTAGTTCGGCTGCATCTGAGATGAGTGATGTAAATCACAGATCCCAGCTGTATGGGCGCGATCGCAATCCAACTTTTCCAAAAATAGTTAATCTCTAAAATAGACACAGCGTTGAAATAGCTCATACCTAAAAGCAGGAACATTGCCCAAATGAAATATTTTCGTTTAATTGTTAGCATATCAGGCTTGGCAATGGGGTAAGGTACACCGATAGGTTGCTTGGCGTAGCCATAGAATTAACGAACCACAAATAAATACAACGAAAAGTTTGCGCGTCTGTCCGGATTTCCCGGCACAAAATTTTTCAAGACAAATAAAATAGAAATTTTTAGAACCAGCCCTGCTTATTCACAAAATAGGTATTAACAAACTCTTCCGGGGACTTGTTCAAGTAGATCATGCCTTCAATCAAACCCACAAGCTGCATAATTAACAAACTAATGCCGTAGGTAAAAAAACCGCCAACTAAAGCAATGACAAGCATAATAACGCCTTCTGGGACATATCCAAGAACAAATTTATGAGTGCCAATTCCTCCGAAAATAATGCCGCAGTAACCAGCAACAAGTTGTTTAGTTGGTTGACTAGGATTCAAATTTGCCATATTATTTCTGCTCCTGTAAAAGTGATGCTAAAATTCTAATTTTAGTTAAAACTAAAATCATAAAATATATTTGTTTAATAAATATATCTTGAAGTTTTTGTTAGTGAGATTAAGCCCCAATTTCAATAAGCAAAGCTAATTTATGTACTTGAAATAAAACCAAAATTGACAAGATGATACAGAAGAGTTATTCCTCAGTATTTCTGGAAAATAATGCTATTAACTAAACTAACTTTTAGGCACTTTTGCAAAGTGCTGTAAAGCCCTGTGGGATAGCTGTGCTGAGTACGTTAGTGAAGCGTTTAGTCCGGATAAAACCAGTTATTTTATTGCTCTGAGCAAGCAACAATATCCCCGGATATCTGACTACGGCTAAAATCGAAAATTGTCAGTAGTCTTTGTACAGATTTTTAGCTCTGGGAATTAAAAATCGCACAGTGGTTGGTTTTAATTAGGACACTTTTTAATTGATAGTACCTAAATTATTAGTAGATGCTATTTTTTTCATGTTGTTACAAGTACAGCAGTCCTTCAGATACCTAGTACAACACGGCTAACTCATTAATATCTCAGCGATAGCTGAACTTAACCAGATAATACTAGATGTTTCCCTAGATATTTTGTGATTGAATTCACATTATTGCTGGATTATCTTTACTAGCAGCATATTTAGACTTCAGATAGCATTTATATATGCAAATAAAACCAAATAGTTTTCAGATTAGCAACCGTGTTGTGAGGTTTTATTAATTACCACTACCCAAGATAAATAGACTGAGTAAGGTACCACTATTCCAGAGACTATGGAGGAGCATCGGAGCTAAGAGGTTGCGCGATCGCGTGTAAACTACTCCTAAAACAATCCCTAATGCTGTCAGAGGCAGGATTTCCGACAAACTCAGGTGAGCGATCGCAAACAACAAACTACTCAAAATAATTGCTCCCCAAACAGGGACATAACGAGTCAGAGAAGGCAATAAAAAGCCGCGAAACAGCAGTTCTTCAAAAATCGGAGCTGCGATCGCCGCCGTAAAGAAAAACAGCCCCAGAGCCACAGTATCTTGGCTTTCCAGCGCCAACTGTAACAGGGGATTACTACCACCCCGACCTTGCCATAATTGTTGATTAACCAACGACACCAGCACTACGATTGGTAAAGCAGCGCAATAACCCCCAAATCCCCATAAAATCCACCTATCCTGCAACCGGAAGCGAAACCAGTTTTCTGGTAGGGGAAAAAAGCGCTTGATCGATAAATAAAGCACCAATAGCGCACCCGAAGCCACCATCATGTAACTAACTAAAACAGACAAAGCCTGAAGTCGGACATTCTCAATCGGGCGCGGGATGGGGAGTAGCATCACCAAAACAGGCACAAAGAGTTGCCCCATAAAGAAAAAGCCCACCACAAAAACCTGTAAAATAGTTTCTGCATCCCAAGGCGTTGACCAAGGTAAATCAGCATTTTGAGCCAATACAGAAGCTTTCCCCTTGATCAAACGCTGACCAATCAAGAAAACCAGTAAGATCAGACCACTTAACGCTGTCACAGTGGGAATTGTCGCAATTAAAGCTAATTTCACCACAGCTTGGGTAGCAGCTTCTTGTTGTTCGGCTTGAACTGTTGATAAAGCTGCTTGTCGTTGCTGGAGTTGGTAAAGTTGAATTAAAGAAGTATCGCGAAACCAGCCATCTAAATTTTGATTAATCAGCTGTTGAGCATTAGGTAAAAGCCGAGGAGGATCACTCCATATTCCACTTAAAACAGCCGCAGTTTCCCGAAATTCCGGATTAATTTGAGAGCGTTGCTTTAATTCGCCCCAAGTCTTCAGAGCTGCATCGGTTTTTTCTTGTTTTGCTTGTAAAATTCCTAGACGTAAATCTAAGTCAGCCTGTAATTTTTGCAGCTGCTGGAGAGATTGCTGCAACTTTCCCTGCTTTTCCTGACGCGAAACCTTATTTTCAAGAGGCGCATCCGGTAAAGGTTTAGGGGGTACGGGAATAGTCTGAGATTGAGTCAGTTGTTTTTGAGCTTTGTCCAAATTAGCTTGAACTGACTGACGCACCTGCTGATATTGCTTTGTGGCACTTTCTAGGGGTTTTTCCCCCAGTATGGCTGCTTGAATTGCTGACAGATTTTCGTCGTTACTGTCTTCTGGCTGCCAAGCTTGTGCTAGAAGAGCAATATTAGTTTGATACAGTTCCAGACGACTTTGAAACTGCGGTTCCTGCAAAGTGCCAAATAAAGACGAAACTGACAACAGGATTGCTATCGGCGTTAGGACAAAAAATAAAATTAACCGCTTAATCGTCATCTATTTCCCTTGAAAAAGTCACCAGGGTAACGCGTACCCTTTGGAAATTATCGCAAGAAAACGCCGAAGGTTGATCAATATATCAATATATTGAGTT
>REBL01000066.1 GCA_007692755.1 Nodularia sp. (in: cyanobacteria) | reverse complement strand
GACTAGAAGCAGGCATCACATCTAACAAACGGCGAATTTCAACCCTTGGCTCCATTGGAATAATTCGTAATTCGTAATTCGTAATTCGTAGTTATCATCCAAAATCTTAACTCAGCGTACCTACCCTGCGGGAACGCCTAAAGGCGAATGCGCTCACTTAGCGTTCCTCTGCGTTGAAAAATGTATTCTATTACTGTGATAATACTACTTAAGTGCTTCACTACAAACTCCCAATAAACATTAAATGGATGCATTTGCTCCCATACCGCCTAAATGGACAGATCAGGCAATTCACGCTCACGAGTTTTGCTGTCCTAGTTGTCACGCCAGTAGCCGTGAAGCTGTAGAAGTTTGGATTAATAGGCGATCGCCTGTCATGACAGCAGACCATCGTCGCAAATGGCAAGAATTTTACAATTGCCAATGTGGTTATGTTTGGTGGGCGTGGAGTAGCGATCGCCCCCCAGCAGATATCCCAAATCGACAAGATTATCATCCCACATAGCTATTTTTTGCCAACAAAAAGCCCGCACCAAGGCGGGCTTCTTATTTAACTTCTGACTAAAACCAGTTTTAGAAAGTGAATCTGGTTCGCAGTGTACCTACGTAAACAGTATCTCTATTGTTATTGTGTTCAGGGTTGAAGATTACCAACACACCAGGAGTAATAGTAATGTTGTCGCTGAACCGCATCCGATAAAGACCTTCTAAATGGTAAGAAGTATCTGTGTCAGTAATTTGTCCTTGAGAACCACCTGTTACTTTCGGTGGTTGACCAAAAATTACACCGAGTACGTTACCTTCTGCACCAAAGTCTTTGAGACCTAAACTAGCAGCCCAGTAAAAAATATCAGCCTTAGCATCGGTTACTTCTGATCTGGCATTGGTGTAACCTGCCCAGCCACCTATTGTTAATGCCGAACTCGGTTGGAAATTAGCTTGTACACCGTAGTTATCAGAGGAGGTTGCAATATTACCAAATGGTCTAGTAGCTAAAGCACTTCCTGTGCTGCCAGAAAGGTTTACACCAGACGGATTATTTTGATAAGAGCGAGCGTAGGTCAAACCAATGTTAAAGGCTTGGCTAGGTTTGAAAGCTAACTGACCGAAGATAGTGTTGGCACCATTAAAAACCCCTTGTTCGTCATTAGGATTGTTAGCTCTGGGTGCTAGGTAAGCCGCACTTAAAGTTAAGGGACCACGGGGATTTAATTCCACAGTCAAACCAGCACCGCCAGCACCTTGGCGATAGATGGGGCTAAAACGTCCGTAGCGAGAAATAGCACCACCACCAGAACTAGCAAAATCAGGGTGGAAATTATTAACGTTATCGTTCAATTGAGCGCCAGTAGCATCAATTTTGACGCGGATAGAGTCACTGAAGTTGAAAGCGTAGTTGATTTTATCGATTTCAACGTTGTTCCCTCCACCAGTATCAAAACCCAGCCGGGTCATGTTAGTACCCGTGAAATTGGAATTGTTGAAAGAGTTACCAGAATTTAACCGAGTTTGCAGTCTATCTCTACCTGTGAAGCTGCTATTAAGAGTTAGACGTACCCGGTTAGAGAATGTGGTTCTATAATTTGAGCCGGGTCCGAAAGCATCAGATACGTTGAAAATTGCTTCCCCAGATAACTTGGTGGTGGTAGAAAACTGATTCGCTTCTAGTTCAGCAGTACGAGCTTCTAAGGAATCTACACGACCACGCAAGGTTGCTAATTCAGCCGAAAATTCTTCTTGCAAACGCTGTAATGTCGCTAGGTCTTGTCTAGTAATTACATCGGCGGTTGCTGTCGCAATCAATTCATTAACTCTGTCCAAACAAGCGTTTAAACCAGCCGCAAATTCATAACGAGTTAAGGCACGGTTACCACGGTAAGTAGAGTTGGGATAACCTGCAATACAACCGTAACGCTCAACCAAGGATTGCAAGGCTTGAAATGCCCAGTCTGTAGGTTGCACATCCGAGAACTGAGAAACAGATGTTACTTGACCGATGCTATTAGCTTCTTGGGACAATTGAGCAACGGTTGTCACTTGTTCATTCACTTCAACGGCTAAAGCGCTGTTAGCAGCAAATAATGTCGCAGCAATTGCTGGACTAACCTTAAGAGCATTCCAAAGTAGTTTTCTCATGTTTTTAATTTCACTCACACCTAATAATTGAAATCCTAAAAAAAACTTGCAGCTTTTTCAGGTGATTTACACAAACCTTCTGTAATGAATATAGCAAAACTTTGATAATTAGCACAAGCTAATTATCATTTTTTTATACTATATTTTTAATTAGTTTATTTGGTGAAAGAAGAATAATTCGACGCTTATAACGTAACAATGCCCCTTGTTCTTCAAATTGCTGTAGGAGCCGTGTCACAGTAACACGCGTAGTATTTAAAACTTCAGATATTTCCTGATGAGTAATGTTTAGGTCAATTAACTTACCCTGTTCTACATCACGTCCAAATTTCCCACTTAACCACAGCAAAAATTTACCCAAACGTAACGACATCGGTTTCAGATGTACAATACTTAAAAGTTCTTCTGAATGTTTAATATGGGACAAAAAAGCATCAATATCTTTGTACCAAAGGTGTTGCGGTATAATGCTTACTTCTACGCTTGTTAGGCATTCAATTTGGTAGGGCTGAACTTTTGATAAAGAATAGCCAATTAGATCACCAGGACCCCAATAACCCAGAGTAATAAATATTCCGTCTTCGCTCCAGGTTAAAGTCCGAACTGCTCCGCGCTCAATGCGCCATAGAATATGATTGTCAGGCGGAATTAATTCTCTGCGAGTAAATAACCTTTGTGATAACTCTCCACTAAGGGTCGATTCATTGGATAGATGAGATAAGTTTGGGGTGAGACTTGTGGAAGACATTATGCAGGTACTTGTAAGAGTGCAAATTAAATTAGTCTGTTCTAGATGTATAAATAAAAACTAACTTTTGCTTTGGCGATTTGTTTGGTTAGTTTGTAATATTTATGTTGCAACCTGTGAGTAAAAAAACGCATTTTTCCTTTCATTTATTGAGAGCCACAAAAAGCCTAAATGTGGTTTTTGTTCTATTTGTTACATATATTTTATTGATTTTCCAGATGAAAGACAGTTTTATGGTGTCTGTGGCTACTCTAGTGGAGCAAGTTTAAGGAAAGGTAAATATTTGGTAAAATGTACGTTAGTTAACAAAAATTTAATTGTTGTAATTTTCCCACCAAGTTTAAAAAACTAACCATAAAAAAGGGGACTAGTAACTCATGTGGTTACCAATCCCAATTCCTCATCCCTAAAACTTCATCAAAAACGTTGCCCGGTGACGATGTATGCTACTCGTTGACCGATATTAGTGGCATGATCTGCCATGCGTTCCAGACAATGAATTGCCAGTGCTAGCAGCAAAATTGGCTCGACTACCCCAGATATAACCCGTTGCTGGGCTAAAGTCTGATAAACACGGTCATAAGCATTGTCTACAGCATCATCTAGGTGCTTTAAACCTCGTCCACCAACTTCATCCAAATCAGCTAAAGCCTTTAAGCTAGTTGCTAGCATTGCTTGTGCATGGTGAGACATATTTTCAATCTCTGGCAAAGACGTATGAGGCGGATAAGGAAAGATTTTAACGGCAATATTCGCTAAATCCTCAGCATAATCACCAATGCGTTCTAAATCTCGCACCAACTGCATAAAAGCACTCAAACAGCGCAAATCCTGAGCCGTAGGTGTTTGCAGCGTCATGATTGCTGTACAATCTGATTCTATTTGTCTATAAAAGCGGTCAATTTTCTTTTCTAATCGGGGAAGTTCCTCAGATGCAGTTAAATCACGGGCAAAAAGCGCTTGGTGGCTCAGGCGAAATGATTGTTCTACCAAAGCTCCCATACGTAATACGTCCCGTTCTAAGCGCCTAATGGCTCGTGCCAACTGGGGATTTTTAGGGTTGGAATTGTGATCATACAAGGCAGCTTCCACACTTATATTTTTAAAGGTGAAGATATTCTTAACTATAATCTTCGCTTAGGTAGTTTGCCATAACTTCAGGAAGTTGAAGTTGCATCCAAGCCCCACCAGTTTCTGGATCGTTCATAGCTTTGATTGAGCCGCCATGGGCAACAATAATTTGCTGGACAATAGACAAACCTAAACCATTACCCACAATTGTCCCCAGAGAATTATTTTCTGAACGAGTTCGCGCTTTATCTCCCCGGTAAAATCGTTCAAAAATATGCGGTAAATCGGCCTCAGAAAAACCTAGTCCCGAATCAATAAGATTTATTTCTAAAACCTTTACAGGGCGATTGCCTCCGGCAAGGCGTAGCCCATCGCTACTATCAGTATCTTTTACAGATAATATTTTAGCTTGGATTTGAATGCAAGTACCAGGAGGACTGTATTTGATACTGTTATCCAGCAAGTTGAGAAAAACTTGATAAATCCGGGCTGGGTCTGCTTTAATACATAGATTTTCTGCCCCAGAATAGTCAAGAGACAAATGTCGCTTTTGCGTTAATGGTTCTAATGTTTCCCAAACAGATGCAATCAGCGATCGCACTTCCAAAACTTCCAGATGTAATTGCATCATTGGGTTGGCTTCCATTTGGGTAAGTTCCAACCAGCTTTGTACCAAGTTAATCAGCCGATCAACTTCCTGCATCAGCCGATTCACCCAACGATTTAAGGGCGGATCTAAGCGGTTTTGTAAAGTTTCGACTACCAATCGAATCGAAGTTAATGGCGTTCTCAGTTCGTGAGCTAGATCCGAAAAAGAGCGATCGCGTTCTTGATTCATATCCAACAGAGGTTGGCGATTTTCTAAGAAAACCCCTACTTGTCCATTGGTTAAAGGAAAACTAGATGCTCGCAAAGACAGTGACTTTACGCTTGACATCTGTGCCGCATCATCACAAGACGGGTGAAATATCCACTCATTTGTCTGTGGTTTCTGCCAATCACGAGTTTGTTCAATCAAATGGTCAAGTTCATAAGACCGCACCAACTCCATTAATAAGCGCACCTGTCCGGCTTGCCAACTTTGTAGATATAATATTTCTCGCGCTTGCTGATTGCACCACAGCAATTGATTTTCTTCATCTACCTGCAAATATCCCACTGGCGCAAAATCCAACAGGTCTTGGTAGGTTTGTAGTGACTGCTGCAAATCTTGTCGTTGCTGCTTCACTATTGATATTTCGCGCTGCAAACGAGGTATTAGCGGTAGCACTACCTTAGAAGAATCAGAGCTTAACGGTTGCAGTACTCGCCTCAAGTAGCGTTTCAATTGAACCTGTTGCCAAATCCAAAACCCAATACCTACCGTTAAACCAAGAAAAAATCCTAATAAGAGCATTCGAGTGTGAGTTGCCAGTTGCTTGTAATTATTAAAAACTAACAACTATTTGCATAGATTATCCAAACCGATAACCAAAACCTCTGACAGTCACAATATATTCTGGATGACTAGGGTCTTCTTCTAGTTTTTC
>REBL01000044.1 GCA_007692755.1 Nodularia sp. (in: cyanobacteria) | reverse complement strand
CGTACCCGAAATAAAGCATGGATGAGCGATCGCAACACAAAACGACGTACTATAGCATGGACTCTGGTTTCTCGATGTCCCTGAGCCATAGCTTCCAGACGATGCAGAATTTCTTCTATTGTATGACGAACAGCGCGATCGCTAGCAGCAGCCACACCCTCTTCTACTCGCTGAATCGTGGAAGCAGTTAAAGTTGTATCGTTGTACTCATGGCTAGATTGTAAATTGGCTGTTTTCTCATCGGGATGAATTGGGGAAGTTACCTCATCAGCTTGGTCTTCCGGAAAAGATTCGTTAGAAGAACTTTTGATAAAACCCTCGTTGAATTCATGAATAGATCATAATTCTTCATGGCACAATAGAGAATTAACCCCCAGTTAGAAGGTTTAAAGCATCAGTTACTCGTATCATGTGCGACAGAGTTAGAGTTAGAGTTACAACGATAATTACAAGATTGTATTTTAATTAGAGTAGTGTATGAGTAAGGATTACAAAAAGTGCAAGTTCTAAAAAGAGCCATCAAACCACAAACATATATATCGTTCCTTCACATCTACCCCACGACTTGGGGGACTGCTGGTGATATTTGTTTAGTCCGCAAATCTGTAGCTGATGAGAGTGTATCGAAGTTTGTAGGTTACAAACTCCAACTAGTGATTCCCAAAGGGATGGAACGCCATGAATTGGCGGGTGTCCCGGTAATCAAAGTTGCGGGTCATGTAGGTGATGGACATCCTAAAGACCACCAGTCAGAATGGGAAGCTTATGAAGGTATAGATAGAGAAATAGCACTTGCGGCGATGAAACCTTGGAACTTCAAGTTAATTGAGTTTACCAATTAACCCAAATCAACCGAAAATTCAGGTTTTTAACCCGCTTGCGCGGGTTTTGCCTGTAAAGCAGTCGCTGATTGCAAGATATCAACCTCCCACAGAGTTAATTAAGAATTAGTAATTAGTTGTTTGCATCAGGGGAAAAATAAGTTGCTGATGATTGAAGATTTTTTTCAACCACAACAGGTTCTCCCTTAACTCCGCCATGAGTCAGAGTACAAATTTTATAAAGGTTTCCGCACTCAAATATTGCCAAAACTAGCTCTTTACCAGTTTGATATGAGGATGCTAAAGGTTTACCTACCTCGCACTCCACATTTATTCCATTCTCTAGCCACTGTAACTTCCAAATCCGTTTTTGGGTAATTGGTGCTTGGGCAAATTTGGCAATAGCACTATAGACATCTTCGGCTCTAGTATGGTCGTTAGCTGCTGGAATAAAAAATTTCATAAGTTTTGCTTTTTCGCATCAGTTGATTTCAGCTACCAAGGTAACCTACTTCCATCCCAGGAAAAAAATTGTCCACTATCACCTACTTGAAGTTGGTCAATCACAGATAGCAATTGAGTCACACAAAGTTCGACTGAAAATAGTTTTTCCGCAGGGACATTTCTCTGGAACGGACGCGATAGGCGGGTATCTGTTGTCCCAGGATGTAAAGTTACTACCAATGTTTTCGGACAACTTCTGCCATATTCAATTGCTGCTGTTCGCATAAACATATTCAGTGCCGTTTTAGAAGCCCGGTAGCCATACCAGCCACCGATTTCGTTGTCACCAATACTAGCTAATTTAGCAGAAATGCTGGCAAAAATGCTGTTTTCACTATGGCGAAATAAGGGTAACAGGTGTTTGGCTAGGAGAATAGATCCAATGCTGTTAATTTGGAAGTAACGCAGCAAATTTTCGGAATTAATCTGTCTTAAACTTTTTTCAGGTTGGAAAGTATCGTCATGCAATATTCCCACACAGTTAATAACTAAGTGTAACTTATTAACTTCGGCTTTGATGCGTTGGACAACTTCGGCAATTTGCGACTCTTCGGTAATATCTAGAGATAAACAAATCAATTTATCAGCATATTTGTTTTCTAAAGCAATTAATTCTTCTGCTGATTCACGTTGACGATAGGTTGCATAAACTTTAGCAATTCTGTTATCTTCGAGCAATTTTTTTACAAAACCGAAACCTATACCTTGACTAGCTCCCACAATTAAGGAATTTACAGAATTATTTTTATTTTCCAAAAACATTTATTTAACCTTAATTAAATCAATCTAAATATAACAATTTTCATGATTAAAATCTAAAATCTGTATTTACTCACATTTTGCACCTGACGTTATCACTCGCCAGGGGTTCAAGCAATAGCAAAGGTGTTCCAGCAATTTACACGGTTTTTGCACCTGTTGTTGTAACCCGCCAGGGGTTCAAACAATAGCAAAGGTGTTCCAGCAATTCACACGGTTTTTGCACCTGTCGTTATCACCCGCCAGGGGTTCAAACCCCTGTCTAATAGCGAAAGTCGTCTGAAGACGACTGGAGAAAGATTTTAATCCAACTTTATTTACCAATACAAAATCTACTAAAAATCCGATCAAGAACTGATTCCGTTACTTGCTCTCCGGTAATTTCTCCTAACGCTTGAATCGCACCACGTAAGTCAATTGTCCAGAAATCAAGGGGTAATTGATCAGTAATTGTTACTTGTACCTGTTCTAGAGATATTTTAGCTTGAGTTAAAGCGGCGGCTTGTCTTTGGTTAATTGCTAAATCCATGTCAGCCGCTTGCACTTTCCCGGTTTGAACTATGGTTAAAATTGCGGTTTCTAAGGCATCAATTCCTTGATTTTCCGCCGCGACTGTGGTGACAATTTGATCAATATTAAGAGGATATTTCCCAGAGTCAATATATTCTGTTTTTACCAGGTCAATTTTATTGATGACTAGAATTAAAGGACGATGTTGGACTTGTTCATAAATTGCTTGGTCATCCTGAGTCCATCCGGCGGAAGCATCAATGGTGAGTAATACTAAATCAGCTGCATTTGCTGCCCGGCGCGATCGCTCTACGCCAATTTTTTCTACTTGGTCTACTGTTTCCCGAATCCCGGCTGTATCTAGCACCTGCACAGGAATTCCCCCGACAACGAGCTGAGACTCCACCACATCGCGGGTTGTCCCTGGTAAATCAGTCACAATGGCGCGATCGCTCTGACTCCAAGCATTCAATAAACTAGATTTACCGACATTTGGTCGTCCGACAATTGCCACTTTTAACCCGGTTCGCAGCAGTTCGCCTTTGTCTTTCGTAGCTAAAAATCTGCTAATTTCTGCGGCAAGGTGATCAATATCTGATATGATGGCTTCATGATCCAAAGGAGGTAAGTCTTCCTCAAAATCAATTCGAGCTTCAATCTCCGCCAGAATATCCAAACAGTTAGCGCGTAACTGCCGAATTGGAGAAGCTAATTTTCCCTGTAAACCAGCTAAAGCCGTTTGAGCAGCTTGGGGCGATCGCGCACCCACTAAATCAGCAATGCTTTCAGCTTGGGTTAAATCCAGTCGTCCATTCAAAAAGGCTCTCAGCGTAAATTCACCCGGTTGAGCCAGCCTAGCGCCCTGTTCTAGACACAATTGTAAGACCTGCTGCACCGCCATAATTCCGCCGTGACAATGGAATTCTACCACATCCTCACGAGTGTAAGAACGAGGTGCTTGCATAATTAATAACAAGGCTTCATCTACCAATGCTTGTGTCTGGGGTTGGCGGATATAACCGTAAAGAATACGGTGAGTTTCCCAAACTTGCTGCCCAGGGGCGGAAAATAGAGCTTGTGCGATCGCCATTGCTTGGGAACCAGACACCCGTACAATACTAACGCTACCTTGTTGGGGAATTACAGCCGTGGCGATCGCGGCGATAGTTCCAGTAATAGCCAAGAGTTCCGACATGAGCGCCCTTTTTCACAAAACATTTCTTATATATGCTATTAGCGTAACAGCAGTTTTATCATAGTCAATTAAGGGGACTTGATATTAAGAGTAGAGATTTACAGTATCAATCACAACTCTTAACTCATATTTTAAAGAGAGGAACTCACTGTGGAACAACAAATTGATTGCACTCAAGCCTGCGTGAACGGCTGTATATTAGGGGATAAATGCCCCCATATCGAGTTTAGAGAAGCCACGAGCAAATTTATCGAAGAGACTTCTTTAGACCAAATGCTGACGATGGCAGAAGAACGCTTGCGGAAAAAAATGACCGAACCCCCTAAATGGGTCTTACCCGAAGACTTCTAAAATTCCACATTCTTTCTCCCCTCCTCGCTTGCGGGGAGGGGTTGGGGGTGGGGTTCTATATTATTCGCCTCTCTACTGAGTTTGAAAAATATTTTGCACCATTTTTTTATCCGTACTTGCAGCAGCTTGATCTAAAGCAGCAATTTCGCCAGAATCTAACAGCCAACCCAAAGCACCAATATTTTGCTGCGCCTGTTCCAGACTTTTCGCCCCAGGAATAGGAATAGTACCCTTACAGATACACCAATTAATTGCTACCTGAGACATAGTTTTATTTTTAGAAGCAGCTACCTCTCGTAAACATTCTAAGAGCGATCGCACACCAGGTAAAAGCTGCCTAAATAATAAACCCCGGATACCCTTGGGTAAACTGCCTTTCTCCGCATATTTTCCCGTTAAAATCCCCAACGCCAGAGGACTATAGGCAATTAACTTTATCCCCAATTCGTCACAAACATCCTTCAGTCCTAATTCCGTCACCGGATAGGTAGAGAGTAAAGAATACTGAACTTGCAGCGTTTTAATAGGAACACCCCGCGCCGCAAACCTTTGATGTACCCGTTGCAACCGTTTAGGGCCATAATTAGATAAACCGACCCCCTTCACTAGACCTTGTTCATATAAATCAGCCAAACCATCTAACAAACCTGATTCTTGCCAAGGTGCATAATTAGCAGTAGACCAGTGCATTTGCACCAAATCGACATTTTTGCCCAAACGTTGCGCCGAAGCCTGACAAGCCTTCACCATTGCTTGACGAGTCCATCGCCAAGGGTAAGCCGCCAGCTTAGTCGCAATGCAAATATTATCTTGATTTACCCCTTGATATTCTTGAGTAAATCGCCCCAGCAGTAACTCACTGCGTCCATTTAATCGCCCAGTCCCGTAAGAATCCCCCGTATCAAACAAAGTTACACCGTTGCTAACACAGAGATTAAAAACAGCCTGTAACTGTTCATCCATGCTTTCATCATATCCCCAGAGTAATTGATTACCCCATGCCCAAGTGCCACAGCCCATACTGGGTAGAGATAGTTCTTGGCTAATCTGCATATTGACTCATTGTAGACATCCCTAATAACTAATTATCTTCATATCTTGTACTTTATTTTCTTCCTACCTTTGCGCCTTTGCGCCTTTGCGCGAAACAAATCCATATTCTCAAAGTTCAATCGACACAACAAAAAACACGATAAATGCTAAAGTCTGAAAATTGGGGTCAATTTGAGAACTTAAACCAAAAAACTAACTAAAGTATGGAAGCGCAAATCAGTAGTAACGAAATCATGGCTATGCGGGAAATATTGCAAGATTACAAACCCGCACAGTATGCCCTAGATAACTTAGCCAGACACAACGGTCAAGTTGAACGCTCAT
>REBL01000145.1 GCA_007692755.1 Nodularia sp. (in: cyanobacteria) | reverse complement strand
TCCAAATGCAGGGTACTTATTGGCCAACTGTGGAACACTATTATCAAGCGCAAAAGTTTGTGGGCAGTGTAGATGCAGTAATTATACCCATTATTCATGCTGCCGAAACTCCAGAAGAAGCTGCGGCTTTGGGACGTTGCCGGACTCGCCAACTTCGTCCAGACTGGGAGATTGTCAAAATTAAAGTTATGCGAGAGGCTGTACTCAAAAAGTTTCTCACTCATCTGGAGATTAAAGAAATTCTGATCACTACTGGCAATCAGACGCTGGTTGAAAATTCGCCAAACGATTATTTTTGGGGTTGTGGTGCCGAGAAAACTGGTCACAACCATCTAGGCAAAATCCTCATGGCTGTACGTGCAGAAATCCTCCAATCACGAATTTTTACTGTAATTTCTGGGGAAAGCAAATTAGATTCAACGAATTGACACTCCCCGGCGTGAAGTCAGGAGGGGCGGATTGCAATCCGCCCGTACAAAAGTCAAAAAGCTTATTCTATAGGTTTTTCATTGAATTTGAATTACGCCGTGCTGTATTAGCTTAACAATTTTTAGAAAAGTTCCTAGTTTAAATTACTTAGCTCATTTTTTCTTAAAAGTTAAATTTTGTAAAAATTACTGATTATTATGAATAATCCTTTATAATTCCTTGTCTGCATAATCTTACTATATACATTTTGATATGATAGTTATAAAATTAAATTATTATTAATTAATAACCTTTTCTTAATCTTAAATCCGTAAAAATCAGGACTGCTACTGGCAATTATTGAATACCAAAGGTTTTTAATATCTAATTGTATCATTTTTTGGTGTACCAGCAATGGAATTTACTGATGAGGTCAAAAATTTGCAGCCCATTTTCAACCAGGAAAATTTATTGCATCGGATTACAAATCAGATTAGGCGATCGCTTGAACTGCAAGAGATTTTAGCAGCTACTGTTGACGAAGTGCGCTTATTTTTAGCCACAGACCGAGTGATGGTGTATCGATTTGATGCTGATAGTAGCGGTGAAGTCATTGCTGAATCTATCCATGAACAGCGTCTACCATCGCTATTAGGGTTGCACTTCCCCGCCAATGATATCCCCTTAGAAGCCAGAGAGATGTTTCTGGTAGCACAGCAACGTTCAATAGTAGATGTCGCTGGTGAAAAAATCGGAATATCACCGCTCAAGTCAGGAGAAACAGGCAAAGACCAAACAGAGAATATTCACTATCGGCAGATAGACCCATGTCATATTCAATACTTAAAAGCAATGGGCGTACAGTCTTCACTGGTTGTACCAATATTAGACCAAGACCCAGCAGTCAAACAAGCAAAGCGGCGACTGTGGGGATTGTTAGTATCGCATCACAGTCAACCGCGCACGGTTTTGAAACGGGAACTCAAAGTAGTGCAACAAGTTGCAGATCAGGTAATGATCGCGATCGCTCAAAGTAACTTACTCACCGAAGCCCGTACCCAGCAAAAGCGAGAAGCCACAATCAACAAAGTTACCACACTGCTGCATCAACTACCCACAATCCAATTGCAGGAGGCACTAGAAGAAGTTATTACGGCATTTAGTGGCATAGGTGGGAGAATTTATACTGATGCCAATGGTGGAACATATACATCAGGTGAACAGCCGCAACGACCTGATAACTTAGAAAACACCATCATTGAACAACATCCAGTCTGGCAAAACTGGATGGCAGAATTTCAACCGGGTCTGATTTGGGCAATTACTGACCTCTACAAAGAACCACGTTTGCGAGTTTTGGCTACTGCATTCCAATCAACTCAGATTCGCGGACTGCTGGTGATTCCTCTGTATGAACGCCAAAATTTTCTGGGTGTGATGAGCATTTTTCGCCCTGGATATGATAGCGAGGTTTTGTGGGCAGGAAGACATGATTCCAATCAGCGCCAAACACTACCTCGACTTTCCTTTAAACTTTGGCGAGAAGAAAGAAAAGGGGAAGCAAGGGAATGGAAACCCGAAGAAATTTCCTTGGGGAAAGCTTTGTCCTCTCACTTTTCGATGGCAATTCACCAGCAACAAATGTACCAACAGGTGCAGGTGCTAAATACTAACTTAGAATCTCGCGTCCAAGAACAAACTGCTGAATTAGAAAAATCATTACTGCTGACCAAGGCAATCAAGCAAGTAACAGAGCAAATTCGCAGTACATTAGATTTGAAAACTACCTTGCAAGCCATTGTTCAGGAAGTCCGTCCCCTGCTAAATTCAGACAGAGTAATAATTTACCAGCTGATTGGTGAATCTGGTGGTGAAGTCATTGTAGAAGATATCAATGGCGAATGGCCGTCAGTGTTAGGAATGAAAGCACCATTGGGATGTTTTCCTAATGACACAGCAGGTTTATATTTTCGGGGTAGAACTAGGGCAATTAATAATGTTTCCACAGATGTTTTAAGTGATTGTCATCGAGAGTTTTTGCAAAATCTGCAAGTCCAAGCTAACTTAATTGTGCCGATCAATATTAGTCAAAAACTCTGGGGATTGCTGATTGTACATCAATGTCATGCCCCCAGAAATTGGCAGGATGCAGAAATTGATTTATTGCAACAGCTAGCCGACCAAGCCGCGATCGCTATTCAACAAGCCCAACTCTACGAACAAAGCTGTAATGCCGAAATCCAAGCTAGGGCTAAAGCTGCACAATTAGAACAGGCTTTGTCGGCACTGCAAGAAACCCAGGCAAAATTGATTCAAACTGAAAAAATGTCCAGTTTAGGGCAGTTAGTCGCAGGCGTAGCCCACGAAATCAACAACCCAGTTAACTTTATCTACGGCAACCTATCCCACGCCAATGACTATATCCAACAACTACTGGAACTATTAGACCTCTATAAATTGCACTATCCCCACCCCAATGAGCAAATTCATTCATTAATAGAAGTGATTGATTTAGATTTTTTGGTAGAAGACTTACCCAAAACTATTTCCTCAATGCAAATTGGCACTGATCGCATCCGTTCAATAGTCTTATCATTACGCAATTTTTCCCGTTTAGATGAAGCTGAGAACAAGCCTGTTGACATACATGAAGGTATTGAAAATACTTTATTAATTTTGCAACATCGTCTCAAGCCAAGTGCCAATCTGACTGCTATTAAAATAATTAAAGATTATGGTGATTTGCCCCGGATAGAATGTTTTGCTGGTCAGATGAACCAAGTGTTTATGAATATTCTCAGCAATGCTATTGATGCCTTAGAGGAATCCAGAATGAACAGGAAGGAAGAAAACTCTGTTTCTGCACCGACAATGTGGATTTCTACTCAAATTGCCACAGACCAATCCCGGTTGCTAATTCGCATTGCTGATAACGGTCTGGGAATGACTGAAGAAGTGAAAAAGCGAATTTTTGACCCGTTTTTTACCACCAAGTCAGTGGGTAAGGGGACAGGACTAGGACTAGCAATTAGTTATCAGATTATTGTGGAAAAGCATCGTGGGGCTATGGAGTGTATATCTGAAATAGGCAAAGGTACAGAATTTTGGATTGAAATTCCTATTAAGCGCTGGAGTTAAGTCCATAGTTTCTGAGCTATTACTTCAGGAATATGCCAGATTGTTGATATGTTTTTGGGTGACTTTATTCCCATCTTGAATAAAGTTAATTACATCCCTAGATAGAATAAACAAAGGCGAGGAAATCATTAAAGTTAGTAGAAGCTGGGGTGTTGTTGTTTAACTGGGTACAGTTAGGTGTAAGCTAGTGACGATGTTAAATAGTCAAATAAAGTTTTAAATAGCGCCTTATGTCAATTATTGCGCTCAGAGCATGGTATATTCAAGATTATGAGCCGATAGCAGAACTGGAAAAACGTCCGCCAGACATTCGCCTTAGTAAAAAAAGTCTCCTGAAATCAGCATTACGAGCGGATTTTTTGGAAGATATTGACCATGTTAGGCAATCAACTTGGTTTGGGCGGTATCTAGAAGGGGAAAATATTGAATTTTATATTGAAGGTAGTGGTGGCTATTGTGTCGCTAACATTGACTTAATTAGTCATGAAATTTATTTTACCAAACAAGCATTATTAGCTCAGTTAGAACCAACGATTTTTTTATGCTCCCAAACTGAGTATGCACCAGCGAGTGATGCCCTGCGAGAGGAATTGCAAAAAAGTTTGGAGTCTTTGAATTTGCGATCGCGTTTGCCTTTAACATTAGTAGAAGCTTACCGCCCCAGCAATGCGCCCATCAGACTCAGCCGCACCATCATGCGAAGAATCCGCCGGAGTTTGTTGTTTATCGCAGATACTACACCAATTGCCAGCATTTCTGGCAAAGAAACTAACCAATTGATACCTAGTCCCAATGTCTGTGTGGAAATTGGCTATGCGATTCAAAGTAAGCGTCCTGAACAAATTTTGTTAGCGCAGATGCAACACCCAGACTTTGAGGGACAATTTCCCTTTGATTTGCCCACACAGCAGATTTTGCAATTTCAAGACAGTGCAGAACTGAATAAAATGATCACTGGAGCGATTGAAACTCAGTTGGCACGATTTAAGCTATTTTTCTAATTATAGATTCGTGGAAATTGCTTGTACTGGACAGGTAGGGATACATTGTTCACAGACAATACAGCGCGATCTCGTGAATGTCAACTTGGATGTTTCTGGGTGCAAGGTGAGGGCTTCCGTAGGACAAACCCCAGTACACAAGCCACAATGGACACAAACATCCTCATCAATGGCAATTTCACCCAAATTATGAGAAACATTGACATGGCGCGATCGCATCCATTCAATAGCTTCATCTAACTGGTCGATATCTCCTGCTAATTCTACCACGAGTTTACCGATTTGGTTTGGTGCAACTTGAGCGCGGATAATATTTGCAGCGACATTAAATTCCTTTGCCAATAGGTAAGTAATAGGCATTTGAATAGCGCGTTTGGGAAAAGTGAGAGTAACTCGTTTTTTCACAGGTTTAGCAGAGAAGGGTTTCTGTTCTAGCTTAGTGCGAACTGCATTCGCGTTAGCGTCTCCCTGGGGAGAAAAGCGCCGAGAAGGAAAGCGTTAAACTAAAGAATGACAATACTTAATAAGTTTTAATAAATTTGCTATGACTACAGAAACCCCTATGAATTCTGCCCCTAAGCCTGAAACCACATCTGGGACGAGGGTGAGAAATTTCTTAATTGCCATAGTAGCGATCGCCCTCAGCGTTGCTTTAGTCTTAGGATTGAAAACCGAGACAAATTCTGCCTCTTTAGCCGACTTAGATCAAACATCCATCCCCCTAGATGTAGCAATTAGCAACGGTAAACCCTCAATCGTCGAGTTTTACGCCAACTGGTGTACTGTCTGCCAAAAAATGGCTCCTGATATTGCTGAACTCGAACAAGAGTATGCTGAGAAGGTGAACTTTGTGATGTTGAATGTAGACAACACCAAATGGCTACCAGAGATGTTGAAATACCGAGTAGATGGCATTCCCCACTTTGTATTTTTAGCTGAAGATGGCGAAACCATCGCCCAAACCATCGGCGACCAACCCCATACAGTCATGGCTAGTAACTTAGACGCTTTAGTGGCTGGTTCCTCTTTGCCTTATGCTCAAACAAGCGGACAAGTTTCCCAATTTCGCGCCCCTGTTACACCTACCAACAATCAAGATGATCCTCGCAGTCATGGTAGCCAAGTAGTTAATTAATTCGTAATTCGTAATGCCTCCTTTCCTGCGGAACGCTACGCGAACGGAGGAGCTTCGCTAACGTAATTCGTAATTTAGTCCACAGTTGCATTGCTTCAAAATCTCCCCTCTCCTTGCTTTCGCGTAGCGTCTCCCTTTGGGAGAAGGCTATCGTGTACACACAAGTCTTATCAAGTTGCCTCATCACGTTTTGATCCCCCCTAGCCCCCCTTGAGAAGGGGGGAAAATTACTTAAAGTCCCCCTTTTTCTACGCCGAAGGCGCATCCCCGAAGGGGTTTAGGGGGATTTAGGGGGATCAGATCACTTGTGTGTACACCGTGGTTCCTTACTAAGGAGAGGGGCTGGGGGTGAGGTTCTTACTACTGAAGGCGCACAGAAACGCTACCGCCATGAGCTGGTAAACCTTCAGCTGCTGCGAGAGTGACGGCGGCTTTACCAATGGTTTGCAGTGCTTGTTGATTACATTCTAAATAAGTAATTCGTTTGAGAAAATCGTAGACACTCAAGCCAGAAGCAAAACGGGCAGAACGGGCTGTAGGTAGAACATGATTTGGTCCCCCTAAATAATCGCCAATGGCTTCTGGGGTATAACGTCCTAAAAACATACTCCCAGCAGATTTAATTTGACTAGCAAGTTCCTGGGGATAATCTACACATAATTCTACGTGTTCGGGTGCTAACTGATTTAGTAGGGGGATACTATCAGCTAAATCTTCCACCAGAATGATTGCACCATGTTGTTTCCAACTAGCACTAGCTACTTCTTTCGTGGGTAAATTTACGAGGATTTGCTCAATGGCTGCGATCACTTTTTCTGCAAAACTGGCAGAATCAGTAATTAAAATCGATTGGGCGCTGGGGTCGTGTTCGGCTTGCGAAAGTAAATCCCAGGCTATCCATTCTGGGTTATTTTGGCTATCTGCTACTACCAAAATTTCCGAAGGACCGGCTACGCTGTCAATTCCTACAGTGCCAAATACTTGGCGTTTGGCTTCTGCAACATAGGCGTTACCAGGGCCAACAATTTTATCTACAGCGTTGAGGCTTTCTGTACCATAAGCTAAAGCTGCGATCGCCTGCGCCCCTCCTATACTATAAATTTCCTTCACCCCAGCAATTTGGGCAGCTGCAAGCACAGCAGGATTAATCTCACCGCGAGGCATAGGTACTGCCATGACGATTCTTTCCACACCCGCAATTTTGGCAGGTAAAGCGTTCATCAATACAGAACTCGGATAACTGGCGCGTCCTCCGGGGACATAAATCCCCACCTGGGAGAGAGAAACCCAATTTAATCCCAGTTTCACCCCGGCGGTGTCTGTATAGCCAATATCTTGAGGTAATTGCTTTTGATGAAAAAATCCAATTCTTTCCGCCGCTAATTCCAACGCTGCCTTGACATCTGGCGGACATTGTGCTGCGCGTTCGGCAATAAAATCAGCGCTCAAATGTAAAGATGGGGGAGAGTAATGATCAAACTTAGTCGTATATTCCTGAACTGCGGCATCACCGCGCACTTTCACATCAGCGAGAATATCTTTAACTGTACCACTAACATCAACCGTTGCTTCCCGGCGATCGCTCACCAAGGCTTTAAATCTCACAGAAAAATATTGGTCGGTTGTTTGAAGTAGTTGCATGAAATATATCTCTGAAATAATGCGGGTTTTGCCATCATAGTAATTTTAGCGTTGCTGAATTTGAATATGAAATGCCAAAATCACATTTCTTTAACTCTATTCTCCGCGCCTCTGCGTGAAATCAAAACACCTCTTGTCTAATTTGTCAATGGTGAGTTGTATCTACATTTGTCACAAAATTTTAGCTAACCTAGAAGCAGAGTCATCAAACCTTGATTAATATTCCCAAAACCGGAACAGCTGCAAATAATGAACTCTCAATCCAACTCCTCTGACGGGAAACAGGTTAGCCAAAATGAATTATTTCCCGTTGTGGGAATGGGTGCTTCTGCGGGAGGATTAGAGGCATTTAGAGAATTACTTAGCCATTTACCGACTGATACAGGTATGGCCTTTGTCTTAATTCAGCATCTCAGCCCCCATCAAAAAAGTTTGTTAACAGATATTCTCTCTCGCACCACCGAAATGCCTGTGGTAGAAGTAGAGCATGGCATGGTTGTCGAACCAAATCATGTTTATGTGATTCCACCCAATACGATGATGACCATTAGTCAAGGAATCCTGCAACTGAGTCCACGGACAAAAACTCATGGATTTTCCATGACAGTTGATACTTTCTTTATTTCCTTAGCAGAAGAACGGGGAAACAAAGCCATTGGGGTTGTACTGTCCGGGGGTGACTCTGACGGCACAAAGGGACTAGAATCAATCAAAGCAGCTGGGGGCATCACTTTTGCTCAGTGTGAAGACTCGGCAAAGGTTAATAGTATGCCGAATACAGCAGCGGCCTCCGGATATGTAGATTTTATTTTAACACCACAACAAATTGCCGAAAAATTAGCTGATATCAGTCATCATCCCTACGTTAATCATCCCACCTCAGTTAAAGCCATAGATACAATACCTGAAACCGGAGATGCCCTGACAAACATCTTCAGTCTGCTGCGAACTGCGACAAAAGTTGACTTTAGCCATTACAAGAAAACCACCCTGAAGCGGCGCATCCAGCGACGGATGATGTTATGTAAACTAGACAGGCTAGAAGATTACGTCAGTTATCTCCAAGAGAACCCCGTACAAATTAAAGCTTTATATCAAGATTTACTAATTACTGTCACCAGTTTTTTCCGCGACCCCGAAGCCTTTGAAGCCTTAAAAACAGAAATTTTTCCCATAATTACCAAAAATAGAACCCCAAACTCACCCATCCGCATTTGGGTAGCTGGTTGTTCCACAGGTGAAGAAGCCTACTCTATCGCTATCTGCTTGCTAGAGTTTTTAACTAATCAGGTAACTAATATTCCCATCCAGATTTTTGCCACAGATATCAACGAATTAGCAATTGAACAAGCTCGCAACGGTATTTACAAAGAAATTCAAGTAGCAAATATTTCACCAGAACGGCTCCAGCGTTTCTTTGTCCCCGTCGAGGGCGGTTATCAAATTAGCAAGCCAGTGCGGGAACTGTGCGTTTTTGCCAGACAAAACCTGATTGGCGACCCCCCATTTTCCCGCTTGGATTTAATTACCTGTCGCAATGTGCTAATTTATTTGGGCAGTGCTGTGCAGAAAAAGCTACTGCCTATCTTTCACTATGGTCTGAATGCCAATGGTTTTTTGATGTTAGGCACATCGGAAACAGTCGGTGATTTCCCGGACTTGTTTGCTTTAGTGGATAGAAAGAATAAGATATACTCCCGGAAAATTACTGCAACTCGCTTGGGCATGGATCTGATTACCAACAACTATCCTTTAGAACCTGTCAACACCCAGCCACCAGTCAGCGCAGATACCTGGAATGACGTGGAACTGTATAAAGCGGCTGACCTAATTGTGTTAAATGACTACGCTCCAGTGGGTGTAATTGTTAACGAAGATTGGGAAATTTTGCAATTCCGGGGAAATACCAGTCTTTATCTGCAACCGCCACTAGGCAGACCCAATTTTAACTTACTGAAAATGGCGAAAGACGAATTACGGTTAGAGTTACGTACCGCTATTCATCAAGCCAAAAATCGACAAGTGCCTGTGAGTAAGTCAGGCATACAAATGAGAGAGAATGAGCAAGTCAGGCAGGTAAAAATTGATGTTGTGCCATTTAAACCTGCTGCGGCTAGAGAATGGTACTTTTTAGTGCTGTTTGCATCTTCATCCTCCCCAACCCCTATTTTAGAGTCAGTTAGTCCTCCTGAGCAGTCTAGGCGACGCAAGCCCAACGAGCAAGAGCAGGAGATTAACCGACTTAAACAAGAGTTAGCAGCCAATAAAGAGTATCTGCAATCAATTATTGAAGAGCAGCAATCCACTAATGAAGATTTACGAGCCGCTAACGAAGAAATTCTCTCCAGCAACGAAGAATTACAAAGCACCAATGAGGAATTAGAAACAGCCAAGGAAGAAATTCAGGCTACCAACGAAGAACTGAATACGATTAACGACGAACTCCACCGGCGTAATATCCAGTCAAACGAAGTCACCAACGATTTACAAAATCTCCTCAGCAGTATTAATATTCCCATCCTGATGTTGGGAGGAAATCTGCAAATTCGCCGCTATACCCCGGTAGCTGAGAAAATTTTTAACCTGATTTCCAGTGATATGGGGCGACCAATCAGTGATATTAATCACAACTTGAATATTCCTGACTTAGAGAAACAAATTTTAGATGTAATTGGTACTCTCAATTTTAAAACCCAAGAAGTTCAAGACAAAAACGGGCGTTGGTATGACCTGCGGATTCGACCTTATCGGACAATAGACAACAAAATTGATGGGGCTGTGGTGATTTTAGTTGATATTGACGACATCAAACGCAGTTCGGAACAGATCAGAACATCCAGAGATTATGTGCAGGCCATTGTCGATACGATGCGCGAATCTCTCGTAGTGCTAGATGTCAATTTACGAGTCATCAGCGCCAATCAATTTTTCTACGATACATTTCAGGTTCTACCCGCAGAAACAGAACAACGCCTAGTTTACGAAATCGGCAATGGACAGTGGAATATTCCCCCATTGCGATCGCTTTTAGAAGAAATTCTCCCTTATCAAAACCAGTTTCAAGGTCTGGAAATTGAACACAACTTTGAGCAAATTGGCCACAAAATCATGCGGCTCAATGCCCGAAAAATGACCCTAACAGACAATAGGGAAATGATTCTGCTGGTAATTGAAGACATTACTCAGCAAAAGCAATTAGAAGCAGAACGTACCCACCTTTTAGGTCAAGAACAGTCAGCTCGCAATGCCGCAGAAGCCGCCAACCGTGCCAAAGATGAGTTTTTATCGATTCTCTCCCACGAACTGCGGAACCCACTTAATTCTATGCTGGGCTGGTCGAAGTTATTGCAGAAGAAGCAATTTGATCAAGCGACAATTAATAAGGGATTAGCAGCCATTCAACGCAGCGCCCAAGCTCAAGCCCATCTGATTACGGATTTATTAGACATCTCCCGCATTAGTGCCGGGAGGCTGCGGATGGATGCCCAAAAACTTGATTTAGTGTCCGTAATTGAATCTGCTATTGAGGTAGTCCGGTTCTCAGCCGAAGCCAAAAATATTCAAATTGAATCCCAGCTACGTCCTGCACCCAGAAGTATGGTAGGCGATGCAAATCGCTTACAGCAGGTTTTTTGGAATTTACTTTCTAACGCGATAAAATTCACCCCAACCGGGGGTAAAGTTACCATCACCTTAAATTACACTGATTTTCAGGCTGAGATTCAAATCAGCGACACTGGTTATGGCATTAGTGCTGACTTTCTACCCCACGTCTTTGAGCGATTCCGTCAAGCAGATGGCAGCAGAACCCGTTCTAACCCTGGTTTGGGACTGGGGCTTTCCATTGTCCGCTATTTGGTAGAACTCCACGGTGGTACAATTGATGCCGAAAGCCAGGGTGAAGGTCAAGGAGCAACTTTTACCGTCAGGCTACCTCTGCAAGCTCCCCAGGAACAGATATCTCTGCCCACATCCACAGAACCAGCCGCCTGCACAAATCAGCCAGAACTCTCAATGGATGAAATTCCATCTCTGGAAGGAGTGCGGGTATTAGTCGTAGATGACCAAGTAGAAATAGGACAATTATTTCAAGCAGTATTAGAAGACTACGGCGCGCAAATGACAGGAGTCGAATCAGCAAAAGAAGCCATAGCAACACTGAAAGCCAACCCCGGTGGGTATGATGTGCTTTTATCGGATATTGGTTTACCAGAAGAGGACGGTTATGGCTTAATTCGTCAGGTGAGAGAGTTGAGTCCTGAAGCCGGGGGACAAATTCCCGCCGCCGCCCTCACCGCCTACGCGGAATATGCAGACCATACAGAAGCTTTAGCCGCAGGTTTTCAAATGCACGTAGCTAAACCCATTCCACCGGCGCAATTATTATCCATCGTCGCTACCTTGGCTGGGAGATTGAAGTAGGACTTACGGAAAATTAGGAAAAAACGTTCGCGTAGCGTGCGCGCAGCGCATACCACAAAGGACACAAAGAACACAAAGGAAAGAGGTTTCACCAGAGTTGTTGCGTAAGTCCTAAGTTTTTCTCAAGACTACACCAACGCAATTTCTTTCTTTCTTTCTTTCTTTCTTTCTTTCTTTCTTTCTTTGCGAACTTTGCGAACTTTGCGGTATGCGCTACGCGCACGCTACGCGAACGTTCCTCCTAAAAAACACATTTCATCCGAGCGCAACCCGTAAAACTTGCACCTCTGCTTGTGGAGAAATCAATGTTGTACCCACAGGCAGAACAGCTAAAGCATTAGTTTGAGCTAAATTAATTAAATTACCCGAACTGCGACTACCGCCAGCTTTGTGAAATTCATAAACGCCATCAATTAAATGCAAGCTACCCCAAACGTAAGTTTCCCGCTTGCCATTGGATTTTAACTCGTGATGCGATCGCACTTTCAAAAATTCCGGTTCCCAACCACCAGCCAACCCCGAAAGCTTCCCCATCGCTGGTTGCACAAATCGCCAGAAAGTCACCATAGCCGAAACAGGATTTCCCGGTAAACCAAAGTAGATGGGGGAGTGGGGAGTAGGGAGTGGGGAGTGGGGAGTGGGGAAAGTGGCGACGGTGAGGGGTTTACCGGGACTTATGGCTACAGATTGAATATGAATTTTAGCTTCCAGAGATTCCAGAATTTGATCAATATAGTCATAATCGCCCACAGATACACCACCAGACGATAAAACTATATCAGCATGAGTTATGGCGTAGGCGATCGCTTCTCGCAAAGCATCTGGATGATCTTTGACAATACCCAATAATAAGGGTTCTGCTCCCGCTTCCCTCACCAATGCGGCTAAAGCGTATTGATTAGAATCGACAATTTGACCAGGTTGCAAAATTTGATCAGCCGTTACTAACTCGTCACCACTAGAAAAAATTGCCACACGCGGACGACGGTAAACACTTAATTTCGCACATTGCGCTGCCGCTAAAACTGCAATTTCTGGAGGATGTAATTTAACTCCTCTGGGTAATAATTGTTTTCCCCCTTGGTAAAAAGCCCCTTTGTGTCTAACAAATTCTTGTTCTTGGGGTGCAGCCAAAATAAATACACGGTTTTCTTCTCGGCGTGTTTTTTCCTGCATTACCACAGTATCCGCCCCGGTTGGCATCACCGCACCTGTAAAAATCCGCGCAGCTTGCCCTGGTTGCAGTGTAGACTGGGGTTGATATCCTGCGGGAATCTCTTCGATAATTTCTAAACTAGTGGGCTGTGCGTCGCTAGAGTGCTGGACATCTTCGTAACGAACTGCATAGCCATCCATTGCCGAATTATCCCAATGGGGAAAATCTAATTGACTGGTGACAGGAGTGGACAAAATACGATGGTCTGCTGCCAATAAATCTATAATTTCTATATCCCGTTGCGGATCTAACGGTTGCACCAAATTTAAAATAATTGCCTCTGCATCCCTAACTGATAGCATGGCCAATGACTCCGGTTTTGACATCTTCAACTTCTAATAAATGCCTATTTTTTATGACTATAGAACGAGTCCCCGAAATACACTATCCCAAAGCTGATATTGGTCGGCGAGGAATGGCATTAGGGCTAGACTTCCTGGGAGTCTGGTTAATCAGTTCTATATTGGGAGGGAATCAAATCGGTATCCAGTGGGTGCAAATTCTGGTTTTTCTGTTCTGCTGGGTGATTTTTCGCATCCTGGTAGTTTACAACAATCAAGGGCAGAGCTTAGGCCGTTGGGCTTTTGACTTAAAAATTCTCGAAGTCCGTAATGGCGAAATTACAGGCAGAGTTCCCACCTTGCGATCGCTGCTCAAGCGAGAAGCTATAATCGGAATTGCAGCGCTTTTGGTGTCAATTGCCCTGGCTAACATCAGAGCTAACCCCACTGCTATACTGCTATTAATTCCCCTGGCAATTGATTGTGGTGCTGCTTTATCTGACAACCAGATGCAGCAAGCCCTACACGACCGTTATGCTGGAAGTTTCATAGTTTCGTCGCGTCGGGGCTATTCGCTAGATATAAAAATTCAACGATTAGTTGCAAAAATGCGCCGAAGTGTGAGAAGATAGTAATTTGTGTTAATTTCTCTTCAGGCTTGACTGTTTGTAAGATTATGGCTAAGAGTAAAGGTGCCCGCATAATAATGACACTCGAATGTACCGAGTGTCGTAGTAACCCCGACAAACGGTCTGCTGGTGTCTCCAGATATACCAGCACCAAGAACCGTCGCAATACGACTAACCGTGTAGAACTGAAAAAATTCTGCACACACTGCAACAAACATACTGTTCACAAGGAAATTAAGTAAAGATGAGTTACTATCGTCGTCGCCTGTCTCCTATTAAGCCAGGAGATCCCATCGACTACAAAGATGTTGATTTGTTGCGTAAGTTTATTACCGAGCGAGGCAAAATATTACCACGTCGGATTACAGGGCTTACCTGTAAGCAACAAAGAGATTTGACATTAGCAATTAAACGGGCGCGGATTGTGGCATTATTGCCATTCGTCAATGCGGAAGCTTAAGAAAAAGTCATGAGTTATGAGTGATGAGTTAAGAATCAAAACTCCTAACTCTGAACTTAAAACTATAAAAAATGTTCACCAATAATTGCGAGAGTTGTGGATAAGGGTACGCTAGTTGAATTTAGGGTTCAAGGCGATCGCCGTCTGGGTGTAGTAGATCGCCCGGACGGCAAAACCCGTTGGTTTGTGTTAGATGAACGTGGTCAATCTCACAGCCTCGCGCCTAGACAAATTAGTTATACAGTTAACGGACAAACCTATAAGCCCTCTGACATTGGCAGTTTTCAAGGGCAGGTTCAACCTTATATAGACCCCTCTAGTCTGGAAGTAGCTTGGGAATTACTGGTTGAGGATGGAGAAGCCGTCACACCAGCCCAAATGGCCAATCTGCTGTTTTCGGAATCAGATTCAGCTGCTTGTTATGCTGCCCATTGCTTGTTATCAGAAGACAAACTCTATTTCAAGCAAAAAGCAGAAGCCTATGAACCACGCACTGCGGCGCAGGTAGCAGAACTCAAACACCAGATAGAAGTAAAGGCACTGAAAGCTAGGGGACAGAAGGAATTTGCGGATCGTGTAGAACAAGCCCTCCGGGGTGAAGCAGTGGAATGGCAACGCCACGACCGCCAGCGACTAGAAGGACTGGAAAAATACGCAGCATTGCTGGCCGATGTAGTGCGGATGGGAGTAAACTTTGATACTCTCGCCCGTGCCTATCCGCCGCCAAGCCCAGTTTTAGAAACAATGAATATGCTGGAACGTCCAGCAACTCCCCCAGGAGCTTTACAGTTATTAATAGACTTAGGTTGGTGGGATGCCCATGAGAACTTGTTTCTGCGTCGTTCGTCAATTCCGGTTCAGTTTCCTAGCAAGGTATTAGAAGTGGCGCAACAGCGTTTGGATTTCCCACCCACCGACTTAGATGCAAATCGCCTAGATTTGTCTCATTTAAAGGTCTATACAATTGATGATGAAAGCACCACTGAGATAGACGATGGTTTAAGTTGGGAATTACTTCCAGATGGGCGAGAACGGTTATGGGTGCATATTGCTGATCCTACCCGGTGGTTAGTGCCAGAAGATGAATTAGACTTAGAAGCCAGAAAACGGGGCAGTACAGTGTATTTGCCTACGGGGATGGTTCCCATGTTCCCGGAATTATTGGCAACTGGCCCCATGAGTTTGGTACAGGGTAGGGTTTCTTGCGCCTTGAGTTTTGGGGTGGTTTTAGACGAAGCCGGAGGTGTAGAAGATTACACCATTCATCCTAGTTTTATTAAGCCGACTTATCGCCTCACCTACGAAGATGTGGATGAGATGCTGGAATTAGGTGTCGAAGCCGAACCAGAAATTGAGGCGATCGCTAACTGGGCAAAACAGCGCAAATCTTGGCGTTATACTCAAGGAGCCATCAGTATCAATATGCCAGAGGCGACGATCAAAGTCAAAAATGACCAAATCGACATTGATATTTTAGATGATTCCTCATCACGGCAATTGGTAGCGGAAATGATGATTATGGCGGGTGAAGTAGCCGCCCGTTACGGTCAAGCTCACAATATACCCTTGCCCTTTCGTGGTCAACCCCAACCAGAATTACCTCCAGACGAAGAACTGCTGTTACTCCCAGCCGGATTTGTTCGCTCCTGCGCCATGCGTCGTTGTATGCCCAAGAGTGAAATGAGCATCACGCCTCTACGTCATGCAGGTTTAGGTTTAAATACTTACACTCAAGCAACTTCTCCCATTCGCCGTTACAGTGACTTACTGACTCACTTCCAGTTAAAAGCCCACTTGCGGGGTGAAAGTTTGCCCTTTACAGCCGACCAACTGCGAGAAGTGATGATGACAGTCACCTCTACCACCCAAGAAGTGACAATGGTAGAACGGCAAACTAATAGATATTGGGCTTTAGAATATTTGCGCCGTCATCCTGACCAAGTTTGGGACGTGACAGTTTTAATGTGGCTACGTGAAGATAGCAACTTGGCACTAATTTTGTTAGAAGATTTGGGCTTACAGTTGCCGATGTTCTTTAAACGTACCGTAGGACTAGGAGAACAGGTATTGGTCAAAGTTAGTCACGCTGACCCGCAAAAAGATATGATTCAGTTTCAAGAAATAATTTATCAAGAAAGCCATCAAGCAACGAATTAACTGTTAGGAATAATAGATATATCCGGAAAAGAATGTAGAGACGTTCCATGTAAAGTCTCTACAAGGGTTATAGGAAAAGCATATTTAATTTTCACCAGATGTCTAATGGGGAGAATGTATGGATAAAGTCTTCATCTTTGACACCACTATGCGTGATGGAGAACTTACGCCTGGGGTCAAAATGAGCTTACAACAAAAAATCAGTCTCTCCCAATTACTCGAATAAATGGACGTTTTGCAATGATTGTACTTGACATTATTGACAAACTTCTGGATAAAAAAATGTAGAGACGTTGTATACAACGTCTCTAGAAAAAATTAATCTAGGAACAATATTTTAACTCAATACTGTTCGGTTAACAATATTTGCACATTGGAGATCATCCTAAATCCCCCTAAACCCCTTCGGGGATGCGCCTTCGGCGTAGAAGAAGGGGGACTTTGAGGAATTTAGCCCCCTTTTTCAAGGGGATTGGGGAGACCAAAACCTTAACCGAAAAGTATTGTATTTCAATTAACTAGCGATCGCCTCAGTTTTTTCCTCAGCTTTTTTAGCTGGTACGGGTACATAAGGTTCTTCTTTCCCTTGTGCCAAATACGCAGCTACCTGGCTTTCTATTTGTTCGCGGACAATTTGGCGATACTCTAGAAAATGCTCATTGTGAGCGCAGACAGAAATATAATGTTCCAGCACTCCTGGGTTACGCTTGAGGATACTAAATAAGTGATGCCAGAACTTCCAACGAGTTTCTCGTACAATACCTTGTCGCCAAATTACAATTAGTAATGCCTTCACAACTATCCATTCCGGCTTTTTGGCTGGCGCTTTCCATTTTGGCAAACCCATCATCAAGAAACAGCGATAGGTACGATCCAAATAGTTGACGGGATCATATAAAGTGCAGAACGCCTCAATATATTCTCTGCCAATATCTTCTAAAGGACGGGTAGGAAGAAAATTCATCAACGTTGTTTGGTTGATGTTACCATCTTGGTTTTCCCGCAGTCGTCCTTCTCTTTTCAGCCGATGGGACAATGCGGTATTTGGTAAGGCTTGCAACATAGCGAAGGTAGTAGAAGGAATTGCCGCTTGTTCCGCAAATTTGACAATGCGATCGCCTGCGCCTGCTTTTTCGCCATCAAACCCAATAATAAACCCAGCCATTGGCCGCAACCCAGCTTTGATAATGGTTTGCACTGCATCAGCTAAGGAACTGCGGGTATTTTGAAACTTCTTCGTTAATTGCAGACTATCTTCATCCGGGGTTTCAATTCCTAAGAACACCGCAGAGAAGCCAGACTCCACCATCAACTCCAGCATTTCTGCGTCTTGTGCTAAATCTACAGAAGCCTCGGTATCAAAGCGGAAAGGATACTGATGTTCTTCCATCCAGACTTTCAACTCTTTCAGCAACAATTTCACATTGCGCTTGTTACCGATAAAGTTGTCATCCACCATAAACACACCCCGCCGCCAACCCAACTCATACAGACAATCTAACTCTGCTAATAGTTGTGCAGGGGTTTTGGTGCGTGGCTTGCGTCCGTAGAGAACAATAATGTCACAAAATTCGCACTGGAAAGGACACCCACGCGAAAACTGTACCGACATCATGTCATAAGCATTCAACTCTAATAAATCAAAGCGGGGAATTGGCGTACTGGTGACATCTGGTTTCTCTGTGGCGCGGAAAACACCAGATGTTTCACCCCGTTGCAGTGCCTCAATAAACATGGGTAGGGTGATTTCCCCTTCATCGAGAATCAGGAAATCTGCACCGACATTTTCCACTTCATGAGGCACAGAAGTAGGATAAGGACCACCCACAGCAACTAACTTACCACGTCGTTTTGCTTCTTGAATTTGCCCTAACAAATCTTCCTTCTGGACAATCATCGCGGACAGAATTACCACATCTGCCCATGCCCACTCTTCCTCTGTCGCTGAACGAATGTTGCGGTCAACCAGCTTAAACTCCCATTCTTGGGGCAGAATTGCCGCTACGGTCACTAAACCCAAGGGTGGTAACAAAACCTTGCGATCAACTAACTCTAGAATTTTCTCATAAGACCAAAAGGTTTTGGGAAATATTGGATATACCAGTAGTATTCGCATATAGTATTAATCCTCACACTGTGATTGTTATCCCAACTTTAACGAAAATTAAGACTTATTGACTTTTTCTTAAATTTGCTTTAGTTTACCGTTATTTTTTTGACTTGGCAATTATACTACAGTGACCGGATAGCCAAGTTTTCTGTTCCAATTAAAAATTCAATTATTGCAGAGGATGTTTGAAATTGTAGGCGATCGCATTCAGCCTGAGCTAGAATCGCTCGCCCATACCACATTATTTGACATTTTGACTCAGAAAAATTAAATGGTTACAATAAGTAATACCATTATTTGGTTGCAAAGAAAGTTTCCCTAACACTGCAAATGATGTAGATATTTTGGAACTTGCCAGAGTTGAAAGTCGAATTATTATCACCCAAGATTTAGATTTTTCGATGTTGATAGCTGTTGGTAAGATGTATAACCAACCAAGTTTGGTTACATTGCGGTTATCTTCTGCAAAACCTGATGTGATTACACAACAATTGTTGGAAGTTTTACCTCAGTTAGCGGAAGAACTTACTCAAGGTTCAGCCCCGACAAAGGAATTTATAGTAATTTCACAATTTAAAGAGGTTATATGGACACCTTAATCAATGAATTTTGTCAAACTGTTAGAGAACGTTCAATAGAGCATCAAAAAGCTGTAAGTATCCTTCTAGAAAATGGCATTATTGGTGTTGCAATTACGGTGCTTCGACAGGAAATTGATTCTCTTATTAGAGTTTCTTATTTGTACAGTCTTGGTGCAAATTCGGTAGAATCAGAGCGCCTTATTGCTAATTTTGTATCGGGAAAGCAGTGGGATCGAGCAACTCCAAATGGAAAAATGCAAAAGATTACTGACAAGGACATGGTTGACCTAGAAAAAGGCTGGGTGGAGGTGGTTTACAAATTTGGTTGCAAGCTTATCCATCTTTCTGAATATCACTCTTACAATCGCAATGATCCTTTTTTAAAATTAGATAGTGAGTCCAAAACTAAAATTATCAATTATTTGAAGGACTATCATCAGTATCCTTACGAAACTATTTCAAAGGAGCAGTTTACTTCATATATTTCAAAAATTTTAAAAAAAATTGTGGATAATACTGATTACTATCTCAAAGAAATTGAAAACAATGTAAGCAAGTAATACAGTTAAATCAACGCGCCGCTTTGTTTGCATGGGAGCAATGACTGCGGTGAGGGAAGAGATCGCGCCAGCGCTGACTTGTCAGTTCGCCATTTATCTTACTTTGGGGGCTGGGATGTATGACAAATCGTAAGCAATTGCTCCAAGAACTTGAAGAAGCTCCTGATGATATTGTGGAATCGATACTGAACTCATTGAGTGTTAGAGGCTCAGACTAACCAAATTTATTGATAAACTAGAGAAAACATCAGACTAATTGAGCAACTTTTATTATGTTTGCTGAAACTTCCTCTAGATATGTAACACGCAATCCTGAAATTTTAAGTGGAGAGCCAATTATTACAGGTACTCGTACATCCATCCGCGCTATCGTTGGTTTATGGCGATTGGGAATTATGCCAGAAGAAATCCTCAATCATTTACCGCATTTAACACTAGCACAAGTATTTGATGCCTTGAGTTTTTATTTAGATCATCAAGCAGAAATTAATGATTATATTGAACGAAATCAAATACCGAATGAATTAGTACATCCTGCTGTAAAACCTATACGCGAAGATCATCCCCTGGCAAAGTTTGCAGGAATTTTAAGCGACGCAGAAGCCGCAGAGTTAAAACACTCAATTACCGCAGAGTGTAGGCAGGTAGATGCAAATGAGTGGTAAAATTGCTTTTAATACTTCGCGATTTCAAATATTCATAAAATTAATAACTATGGATTGGCAAACTCGAATTATCATTGATCCAAATATATTAGTCGGGAAACCTATTATCAAAGGAACACGACTGGCAGTAGAATTTATCATCGATCTTCTTGCCCAAGGCTGGAGTAATGACGAAATTTTGCGTAATTATCCAGGTATTACCCTTGCAGACATCCAAGCCTGTCTTGCCTATGCTAGTGCTTCTCTAAAATCTGAAAAAATCTACGCTATTCCAGCCTAATTCATGCGTTTCCTTGCTAACGAAAACTTTCCCCTTGATGCTGTTGAAGCTTTGAGACAAAACGGACACGATGTAGCCTGGATTAGAGTAGATTCACCTGGTATTTCTGATCCTCAAGTATTAAGTCGCGCCCAAGCAGAAAACCGTATTCTCTTAACCTTTGATAAAGATTTTGGAGAACTGGCTTTTCGTTCGCAGTTACCTGCTACAACTGGGATTATTTTATTTAGAATAAAAGCACCCTCTGGTGCAGTAGTAGCAGGAAAAGTTGTCAAAGCGATCGCATTGCGTGATGATTGGTATGGACATTTTAGCGTTGTGGAAGATGACAAAGTGAGAATGAGGACTCTTGAAAAATAACGCTCTTTTTTATTTGCATGAGAGCGATATACGCGGAGCGCACTGCCGGCGATACCTTGGGTGAGCTTTGCTAACGCCTGAAATAAACTAGAGAAGTGCAATCACCCTCATAACCATGAACATTCACCTTCAGCCTATTCTCACTCGCCTTAAACAAGAACTCACTGACCTGTATGGCGATCGCCTGCATCAACTCACCCTCTTTGGTTCCCAAGCCCGTGGGGATGCAGAACCAGAATCAGATATAGATGTGCTGGTGGTGCTGAAACCTCCCGTTAACCCCGGTGAAGAAATTAAACGCACGGGTAAGGCGATCGCTGGTCTTTCCCTGGAATACGATGTTGTCATTAGCTGTCTCTTCATGGACGAAACCCACTACCAAACCCGCAACGGCTCCTTGCTGCGTAATATCCGTAAAGAAGGCGTTCTTCTATGACGGACGAACAACGGGAACTCCTCCTCAAAGCCCAACAGAGTTTAGAAGCTGCAAAACTCCTACTTACCAACAACTACCCAGACTACGCCACCTCCCGCGCCTACTACGCCATGTTCTACATTGCAGAAGCATTTCTCGAAGGTAAGGGACTTTCATTTTCCAAACATTCAGCCGTTATTGCTGCTTTTGGGCGAGAATTTGCCAAACCGCAACGAGTCCCAACTAATTTTCATCGTTTCTTAATTGAAGCACAGGAACTGCGAACCACTGGCGACTACGGACAATTGAACGCCGTCACAACAGACCAAGCCGCAGAACAGATTGACCGCGCGGAGGAATTTTTGTCCCTAGCAATTCAGGCGATCGGTGCAATATAAGATTGGTGGGTTTGTTCAAATAACTCACCCGTTAAGGCGTAAAAGGCTACCAATTCCAATGAATGATATTTGGATGGCTGCTTAGTGCTTGGAAAACGGGTGGATATTAGTTATAGATGATATGGATTTTGATTATGTACATGGGTTGGTAGTAAGTAGGTGAACTGAAGAATATAGAAGCGATCGCATTCAGCATGACCTAGTAACCACTCACTCTTAACATATTATTTGATATTTTCGTTCAGAAAAATTAAATAGTTACAATAAGTGATATCATTAGTTGGTTGCAAAGAAAGTTATGGAACGCGAAGCTTTAACAATCCGTTTTCCTTCTCAACTGCTTGCCAAAGCCAGGAAACTCAAAGACAGTAGTGAATCATTTAATGATTTAGTGGTTGAAGCTTTAGAACATGAAGTACGACGTAGAAGGGGATGGGCTGCACATCAGCGAATTATTGCCCGCAGCGAAGCTGTCAAAGTCAAAACCGGCATACAACCAGCATCTACGGACTTAATTCACCGCTTGAGAGAAGGTGAGGGGAGACTTGACTAGACTTTTGTGCATAGATACTAGTGTTTGGATTCCCTACCTTGTTCCAGAGGTTTATCAACTCCAAGCCAGAACCTTGTTAACGGAGGCATTAAGCTTAAATTTACGCTTAGTATCTCCTGCTTTCGCCTGGGCAGAAGTAGGGTCTGTACTACGGAAGAAAACCCGGCTAGGAGTCATTACAACCGAGGAAGCACAAGGATTTTTTGAAGATTTCTGCGAACTTCCGATTGATTACATAGAAGAAGACTCACACCCAGACCTGTTTACCTCCGGGAAATAGGGGAAATTAGTATTTCTACAAGCTAGTCATTCGGTTAACTGGTTGTACTAAATACGGTTAACCGTACTGATTGCCTATACGCGCTTAATAATACAGTAAGTTACAATCTTTTATACTCTAATATAGCTATTTTGTCGGTTATAAATAGCCTGATTTTAATGAGCGGAGAACATAAAACCCAAAATTAGGATCTTTGCAAATGTTAAATGTATTTAACGAAGAAATCGAATATCTAATTAAATCTGGTATTTCTAATCTTTATTGGTATAAAAATGATCTTAAAATAGTTTGGTTGAAATCAGGAGTTCCATCTAAAGTATGCGAAGAATTATTTACCCGAAAAAATAATGAAGGTAACGTTCTCTCAAAAAAACAATTAATGGATTTGCTTTATGAACAACTACATAATTATGACTATGATAGAAGACTTGAAATATCACGGAATTTTGTGAGAATTTTGACAGAAAAGACAGAATTTAAGCCACAAGATCCTAAACATAAAATCGAAATTAGTGAAAATAGTGCCATGAAGTTAAAACAAATAATAGATCGGGAGCAAAGAGAGAAAGAAGAAGAATACAAAAAGCAAATTATAAAAAAAACTCAAGAAGCAAAGCCAGAAGATTATTATTCTCAATTGTCACGCTTAAATAAGCGCTTTACTGATTCGTTAAAATTGTCTCCCCAAAAGCGAGGTTATGAATTAGAGAAAATTTTTCCTGACTTAATGAAGATAAGTGGTATTCCTGTAGAAAACTCATTCAAAATAATAGGGGAGCAAATAGATGGGGCTATTAAATATGATAGTGATTATTATCTAATTGAATTAAAGTGGATTGCAGTTCAAGTTAATCAAGGCGATATTTCCAGTCTCTACATGAAAGTAGAAGGTAAGATGCAATCATTTGGATTATTTATTGCAATGAATGGTTATTCTTCAGAACTTTTACAATCTTTACCCATAGGTAAAGGTATTAAAGTAATTCTTTTAGATGGTATACATTTAACGAATGTAATATCTGGGATTTATACGTTTCAAGAATTATTAGAATACGCAAGAAAACAAGCCTCTGTAAAAGGAAAAATGTATTGTTCTCATGATATATCTCTAGGGTAAATGAAGATCGTGCGCTAATTTTGCCCCCTTTTCACGCCGCTAATTTTTAAAACATCGCTCATAGTTGCACAGTAATTTGGTAAGCCCAAACTGGCGGGATTGACCACATTTTCATAACTAAAATGGCGATTGTTCATGCAGAATCTATCCCAGGCGGCCATTTGAATCCGAAATACAGCAATAATCAAATTAGCTAATGCTAAGGATAGAGGAATGCGAAAATAAATCTTTTTACCCAAATAATTGCAGACTTCTTCCACTGCTTGATTAGCTGTTAACGCTTGTTGTCCTAAAACAAACTTACGTGGTTCGTTTTCTTTGGGAGGAGAATCAATTAAATACTGCACCGCCGTCGCAATGTCTCGCCCGTGGATAAAATGAAAACTGCCATCCACCTGCAAACAGCGAATTAAATTAATATATTTGGTTACTTCTGGGATTCCCGATGTCAAATGAGAATAGGGTTTTTGATCATCACCGCCTAAAACCAAAGTTGGGAAAACCTTAGTAATTTTCGGGGCTATTTCTAGCTGCGACATTTTTTGTAAACAATCATATTTGGAACGAATATAATCTGTGCCAATTTCCCCAGCTTCTTTGAGGGGTTGATTGTAGCGATCTAAAACACTAGCTGTAGAAAAATAAATTACTTGTTCACAGCGTTGTGGATCTAGCATTTGCATCAATTCTAGAGTCTTGGAGACATTAATATCAAATGTGTCATCACCACCCCAAGCCGTAGCTGTGAGAATTGCTGTATCAATTGTGGGGAGTAAATCAGCCAACAGGCTAATTTTTTGCATATCCCCCTGCAAAACGGTGATACCTGGACGCGCCTGAATATCAACTTGCAATTTCTGCGGATTTCTGACCAGTAAATACAACTCGTGATTAGTATTTTGAATTAAGGCTTCTGAGATGTAGTGACCTACACAACCGCTTGCACCTGTCACTAAAATCCGTTTCTGATTCATAGTATTATTTAAAATAAATTAGTAATTAAAACTCAAGAGTTAAAAATTAAGTCAAAAGTTCCACTCTGTGTTCTCTGTGTCTCTGTGGTTAGATAATTGATTTTTTTACCACTGCTTTTAAATCTCCGACAAAGGATGTAGAGAGATTCCAGGGAACGTCTGTAAAAGAGTTCTGTGATTACGCATATTTTATTTCCAACAGATGTCTAATATACAAGGATGTGTTATGCAGCAGACTTAGACACTATCTAGATTGTCGGTGCGTTAGGACTAAAGTCTATAACGCACCCTACGAGATAACAGCTTTCCAGATTAAACTTCTACAGATTTGAGTTGTTTTGCAGTTTCAAAAAAGAAAGCCACATTTTCTTCTGGAGTTTCTGGGAGTACACCATGACCAAGATTGAGAATATGACCCCAATTACCAGCTTTACGCACTGTATCCAGGATGCGATCGCGGATAAACTCTTTGGAACCAAACAACACACCAGGGTCAAGATTTCCCTGAACTTTGACGTGTTTGCCTAATCTGGCTCTTGCTTCAGCCATATCCACAGCCCAATCCACAGTGACAATATCTGCACCAGATTTGGGCATTCTCTCTAGCACACCGGCACTACCGCTAACCAACAAAATTAACGGTGTATCAGGGTGAGTTTCCTTAACTTGCTGAAAAACTCTTTGCTGATAAGGCAGAGCAAAGGTGTCATAATCTTGGGGACTCAGTTGACCAGCCCAAGAATCAAACATTTGCACAACTTGAGCGCCGCAGTCAATTTGATAGCGTGCATAAACCGCGATCGCATCAGCAAATTTGGCTAATAGCTGATGTAACATCGTCGGATCTGAGAACGCCATGTTTTTAATCACTGAGTAGGTTTTAGAACCTTTACCCTCCACTGCATAAGCAGCTAAAGTCCACGGCGCGCCCACAAAGCCTAAAACAGTTGACTGATTGCCTACTTCTTGCCGTAACGCCTGCAATATGGTCTTAATAAACGGGAGTGATGCTTCTGGATTTAAAGGATGCAGGCGATCAATTTGTTCTTGGGTACGAAGGGGCGAGTTAATGATTGGGCCTTTACCTTCCGCAATGTCCATCTCAATGCCCAACCCTGGCAAAGGAGTCACAATGTCGGAAAATAAAATTACTCCGTCTGGCCTGAATGCTCTCCAAGGTTGCAGGGAAACTTCAATCGCCACTTCGGGAATTTCCGAGCGATCGCGGAAAGAAGGATATTTTTCCCTTAAATCTCGATATGCTTTCATATATCGTCCCGCTTGTCGCATCATCCAGACAGGGGGACGATCTACTACTTCACCACGTGCAGCCCGGAGGAGATGAGGAGCCGTTAACGAAACACCCATTTAACACTTCATCCTAAGTCATTATTTTTATGCCACTGTTTAGCTTATCATTCTGAGATTACGCTTTTTCAGGAGGTTCGCCTCACAAAACAATAGTTAATGCTTTACTTAACTTCATATGCAAACTGACTCTAATAGTCCAATTCATGTTGCATCTACTCCCCATCCAGGAAAGTTCTTGATTCCGCGCCCCCAAAGACGAAAGTTTTTTCTCCAGTTTACCTTGATGACTGTCTTAGGATGGGTTGTAGGTGGCACTGCCAGCATAGGTTTAGAAAGGAGCATCCTCGGCAACCTACCTCCTGCTGATTCTTTTCATTGGGTCAAAATACTTGGTAACATTGTCTTTGCGGTAGTTTTTGCCGCAGATCAAGCCCTTGTTCTGCGTCGTTATATCTCCGGTCGGCTATGGATACTGGCTACCAGTACAGGTTGGTTGCTTGCCAACAGCGTCGCCTTCTTCTGGGTAAGATATATTTCCTCAATTGCCAGTTCCTTCAATGAAGGTGTCTCTCCGGAATTAGCCTTTATCTGGGGATTTTTGTCAACAATTTTATATATTCTGGCGGGAATTTGGCTGGGGCTGTGCCAATGGTTAGTGTTGCGGCGCTACGCAAAACAAGCGTGGTTGTGGAATTTCTTGCCTTCCGTGTCCTTCTTTTTCATTAGTCTTTTCGTTTGGTTCCTGTCTCTTGTGCAAGATTTGATTCCAGAAATGAATCGCGCTCCTATATTGTATTGGAGTGAACAAACATTTACGGCTATTATTCTCGGAGTTATACCAGCAATTGGCTTGTGTACCTTAAAAAGAAACTCTCATCGCCTAACTAAAAGTTCCAGTTCATCTTCCCTTACCAACAGCTAGTTGCTGGATATTTGCCAGAGGTTAAAAATTATGAATAAAGATAAAGTTTTACAAAAAATAGTCACGCCACCGATTGCTGAACAACAGCCAGAGGTTTTGGAGTTGCATGGCGATCGCCGCATAGACAAATTCTTTTGGATGCGCGACCTGGAAAACCCGCAAGTGACCGCTTATCTGGAAGCAGAGAACGCCTACACAGCAACGATGACGCAGCATACAGAAGCACTGCAAACCCAGATATACAATGAAATGCTGGCGCGGATTAAAGAAACAGACCTATCAGTGCCATTCCGTAAAGATGAGTATTATTATTATTCACGCACTGAAGAAGGCAAAGCTTATTCAATTCATTGTCGGAAAAAGGGTAGTTTAGAAGCTCCCGAAGAAGTACTAATAGATGAAAATGAATTAGCCGCAGGTCACGATTTTTTTGAATTGGGTGTATTTGAAGTTAGCCCCAATCATCAAATATTAGCTTATTCCTTTGATACTAGCGGTTCAGAGCAATATACGCTGTGTTTTCTGGACTTAAACACACATCAGTTATATCCAGAAACAATTGCCGAAACTTATTTTTCTTTTACCTGGGGTAACGATAATCAAACTGGATTTTATACCACAATTGATGATGCGAATCGTCCTTACCAACTTCTAAAACACACATTAGGAACTTCACCTGAAAAAGATGTGCTGATTTATGAAGAAAAAGATGATATTTATCATTTATATGTTGGCAAAACTCGCAGTCAATCATATATAGTCATGCTTTTGCAAAGTAGCATTACTACAGAAGTTCACTATTTGGATGCGAATACTCCCCAGGGGGATTTTCAGGTAATTCATCCCCGAACAACAGGAGTAGAATATGATGTTGACCATCACAGCGATTACTTCTACATTGTTACCAACGAGAAAGCCACTAATTTTAAATTAGTCAAAACGCCAGTAGCTGCACCATCCTCAGAAAATTGGCAAACGATAATTCCCCACAGAGAAGATGTTTTGCTATTAGGAGTAAGCCTTTTTGCCAATCACTTAGTAATTTATGAAAGAAAAGGGGGATTGCAAACTGCAAGGGTGCAAAATTTATCTACAGGTGAGGAAAATAATATTAGTTTTCCCGAACCCACATATGAATTTGATGAAGGCAATAATCCAGAGTTCAACACTAATATATTACGCTTTCATTACACCTCTTTAATTACTCCCCAATCTGTGTTTGATTACAACATGGAAACAAATGAACGGGAATTGAAAAAACAGACAGAAGTATTAGGTGGTTATGATAAAACGCAATATCAGAGTGAGTGGCTAATGGCTACTGCGACTGATGGCACAAAAGTTCCCATCTCCATTGTTTACAAACAGGGAATTAACAAAGATGGTAAAAATCCCCTGTTACTCACGGGTTACGGTGCTTATGGTTCTTCTTACCCAGCATCATTTTCATCCACCAGATTAACACTATTAGACCGGGGAGTAGTATTTGCCATTGCTCATATTCGTGGCGGCGAAGAAATGGGGCGCAAGTGGTATGAAGAAGGCAAATTTTTACAGAAAAAGAATACCTTCACCGATTTTATCGCCTGTGCAGAGTATTTAATTGCTAAAAATTGGACAGCAAGCGATCGCTTAGTAATTACTGGCGGAAGTGCAGGTGGTTTATTGATGGGTGCAGTGATCAATATGCGTCCTGATTTGTTCAAAGCCGTAATAGCCAATGTCCCCTTTGTAGATGTCGTGACAACAATTCTGGATACGTCTCTACCCCTATCAGCGATGGAATGGGAAGAATGGGGAAATCCCAACGATAAAGTTTACTATGACTACATGAAATCTTACTCACCTTACGATAACGTCGAAGCCAAACATTACCCAGATTTATTGATTACCGCTGGTTTAAATGATTCTCGCGTCAAATATTGGGAACCCGCCAAATGGACAGCCAAACTCCGGGAAATCAAAACAGATAATCATATTCTGCTGCTGAAAACCAACATGGGCGCAGGACATAGCGGTGCATCTGGACGTTATGAAAGCTTACGAGAACTAGCGTTTGAAGACGCTTTTATTCTGGATAGGTTGGGTTTGGGAAATACTTGATCTAGAAGTCTAGTATCTTCAACCGGGATGATATAGCGATTCCCGGTTGAGTGAAAACTTACGTTTCAGGAGCAATTTATGAATTAGCAAAACTGCGAGATATTTTGAGCTAATATCCACTCATTACCAGTATTTGTTTGATAATCAAGATAGATGCAATTCCCATCATCACCATCAATGTCACCTTACCACCAGGAACGAGCGGTTGATTTATCCGATCTAACTGTTGTTCTTGACGTTGCTTCCAAGTCATTAATGCTGGAATTATCCCGCCTAACACGGAAATACTAAAGGTTCCCGCGAAATCTAGGGCGCTAAAGAAAATGCTGGGATTAATCGCGCCCAAACTCATGGGAGGTAACAGAATTAGTGAATAAAGCGGTAAACGACTGGAAGTTTTACCCTGTGCAGCTGGGAACACATCTTTGAAGAAATCTAGTAACCCGTAGACAAAGCCAATAAATGAGGTAGCGATCGCAAACTCTGAGAAAATAGATAGCAAGATTCCCAACCATTTCCCAGCACCACCAGCCCGCAATATTTGCAATGGGTCAAGATTAGCCGCGCTTTGTACAATATCAGGACTAATACTACCCAAAATCACCGCATTCCATAGCAAGAACATCATTAAAGGAATCAAAGAACCGATAATAATAGACTGGCGAATCTTGGGAATATCTCCTTCCAACTGAGTCACAACCACAGGGACAACATTATGGAAAAACAGCGCCACCAACATCACTGATACAGCACTTCCCAAAGCTGTCCAGTTGTGAGTCAACAGTTGCACACTTTTAACCTGTCCTCCTCCGATGAATAGTAGACCGATAAAGGAAGTAATCACAATAGCCACAAAAACGCTGTTGAGTTTCTCAATAAATTTTTGTCGCCCCAGGTACATGATGCCACCAAATAACAAGGTGAAAGTAATTGTCCCCACCCAAGCAGGCGGAATGTTGTCTAGTCTCCACACCTGAGAAACCCCAGAAACTAAGATGTTTCCACCTTGAGTCATGTAAGCCACCAGCAAAGCATAGTGCAGAAACAAATAGGCAGCGCCAGCGATTCGCGCCCCCACAAACCCCAGATTTCGCTCAACCATTGCTAACAGACCAACACTCAAACGCCCTTCCAGACGCATAGCATTCACACACACTTCTGCCAGCAACAGACCAGAAATGACAGTATAAAGCCATACAGCAATTAACAATGCCGTAGATGGCACAACACCAGACGGTAGAGTTACCGCAGGTAATGCCAGAATACCAGCCCCAACCGTTGTTCCTGCAATCAGCGCCGTATTTCCCCACACACTCCCCGGTTGATGACTTAACTGATTTTCATTGAGTTCGACGTGAGAACATAATCGAGTAACTTCCTCTGGATGCGACTTGAAAACAGTTTTTGTAGGGGTCATGCTGAGATAAATGTCCAAAAGGGATGCAGACTGTTAAGTTATGTAAATAATTTTAGCAAAAACCTCAACTTACTGCTTTCACGCTTCATTGTCTGTGAGGAAACGCACCTAATTTCCTTCCTTCCTTCCTTCCTTCCTTCCTTCCTTCCTTCCTTCTTTCTTTCTTTTCTTTGTGTACTTTGCGTACTTTGCGGTTCGTTCCTCATAAAAAAATAGCAAAACAGACTAGACAAATCGCTCAGTAAACTCATATATCAAATCAACCCTACCTTTCCGCAACATAGCCGGATCTAACCTTTCCGTAGTATTGCAAGTCATCAAAACAACTAATTTTTGCTTAATTTGAATCCCAGAATCATCAATAATACTTTGGTACAAAGTGCCATCTAACAGACCCAGAATATGTTCAGTTTTATTATTATATTGAGCCACTTCAGAAGCCCGATTTTGTGCCAAATTATCAGCCTCATTGATGATAATGCAAATACGCTCTAAATAATTGGGTGGTACAAAGTTAGCGATCGCATCATGATCTAAAATAAAAATTACATATCCTAAAGGAACAATAATCTCCTTTGCTACCGCCTGTGTCCATACCGTTTTACCTGTACCCGGTTCACCATGTACCACAATGGCTAACTGATTCTGAGTCAGAATTGCTTGTTGTACTGTATCAGTAAAATTTTGAATATCTGCCGGAAAACTGCGAATGGGATATTGGCTGTGAACTTTACCGACACGACTTTGATATCCACTCAGCATCACAGCTAAATCATAGGTGGCTTTATTAATTAGCGGCGAGATATTCGTTGACATTAAAGTATAGTATCGTCGTCCGCGCTCGTAAGATTCAATTTGTAGCCAAGTATCGTACTTTGACCAATAAGCATAAACTGTGTTAATAACTTCTAAACGCTCCCAATTCACAAATTTTTCCACAGGGAAATAGAAGTCTCTTTCTAAATAATATTGGGTAATAATATCAGGACAATCTAATAATTGTAAAACTCGTAAAACAGTAATTTCTTGCAGGCGATTCAGAACATAATCAATAGGAATGCTGCTACGACTAACAAATTGGACAATCGGTGTCTCCGTACTCAAAATATCTTTATATCTATGATCTGGTGATTGCGGGTCAGGTGTGATGTAGTTCCAAAACTTTTCTACTTCATAGCGTGTATTATCAGATACAACACTTAGCAAATTCGCCCACCAAGCATAATTGTTTCGTCCCAAAACTTCAGCAAAATTGCTTGCTAAATTAAAAGATTTTTGTGTTAACTCGCGTGTGTCGTTGTGCAGCAATTGCCCTAAAAAGTCCCAGTCTAACTCTCTATGAAATGGTCGCCAACCGCTGGTAAGTAAACTTTGACGGTTATTATTATTAGGAGTGCTATCGTTACTTCTTAAATAATCAAATTCCATGTTTTTTAAATTATCCAGCAGTAGTCGAGTTATTTGGTGATGGACTTAGGACATTTTAAACTTTAGATTTTGGAGTTCGTTGACATTTTTATACTACAAATGTAATATAATAAAGTCAAGTACACAAAAATTTGAGAAAAATAGGTTGATTTTTGCCAATTTAGTGCGATTTCAGCTATTTTTATGACAACTCCATACCTGCGGAAAGCCGCTAAAAACAGGTTGGTTAAAACCGAATAAAATTATTTTAGGGTCAGTTTTCAGGGAATTTAGTTTTAGTTTCCGAATAAAATGCGCGGAAGAACAATGGTTAGGATGAATTACACCTTTACAAAAGTTTGGTAATGGCAAGCATTTGAAGACAGGGTTAGGAGTCGTTTACTGCAAACACGAAGTAGCACTGGAGATACTAGTACCGCAAGGCGGAAGTCAAAAGTCAAAAGTCAAAAGTCAAAAAGCTTATAATATGGGCTTTTCATGGATTTTGAATGGTCTGTCTATTTACGCCGACTTGTACTAGGGTGAATTAAAACTGTGATATCGAGTTATTATAAAGTGAGCGAAAAATATTCTGTGATTTTGCGTATAATCGAGAGGTACTGACTAAACCTATAGATTTGAAGTTTTCTTGTCCCTATGTTTTTGGCTGGGGTAAGAATCATCAGATAGGCATCAGCAAAACCTGAGCCAATCCTGGATTAGATTTATTCTATCTTGGTGGGATGTCTCGGTTATTATCTCAAGTAAGACGATAAATCCCAACTCAATCTTCTGGAGAACAGATGTATCTGGCACATTCATTCATGAGTGATGAAAGGAAGCAAGATCCTCAGCAACCTTTAATCTTGGTAGTGGAAGATCATGATGATAGTCTACTGCTGATTGGTTATGCCCTGGAGTCACTTGGCTGTAGATTCATTTGTCAAAATGACAGTTCCACTACCTTACTAGTGGCACAGGAGTATCAGCCAGACCTGATCATGTTAGATATTTTATTACCAGGTCTCAGCGGCACTGATATTGTACATTATCTCAAACAAGAACCGCTAACTGCCGAAATTCCAGTGATCGCAGTTACGGCTTTAGCTAGTAGAGAGGATCGAGAACGCCTCATCTCGGCTGGCTTTGATGACTACATCAGTAAACCTTATATGATCGAGGATTTAGAGGTCATAATTCGCAGCCTGCTACGTGGTAAGCTCAATTCTCCGACTCTTAAGAATGCTGAGTGCTGAGACGCAATTCCTCGCGTCTACAAAAGAAGGTTAATGAACTTAATGACTAATGACTACTATGTTTTGGTAGCGTGACTGTAAATACACTACCTCGCCCTTGTTCAGAGGTAAGTGTAATTGTGCCACCGTGTGCTTCTATAATTCGGCTCGATAGATGCAGACCTAAACCACTACCAGACCGTTTATTTCTACCTTGGCGAAACCGCTCAAAAACAGTTGCTTGGTCTTCGGGCGCAATGCCATAGCCAGTATCTGTAAACTCGATGATTACCCGATCCTGATCCTGAGAATTAGCTGATTTTTCCCAAATACTAACTTCTATCCCGCCTGTGTCTGTAAACTTGATGGCATTGCCAATTAAGTTGTTAAATACACGTCGCAGTTCGAGGGGATCGCCCATTACTACACCAGCATTTTCTTTGTGTAAGTCTAACTTACTCGTATCTATTTTGAGAACCAAGTTTTTCTCACTAGCCAGAGGAGTGAGTTCCCCACTGACTTCTTGGAGAATTTCTGGTAGATTGCACACGACATCGTTTAAAGTCTTTTTACCTGCCTCAAAGCGATAAACTTCTAATAAGGTGTTGACCATTTGCATTAAATTTTGATTGCTGCGAATCATTACAGCGATCGCTTGTTTCATTTCTGGGGAAATTTCACAGAAGGTTTCCTGTTGAAACAAGTCCAGCATCCGGTCAGCCGCGACTAGAGGAGTCCGCAAATCATGAGTTAAACGCGAAACAAAGTCTTCGCGTTGACGGGACATTTTTTTTTGTTCGTCCAGACTGTGTTTGAGGCGTAAGAGCGATCGCACTCTGGCTAAAAGTTCATCTGTATCAAATGGTTTACGAATAAAATCATCTGCACCAGCATCTAACCCTTCCACTACACTCGATTGGTGAAAGGCCGTAATCAGCAGAATGGGAATATAGCTGACATTGAGATCAGGATTTTTGCGGATGCGCCGAGTCACTTCATAACCATCAATTCCTGGCATCATCACATCTAGTAAAATTAAATCGGGTGGCGATTGTTCAATTTGCTGCAAAGCTGTTAAACCATCTGCAACTAAGTCAATCTCATAACCCTCACTTTCTAGAATTGTTTGCACCAAAATGAGATTATCTCTAGTGTCATCAACGGCGAGAATACGGTCAATTTTAGGCTTTTCCACAACAGACATGATTTATCAACGGTTTATGACAATAAGCTTAGAGTTTGAATTTAGGAAAACCCATCGCTGCGGTGCTGGATTTGGAGGGGGAATGGTGAGGGTTCTGAACAGAGCAAAAAATATCGTGTCCATCCAAATTGTAAGCTGCAAGACTACCGACTGCGGTTGGTAACGATAATTGCCGTGGTACTTCAATTTTAAACATAGAACCAACACCCAATTGACTTTCTAAGATAATTTTGCCGCCCATCATTTGCACCAAGGAATCTATAATGGCTAAACCTAGTCCTGTACCAGGATATTTGCGCGTCATACTTTGATCCACTTGCCGAAAAGCTTCAAAAATATGTTTAAAATCTTTGGGCGCGATCCCAATACCTGTATCCCGAACCGCGATCGCTAATTGGTTTTTCGGAAGTTCTTTGACTTCCACCCAAATACAACCAGATTCGGTGAATTTAATCGCATTGGATAATAAATTAATTAATATCTGCCGCACACGCACTGAATCATTAAATACCAGAGGTTGTTGCATATCAATATCGACTCGCAAAGATAGCTTTTTTGCTTCAGCCAAAGAACGCATTTGGGCGACGACGATATTGATAATTTTTGTTAAATCAAATAATTCGGGCTTTAACTCTAGTCTTCCTCCTTCTAGCTTAGAAAAATCTAAAACTTCATTTAACAACATCAATAAGTTTTTGCCATTGTTCAATATTCGCTCTACCATATCTGTTTGCTGATGGGTAAGCTGACCGAACTTAGGACGCAACAAGATTTGGGAAAACCCAATAATGGCATTCATCGGAGTCCGCAGTTCATGAGACATAGTTGCCAAAAAATGCGACTTCAGCCGTGATGCTTCCAATAGCTTAAAATTTTGCAATTCAATTTGTTGTCTTTGTTGTTCTAGTTCTTGATTCTGACGCAGCAATTGCTCATTACTTTCTCTCAGTCGCTGGTTGGCCAAAGCTGTCTGCGTTTCAGCGTGGTGTACCCGCATAGCATGGCGTAAAACCTGCGCTAATGTTTCTGGACATACCCTAGATTTGGAAAGATAGTCTGTAGCACCAGCTTTCATCAACTCGACAGCGACTTGTTCATCTCTCTGGGCGGTAAGAACTACTAAAGGAACTTTGATTTCCGCAGCCCGTAATCTTTGAATCAGTGCCAAACCATCCTGATCTGGTAGGCGATGATCGAGGAATACACAATCATAAATAGTAGTTCTTAAAGTAGCCAGTGCGTCACTTCCGTCAGTTACCTCAGACAGTTCGATACAAACACCTGCTTGAGTTAAAGCCCGGCGTACCGCCATCCGATCTACCTCATTATTATCTACAACCAAAATTCTCAGCGTTTCTTTCATTGGTTTTTATTTTCGCTGTCAAATACAGGTTGATGTCTTGCATCTCTATTTTCAAACTATCTAACTAAATAATTTTGTTTTGATTTGAGATATAATTTTTTTGATCAAGTTTTGCCCTCTCTTTGATTGAATCTAATTTTTATCCTCAAATTCTCAAGAATTAGAATATTTCCCATTAGGGATGCGATTGACTCATTAATTTGGCAGAATATCCCATATTTATGTAGCAATGCCTTTTCCCAAATTTAGAGCAAATCACAGTCTGAAAAATTGAGCCATCCACTTTATCATCACTTAACCTCCACTCTGTCTTACTCGCGATTTGATTTGTGAGCATAAATACTGTAAGTTGCTCTCAATTGACTATCGCTGGTTGCTCAAGTAGAGGAAATTGACATAAAGTCAGATAAAATACTTTATTAACCCTCAAAACGATTGTAAATGAGTAAGGTAATGCCTGTCCTCAGTCATTAGTGAGAGTTACGTACCAAAATCGTGTACCATAAGCCTTAGCAGTTTTACTCACTTGGTTCCTGAGTCCAAGTCAAGCTAAAAGTGCTGCCAACGCCAGCAAAAGAATTTAAATTAATCATGTTTTCTGCTGTTTTTACATTTTTTTTACGGGTGCTAGAGCAATGATTAGTTTGGCGATCGCCAAAGGCGGGGCTGAGTCCATCGCTAACTTAGAAAGTTAAAAAAATTACACGAATTTTATCCTCAGACACCGGGGGAATACTGTGAACATCGTCTGCTATGGTAAATGAGTCTGATATTGTTTGGTATAGAAGTTGGAAATTAATTTGATTTATTCACTTTTACAATTTTTATTAAAGCTTTAGAATAAGATTAAATTAGTTTCTACTCCTGGAAACATGATATAAATTATAACTCGTCTCAATTTTCCATCTTTGTTGGGTAAATAACGATATACCTTTAGCTAGATTTCTAACGCCATTTAAGGTAAAAAAATCTCACATTTCCTACTGCCATCGACGGATGCAAGATTGTGAAAATATCATCTACCTTTGGGTGGGGAAAACTAAGATAAATTGGTTAAAAAATGTCATATAATTTCATGTTCTCCAAAATGCAATCATCAACAGCGAGTATAGCAATGAGTGAAATCAGCATTATTTTAATAGAAGATCATGATCTAACCCGAATGGGACTCAGAGCTGCATTGCAATCTCACAGCTCTCTCAAAGTAATTGGTGAAGCAGCAAATGCCACTCAAGGACTAAAACTTTTGGAAACGGCTAAACCAGATGTGGCAGTGATCGATATTGGTTTACCTGACATGGATGGGATTGAACTCACCCGCAAGTTTAGACGCTACCAAACGGAAACGGGGCAAACCCACACCAAAATTCTGATTTTGACCATGGATCATACAGAAGATGCCGTACTGGCAGCTTTTGCGGCTGGTGCCGACTCTTATTACATGAAAGAGACCAGCATCAATAAATTAACTGAGGCCATACAAGCAACTCATGGCGGTAACTCCTGGATTGACCCAGCGATCGCCAACGTGGTACTACGGAAAATGCGCCAAGGTATTCCCGGAGAAAGCCAACCTGTAGATAAGCATAAAACCGTAAAAATTGAAGCCTTAGCCACGGAATACGAACAAGTTTTAGAAACCTATCCTTTGACTCAACGCGAACTGGAAATCCTCGAGTTGATTGTCGCTGGATGCAGCAATGGGCAAATTGCTGAACAACTATATATCACAGTGGGTACAGTGAAAACTCACGTTCGGAATATCTTGAATAAACTCTGTGCTGATGACCGTACCCAAGCGGCTGTAAGGGCTTTGCGTTCTGGTTTGGTTGGTTAAAAACGCGGAATTTCACATTTTTAATTTGTCTCTAATCACACCATACTTGATGTAAATAGTCAGCAATCCTACGGGCAGCGCCTGGTTTACCCATGCGTCTAATTCCGTTCTCGGAAATTATTTGCAAACGATCAGGATTTTGGCACAGCGATTGCGCCACCTGGGGAACTTGTTCGGGATTGTCTACTACCAATAGAGATGCACCTAAAAGTCGGCTTTGAGCTTCGGCAAAGGCTGGGGTATATTGGGGACCATTACCGGGAATTGCGATCGCGGGTTTTCCTAAACCTACGAATTGTTCTGTGGCTGTACCAGCCATCGCGATCGCTAAATCTCCCCAATATAAACAATCGTTATAAGCTTGTTGTGTGAGGACAAAATAACTATTTTTTTGCTGAAATATCAACGCCTCAGAATCAGCAATGGGGAGAGGAGATTCTGTATGGGGTTTCCAGCCTTGGGATTGAACAGTTTGAGCTAAAATACTTTGATCTAAACCAGGAGCGATCGCCCCCAGAAATACCATATTTCCAGAACTCTGTAAAATCGCCTCTTGTCCTGAGAAACTAGCCATCAATGCAGACACAGCAACCATGATGATTTCCCAGTTAGCATAAGCTTCCGGGGGACGGGAACCAGGTAATAAAGTGATGACTAAAGGTCTAGCTACTTCTTGCTGCTGGGCGGCGGAACTATCAAATTTTGGGGCTGAAAACGCTGATTCGAGATCATCCATCATCGGATTCCCCAAATCAAAAGCCGGAATTGACCATTTTTGTAATATTTCTGTAGTCAAGGCATCTCTAGGGAACACAGCCTGACAACGACGACGACTCATCAACCAACGTTCCCAAGGATGATAAATTGAACCAGAAAAGTTTTCCCAACGCGCACCTTTTGATTTTCTGGCTAATAGTCCCGCTTCATCCCGCACATGATATTCTGATTTTGCCGTGCCGACAAAAGCATAATTAGCACCACTAAAACACGCAAATAACAGAGGAACAATATCCCCTACAGCTAAAATAGCGGTTTTGTTACCTAATTCTGTTTGGGAACGCACCCAACGACGAACAGCTTGAATTTGATTCAGGGTCAGTTGTAGCAAACCGCCACGGACATCCCTGACTAGTTGTCGGCTATCCATATAAATAAAACCCCCAGAGGGCATGGTGCGGACTGAACCAATACAGGGAATACCTAACTTTTGGTAAGCACGTCCTTCACCCACCAAAGGTAATGCAAAGATATCTGGGGGGCTGGCTTGTTGCTGGAATTTTTGCAAAATGCTGGCAGCAATAACATCTTCTCCATGACCGTTGCTTAAAACTAGTAACTGTAACTTCTTGTGGGCATTTGGGATTAATTGAGAGATATTACTCATAGAAATGCAGGGAATGAAGAATAGGCATAAGAAACAAAATATTAAAATTAACTGTCTGTTTAAGCAAGAGGTATAAATGAGGATATCAATCGGCCCAGCTGCTGGAAGTTAGTATTATCCTCACTACCTAAACTCACTACAACTAACTACCAGTGAATTAGGCTAAATATTATGCGAGTTTCTTCTGCGGCTATTCTGACTTTAGCTACTTTGGCAGCTAGTAATCTTACTCAACAAGCAAAGGCTAAAACTATCACAGTCGCTACTCAAAACGAACCTGCTGATCATTCAGTAGTACCAAACCTTGAAGAAACACCTGCACGAATTGAGACTATTGCATCCCCAGAAACTCTAGCTATTCAACAATTTTCTCAAAATAATGTGGTTGTGCAAACAGGTGGACAAAAAACCCCTACCGTCACCCTAACGCCAACAAATTCAGGCAATGTCCCGCCCTCGTCTCCATCTGTAATCATCTCCTCTTCTCCCACTGACAGCAACTTAGTGGTCAATGCTACAGATATACAGGTTGTGGGAGCTACTCAGGAATTGCAGCAGATTGTGCGCCAAGTGATTAAAACCCAAGTAGGGGGAGAAACGAGTCAAAATCAGCTACAAAGCGATGTGGCAGCAATTTTGGAGACTGGCTTATTTGCTAGTGCTAACGTCAATAGCAGCACTACTCCCAATGGGTTAGATGTAGTGTATCAAGTGGAACCAGTGGTAGTGCGATCGCTACAACTGTCAGGTGCAAAAGCACTCACTTATCAGGTAGCCCAAGAACGTTTCCAATCGCAAATCGATAAACCTATCAGTCCAGAAGGACTCAAACAAGCTGTAACACAAATTGATCAATGGTACGCCGACAATGGTTATCAGCTAGCAAACGTCTTATCTATTCAACCCAACCGCCAAGGTATCCTCACAGTGAATGTAGCTGAAGGCTTAGTAGGTGAGATTAAGTTTCGCTTTATTGATGATGATGGCAAAACCATTGATAGCAAAGGCGAACCAGTTACAGGACGCACCCAACCCGATTTCCTGCGACAGCAATTAAAACTTAAATCTGGGCAAATTTTTCAAGAAGATATTGTCCGCGAAGATGTGCAAAAGTTATATCGTACTGGCTTATTTGAAACTGTAAATCTTACCTTTGAAGGTGATGCTACCAAAGTTGATTTAGTTTACGAAGTTAAAGAATTGGGAGCGCGTGCGATTAACTTAGGTGGTAGTTATAACGCGGAGATGGGAGTGTTAGCTACCTTAAGCTATCAAGACCAAAATATTGGTGGTATTAATGATAATTTGGCTGTCAATGTCGGTGTGAGTCGCAAGGATTTGCAGTTTGATAGTAAATTTACCAGTCCTTATCGTGCCACTGAACCTGACCGCTTAGGCTACACAGTTAATACTTTCCGTCGCCGGGAACTTTCCGCAATCTTGGATGACAAGATTACACTACCGAATGGCGACAAAGTGCGGGAAGGTAAGATTGGTACTGGGATCACTTTTCAGCAACCCCTTGATGATTGGAATACAGCTTTGGGATTTAATTATACTCGCATCAGTATTCGCGATCGCCAAGGTAATATTACCCCCACAGATGCACAGGGCAATCTCCTCTCAGCAAGTGGTACAGGCATTGATGATTTGGCGATAGTATCTTTCACCGCTTCCCAAGATAAACGAAATAATATCTTAAATCCTACTCAAGGTTCTCTACTAAGTTTGAGTACCGAACAATCTGTACCAGTTGGTCAAGGTAATATTTCCATGAATCGCCTCAAGGCCAACTACATTCAGTATATGCCAGTCAACTTATTTAACAGTAATAATACACAGCCACAAGTATTCGCTGTAAATTTTCAAGCTGGCACAGTCATTGGTGATTTACCACCTTATGAAAGTTTTAACTTGGGCGGTTCTAATTCAGTGCGGGGTTACGATGGCGGAGAAGTGGGCAGTGGCCGTAGTTATGTATTAGCTACCGCAGAGTACCGCTTTCCCATTGTGCCAGTGTTGGGGGGTGTACTATTTGCCGATTTTGCGTCAGACTTAGGCTCTGGTGATACTGTACTAGGAGACCCAGCAGGTGTGCGGGGTAAACCCGGTTCTGGTTTTGGTTATGGCGCTGGGGTCCGGATTGACTCACCTCTAGGTTTAATCCGGGCTGATTATGGCATTAATGACCAGGGAGAAAGCAAAGTGCATTTAGGTATAGGACAGCGATTTTAATATAACCTGGAATATTAACGAGGATATTGGTAAACCCACCCTACTCGGTAATTCTTGTAAATTAATAAAGAATATTTAAGACTTTCAGCAAATAAACCTCAATAAAAAGTGTTGATTTATACAGAATGGAAACGAACTGGCAAATTGCTAAAACCTACGAAGACATCACATATCACAAAATCGATGGCATCGCTAAAATCACTATTAACCGTCCCCACAAACGTAATGCCTTCCGCCCTAAAACTGTCTTTGAATTGTACGATGCTTTTTGTGATGCCCGTGAAGATACTAATATTGGCGTAGTCCTATTTACTGGTGCAGGCCCTCACACTGATGGTAAATACGCTTTCTGTTCTGGTGGAGACCAAAGTGTACGCGGAAAGGCGGGTTATGTTGACGATGCCGGAATTCCCCGCTTAAATGTGTTGGACTTGCAACGTCTGATTCGTTCGATGCCGAAAGTGGTAATTGCTTTAGTCGCTGGATACGCCATTGGTGGTGGACACGTCCTGCACCTAATTTGTGACCTCACCATTGCCGCTGATAATGCAATTTTCGGACAAACTGGCCCCAAAGTAGGCAGTTTCGATGGTGGTTTTGGTGCGAGTTATCTCGCCCGCGTTGTGGGACAAAAAAAAGCACGAGAAATTTGGTTTCTTTGCCGCCAATATAATGCCCAGCAATGTCTAGATATGGGTTTAGTAAATTGTATTGTCCCAGTAGAACAGCTAGAAGCCGAAGGTATTCAATGGGCGCAAGAAATTTTAGAAAAAAGTCCAATTGCAATTCGGTGTTTGAAAGCAGCATTCAACGCTGATTGTGACGGACAAGCTGGTTTACAAGAACTCGCCGGGAACGCTACTTTACTGTACTACATGACAGAAGAGGGTTCTGAGGGAAAACAAGCCTTTCTGGAAAAACGTTCCCCGAATTTTCGCACCTTTCCTTGGCTACCTTAAAATTACAAAAATCGCATCTGAGAACCAGGTGCGATTTTTTTAGATGTCAAAATCTACCAGAAATATTAAAGTTTTATCTTATTCTGAGAAATTGAGTCCGCCAGTTCTGAGCAACTAAATTCGCACTACCGCAGTCTCAGCCGCTGGTGAAATGCTGTTAGCTATTTCCTCTACAGAGGCCATAATAGTATTGTCTGCATCTGTATCCAAGGTACGTGAAGAACCTAAAACTCTTGTTGCATCTGGTAAATCCCAAGCGTCTTCCAACGTTTCCCAAGAAGGTGCAAAAGGTGGAAGCGCCAAAGAGCAAGCTTTCCAAGTTGCTTGCACTAGACTTCCTAATGGCTGGCACATCCCACCTCGGCGACCCTCTGGTTGGTAATGACGACAATATCTACAGGCAGATGTGAAGGAATTAATAGGTTTCATTTGGGTACATCTTTAATGCAGTTTGTGGGTGATTTGCATACTTATATTTTGCTTCTATACATAAAGGGGTAATATACCCAAAAAGTCATTATTTGACATGGGTTTCAGCGATCCCCACCCAAAATAAACTTTAGAATGTTTTTATATTCTTGTTATATATGTAAATGATCACGGTAGTAGATACACACTAATTTTTAACTAAAACTAAATGGGGATCAATGCTAAATTGATAACTTTAGATTTAAATAAAATCAAAAATCTATGTCCCAGGTATGGTTTTTGTAATGGATTGCCGTAGATTGTTCAGGATAGCTGGCATCAGTTTAGATAAAATTATATATTTTTCAGCAATTAAAACTTTCCCATCTCCATCCTAAAGTCTGCCCGAAACAATTTAAACTTGCAATCTGGGGTTAATTTTTGAGCGCATACCGACAGTCTGTACTAGGCTAAAATTGCTTGGCAGCACAAACACAACAGACTTGCCAACGCTGGAGTTCACCGGGTGGGGTGGGAGATTGGCACTGAGGACAAAGGGGTAAACCATGCGATCGCGCTTGCATTGTTTTAGCCCAAGATTCAAAAGCAGTATTGGCACTCTGAATAGTGGGTTTAACCTGAGTGCGGGAACTATTGACATTACCCAGATAACTAGGATGCTCCTGTGGAATGACGGTTTTTTCCTGTAAGTAATCTGGAAGAGGTTGCCAACCTTTAGTAGAAAACCGAATATCCACCAAAGGCTCAGACAATTTTTGATTTAACTTTAAAAGCAGAGTTGTCCGCCCAAATGTCATGTTCTGCGCCCAAGCAGCGCTTGAAGTTGCTACTTGCAAAACATCACGCTGGATTGATAATGGTCGCGTATGGGTAGCAGCAACTTTTCCGACAATATCTGGCCATAACTGAAGCAAGCGCTGAAATGGGTGTTCTTGCCATTTAGCCTGCTGTTCTAGAACGCTTAAAATATCATTAACTGATTTCAACGACATTTTTGAGATTGCTGAATGTGAGCAAAGAGACTATTTTTGTCTGTCTATGTGAACAATTTTCGCTATTATGGCGCTTAAAGTGAATCCAGTAGTCTAAGTTTGAGGCAGAAAGATGAAATCATCGAAAATATCTGGCTTGAAGCCACCATTGGCGGCAGCGCTGGCGAGTTTAGAAGTACCGATAGATCAAGAGTTAGCCCGATACAGACGCACAAGAATTGGAGTCAGGATACAGAATCAATCCCGTATGGGAAGTTACATCAGCACTCAATCTCCAGATTTGCTAGATCATCCGGCGACGGAGAGCGAAATTACACCAACTGTAGAAGACAATAATATCCTGACCACGCCTGCATTTATACCTAATGAGAATCCTCAAGAAAACCCAGCACCAACTAACGCTAAACTTGATGATTTTAACTTACTCTCTAATTCCGAGTCTATCAAAACACAAATTCCACAGTCCTCAACAAATTCGGCCAGTGGCATTGTACCTGTGGTGGTTGATGCTGATCAAAATGAACCCCCAGCAAGTGATTATCCCTCACAATCAGATGACTATTTGGAATCAAGCGAAGCACTGCTGCGAAGCTTAACAGATGAACAACAGTCTACAGACCAGCAGAGTAATTCCAATGATAGTTTGCTCTCTCCTTTGGGTATTGGCTCGATGTTACTGCTATTAGTGGCTAGTCTAACTCTGGGTTACGTAGTGTTGAATCCTAATTCTCCAGGCTGGTCTGGGTTTAATTTAGCTAGATTATTTGCCACCGACTCATCCTTGAATAATGCGGAAAATCCTGAGAAAGTTGAAAGTAACACTCAACCTCAAACGCAACCAACACTGACATCTCTACCTAGATATCCTAATCTAGCAGCGAAAGAGTTTCCTGAGGTGAGAAACCCGACTGATGTAGTTGGTTTACAACCCAGAGTCAAACCAACACCCAGCCCGATGATTACCCCAGATATGCAATTATTACCACGGTTGCAGCCTATACCTCCCACAGCAGAAACTTTGTCTGAGGAAACGACAATTCCACTCAATGCCAATGCCGAACTCAAACCAGCAGCAGATGGGTTTTATCATATAGTGACGGATAATCAAGGCGATCGCGCCCTCTCTAATGCCCAAAAAGTGGTTCCCGATGCTTATTTATCACCCCAACAAACTTTGATTTATCTGGGTGCAGCCAAGACTCAAGATGCAGCACAACAAAAGCTGCAAAAGTTACAGTCTCAGGGTATCAAAGCCAGGATTCAACAGGAATGAGTTATAAAAATCTAGGATAGGATGAGGAAAACATCTACAAAACACCCAGCCTGTTGACTGGCAAAAAGTGAAAAATGCGGTCTTCTCCCAAAGCAAAGGCTATAGCCCCAAATTTCCCCCAGGAGATCAACCGGCTTGTCTTTCCAAGAGAAGCAATTTTTCCCTAACATCAATGGAGAGCCGATATGGAATTTATCAAGCGTATCCTGCGGATCATTCGCGCTAACATCAATAGTCTGCTCAATAGTGCCGAAGATCCTGAAAAAATTCTGCAACAAGCTGTGATCGAAATGCAGGAAAACTTGGTGCAGTTGCGACAAGGTGTGGCACAAGCGATCGCGACTCAAAAACGCACTGAACGCCAGGCTTTGGCGGCGCAATCAACATCAGAAGAATGGTATCGTCGCGCTCAATTGGCACTACAACAAGGAAACGAAGTTTTAGCACGGGAAGCTCTAACTAAACGCAAAGCTTACCAAGAAACTGCCACGGCTCTATCTAGTCAAAGAGAGCAGCAAAATGATGTGGTGGCTAGACTGAAAAAGGATATGCGATCGCTAGAGCTAAAAATTGGCGAGGCGAAAACCAAAAAAGATATGTACATAGCTCGCGCCCGCTCGGCTGAGGCTTCTGTCCGACTCCAAGATATGCTCGATACTAGTTCCCCAACCAGTAGCCTCAATGCCTTTGAGCGCATGGAAGATAAAGTTTTGCAAATCGAAGCGCAATCCGCAGCGATCGCTCAACTCGGTACTGACGACTTGCAAAAACAATTTGATTCCCTAGAATCGGCTGGTGACATTGATACAGAATTAGCCGCGATGAAAGGACAGGTTTTAGACACAGGCCAAAATACCCTGCCACAAAAGTTACCTAAATCTCCAGAGTCTTAAAAATTGGGCAATCAGCAAAGTTAGGATATATCTTAAAAAATAACGGGTGTCGGGACGTACCGAACCCAACCGGAAAGATTACATTGAAATGGGAAGCTATTAAATAGTACAAAAGCGAACTGTCCAACAAAGCGCGTAAACTCTACAAGGAAATACACAATTATGGGATTATTTGATCGAATTAGACGAGTAGTCAGTTCTAACCTCAACGACTTGGTTAATAAAGCTGAAGATCCAGAAAAAATGCTAGAGCAAGCCATCCTGGAAATGCAGGAAGACTTGGTACAGTTGCGTCAGGGTGTAGCTCAGGCGATCGCAGCCCAAAAACGGACTGAGAAACAGTATAATGATGCCCAAAATGAAATCAACAAGTGGCAACGCAATGCTCAGTTAGCACTACAAAAGGGCGACGAGAACCTAGCCCGACAAGCCCTAGAACGCAAAAAAACTTTTACAGATACCGGACTGGCGCTGAAAACTAGCCTCGATCAGCAAACGACTCAGGGTGAAACCCTCAAGCGCAACTTAATCCAGCTAGAAAGCAAGATTTCTGAAGCTAAGACCAAAAAAGAAATGCTCAAAGCTCGGATTACCTCTGCCAAAGCCCAAGAGCAACTCGAAGGTATGGTGCGCGGCATGAATAGCAGCAACGCTATGTCGGCATTTGAGCGCATGGAAGAAAAAGTCATGATGCAAGAAGCACGCGCTCAAGCAGGTGCAGAATTGACAGGTAATGATTTAGAAAGCCAATTTGCTCAGTTGGAAGGTAGCGATGTTGATGATGAATTGGCAGCGATGAAGGCACAAATGCTACCACCTGCGGCTGCACCCAACCAAGCCCAATTGCCACCGGAACAAGAAACCACCGCGCCTAAATCCAATCAAGCCAGTGAAGTGGTTGATTCGGATTTGGAAGCCCTCAAAAGGCAATTGGATCAAATGTAACTTTAACTGACTACGCCATAGGAGCAAAACCCTATTTCTATTTTTTAACTGTGCAGAGGAGCATCTCGTGCAGTCTCAAGTGAGTTTCATTTAATGTCCGACAGGATACCAGTAGTCGCACCAGCAACCCACACCTACAGCTTGCTCAGGTGTGGGAGTATGTCACTGAGCCAGTCCCACACCTGTTGGTTGTGGGATTTTACATTACGAGGCGTGATGCGCCTCTAAGCTAACAGCATCTATCACTTTTAAGATAAAGTATTGTGTGTGCAAACTTTGATCGATGCCACCTAATGGAGATATCTAATGAGTAAGGGTGTAATCACCATAACTGATAGTGAGTTTGAATCAGAGGTATTGAAGGCCGAGCAGCCTGTACTGCTTTACTTTTGGGCTTCCTGGTGTGGCCCTTGTCAATTGATGTCGCCACTAATTAACCTAGCAGCTACCAAATACAGCGATCGCCTGAAAGTTGTGAAAATCGAAGTCGATCCCAACCCCATGACGGTGAAACAGTATCAAGTAGAAGGCGTACCAGCCTTGAGACTAGTTCAGGGAGACAAGGTATTAGCATCCACTGAAGGAGCTATTGGCAAAGAAAAATTACTCAACTTTTTGGATACGCACTTAAGTAGTAATTAGTCAATAGGTAGTAGCTAACTAAAAACTAACGACTAATATGCAGTTTGCTAAACGTTTACAACCCCTGCAATCCAATGTCTTTGCTGATATGGACAAGGCCAAGGCTGTGGCTTTATCAGCCCGAAGGCAGTTAATTGATCTGTCTTTGGGGTCTTCTGATTTACCAGCCCAGCCCCATGTGATTGAGGCGATCGCCAAATCTCTCCATGATCCAAGTACCCACGGCTACTTGCTGTTTCATGGTACTCAAGCATTTCGCCAAGCCGCAGCTGATTGGTACGAACAAAAATTCGGGGTCAAAGTTGATCCCGAAACTGAAGTTCTGCCCCTGATTGGTTCCCAGGAAGGAACAGCCCATTTACCCTTAGCACTGCTTAACCCCGGAGATTTTGCCCTGTTGCAAGATCCCGGCTACCCGTCCCACGCCGGGGGAGTTTATTTAGCTAGTGGTCAAATCTACCCAATGCCGTTACTGGCAGAAAATAATTTTTTACCAGTATTTGCTGATATTCCTGGGGATGTTTTGGCTCAATCGCGGATGATGGTATTGAGCTATCCTCATAATCCCACAGCAGCGATCGCGCCTTTGTCTTTTTTCCAAGCAGCCGTGGCTTTTTGTCAGCAACATGATCTGGTCTTAGTTCATGATTTCCCCTATGTGGATTTGGTATTTGCAGAAGCTGGAGATGTATCCTTAGTTCCTTCTGTGCTGCAAGCTGACCCAGATAAAAGCGTCTCTATTGAATTTTTTACTCTGTCCAAGTCCTACAATATGGGCGGCTTCCGCATCGGTTACGCCATTGGTAATCCTCAGTTAATTCAGGCTTTACGCCAAGTCAAAGCAGCCGTTGATTTTAATCAGTATCGGGGAATTTTGAATGGTGCGATCGCCGCTTTAACAGGCCCTCAAGGCGGAGTCGCAGATGCGGTTACTACCTTCCGCAAACGTCGTGATGCTTTTATTACAGCTTTGCATCGGATCGGTTGGCAAGTTCCCACTCCCAAAGGCACAATGTACATCTGGGCGAAGTTACCCTCACCTTGGAATCAAAATTCTGTGGAATTCTGTACTCAGTTAGTCAAACAAACTGGTGTCGCCGCTTCCCCCGGTGCTGGCTTTGGTAAATCTGGAGAAGGATATGTCCGTTTTGCTTTGGTGCATGAACCACCTTTGTTAGAAACTGCTGTAGAAAGAATTGCCGAGTTCTTGTAGTTAGTATATTTTCTCAGGTATAAGTTTTAAATTAACTGTTTACGAAAATATCACATACCACTTTGGAGTGAGAAATTGGTGGTAAAACTCTTGTATTGAGTAGCTTGACATTCTCTATGGCATCAGCCAAATGATCAGAAATATTCCTTAAAATAAAGAAGGGTATATTTGTAAAATTACCTAACTTTAAACGTGACTCTATCTGCCCAAACACTACCACTAGTTAAAAACACTGAAAAGCTGGAAAACCGTCTAGCTGAAATTCCTCCAGAACCAGGAGTTTATTTCATGCGGGACGGTGGCGATCGCATTATATATATAGGTAAATCCCGAAAATTGCGATCGCGTGTTCGTTCCTATTTCCGGGACGGATACAATAAAAGCGAACGTATCGCCACAATGGTGAAGCAGGTGACAGAGATTGAATTTATTGTCACTGATACAGAAGCTGAAGCTTTGGCGCTGGAAGCTAACTTAATTAAGCAGCATCAGCCCTATTTTAATGTTTTACTCAAAGATGATAAAAAATATCCTTACGTTTGTATAACTTGGTCAGAAAACTATCCGCGAATTTTCATCACTCGTAAACGCCAACTAGGTAAAGCTAAAGATAAGTTTTACGGCCCTTATACTGATACTGGTTTATTACGAGAAATATTAAGCATATCTAAACGCATCTTTGCATTGCGACAACGACCTCAACCACTTTTCAAAGACCGTCCTTGCTTGAATTATGACTTAGGGCGCTGTCCGGGTGTCTGTCAACAGCTAATTTCTCCGGAAGAATACCGCAAAACTGTACATAAAGTAGCGATGGTGTTTCAAGGAAGAACTCAAGAATTGATTGATATTCTCACAGCACAAATGCAAACAGCAGCCGAGGCATTAAATTTTGAATTGGCGGCGCGGGTTCGTGATCAAATCACCGGCTTAAAATCGTTGACTGCTGACCAGAAAGTTTCCTTACCAGATGATACAGTTTCACGAGATGCTTTAGCATTAGCAACCGACGAACAAAGTGCTTGTATTCAATTATTTCAGATTCGGGCGGGACAATTGGTCGGACGCTTGGCATTTATCGCGGATAGTCAGGCTGAACCTGGAGCTATTTTACAACGAGTTTTAGAATCACATTATCAAACTGCGGATGCAGTAGAAATTCCGATAGAGATTTTAGTCCAGCATGAGTTACCAGATGCAGAAATATTGGCGGATGTCTTGACTCAGCGCAAGGGTAGAAAAGTGACAATTTTAGCTCCCCAGCGCCAAACTAAGGCAGAATTAATTGAGATGGTAGAGCGAAATGCTGAGTATGAATTGCAAAGAATGCAAAAACTGAGCGATCGCAACCATCAAGCAATGCAAGACTTAGCGAATATTCTCGATTTACCCGACTTACCACACCGCATTGAAGGTTATGATATTTCTCACATTCAGGGGTCAAATGCTGTAGCTTCCCAAGTAGTGTTTATTGATGGCTTACCGGGTAAACAGCACTATCGCCACTACAAAATTAAAAATCCTACAGTCACAGCCGGACATTCAGATGATTTTGCCAGTTTAGCTGAAGTTATCCAGAGGCGGTTTCGCAAGTATAGCGAAGATCCACAATTACCCAGAGTGGGAAATCCTGACTGGCCTGATTTAATGATGATTGATGGCGGTAAAGGACAGTTATCCTCGGTTGTCGCGATTTTGCAAGAGATGAATTTATTAGAAGACTTGCGCGTTGTCAGTTTGGCGAAGCAGCGAGAAGAGATTTTTTTACCAGGAGAATCGCAACCTTTGGAAACGGACGCAGAACAGCCAGGGGTGCAATTATTACGGCGGTTAAGAGATGAAGCCCATCGATTTGCTGTGAGTTTTCATCGTCAGCAACGTAGTGATCAATTCAAGCGATCGCGCTTAGATGAAATTTCCGGGTTAGGACACCATCGCCAAAAGCAGCTTTTAGGGCATTTTCGCTCAGTTGATTATATTCGCCAAGCGACACCCACACAACTAGCTGAGGTTCCCGGTATTGGTCCACGGTTAGCCCAAGAAATTTACGATTATTTCCATCCGATTTAAAAATTTTCATAATTGCTCACATTTTCTTCCTGTTTCCAACCAAATATTAACTAAATCTTAAAATAAAAAATTTTGTTACCAAAGTTACAGTATTTTCTAGCGGTTAATTTTTCAATACAAGAACGGCTTTTGATAATTGTTTGGTATAACAAAAAAATCAGGCTCTCTCAAGGAGATAGTGATGGGGATCACTAAAATTCTAAGAAAGTGTGTAATCATAAAATTAATTTATATATCTAAAGCGGGATGCTAAATTGACCTAAAAATCAAGATAATTTATCAAACATAAAAAGATGCAAACCTAAAGTTTTATTTAAAATAATCAGCCAGATCAGGGCTGTTTCCTCATTTGAACCAAATAAAAATTTTGGCTGATTTAAGTTGCACTTTTGTCAAATAAGAAATAAATACAACCAGGGTTTTTAAAATGAATACAGTACAAAAAGTTCACTGTCCAAACTGTGGCAGTGATGCGGAACGGCACTATATTACTGATAGTCAATTAACTCGCACACAATGCCCAAGTTGTGATTACTTGATGATTACTTGTACAGTTACTGGCAAGGTAATTGAAGCTTACGCCCCAGGTATTAATGCTCAAAAACAATTGAGTGCTAAGGTTCAATAAATATATTAAAGACGCGATAAATCGCGTCTCTACAAGGGCAGTTTTATTTACTGGCACGAAGTTGGCCACAAGCGGCATCAGCTTCTAAACCACGAGAAAAACGGACACTAACAGCAGTGTTTTGTTGTTTGAGAATTTTAACAAAAGCTTGAATGCGATCGCTACTAGGGCGTTTGTAGTCAACTTCGTGAATTGGGTTGTAGGGAATCAAATTCACATGACTTTGGAATCCCCTGAGGCATTTTGCTAGTTGCAATGCGTGTTCTGGTAAGTCGTTGAACCCAGCCAGCAGGACATATTCAAAAGAGATGCGTCGTCTCGTTATGTCAACATATTCCCGACATTCATCTAGTAAATCTTCTAGAGGATAGGGGCGGGCGCTGGGAATGAGTTCTTCTCTGAGTGCTTGGTTGGGTGCGTGCAGACTCACAGCCAGAGTGACTTGTAAATTGTGTTTGGCAAACTCCCGGATGCGACCACGAATACCTACTGTAGAAACGGTAAGCGATCGCTGTCCAATACCGACATCTTGATTCAAGGATTTCAAAGATGCTAACACATTGTCAGTATTCAATAACGGTTCACCCATGCCCATAAATACTACATGGCTCACACGTTGCTGAAAATCTTCTTGCACAGTCAAGACTTGATCGACAATTTCATGTGTTTCCAAATTGCGCGTGAAGCCACCTTTACCAGTAGCGCAGAAATCACACGCCATTGGGCAACCCACCTGAGTAGAGACACAAACCGTTAGGCGTTTTGCAGTGGGAATGCCAACAGTTTCAATAATTTGACCATCTGCGAGTCGTAAAAGATATTTTATCGTGCCATCGGGTGCAACAGCACGATGATGTATAGTTGAGCGTCCAATGGGGACTTCTGCAACTGCTGCACGCCATTGTTTAGGAAAGACAGAAATATCAGCTAGCGATCGCACACCCTTATGATAAATCCAATCGTGCAGTTGCTTACCTCTATACGCGGGTTGTCCCTGCTGCTGTACCCAAATACTTAAATCGGCAACTGAAGCACCTAAGAGGGGCGGAATTATTTCTGATTTTAATGAATCAATTTGAGAAACAAGCGGCGTAGCAGACATAAAATAAATATTTAAAAATTGATACTAGATTTCTATGCTACAACTTTCAGATCCATTTGGGCGTGATTGTGGTAATCAGGCGTAAGCTGAAAAAACCTGATTTTGCACAATAATATTTTAAATACAACTCTTGTGGGATGGGCATCTTGCCATGAATGTCAAGTTAAATACTCAACAGCTGGTCTACGAATGGGGAAACTTTCGTACCTGAAATTCGGCTGACTCGACAATAGGATAGGATTTTCCCATCGCTTGGGTGAATTTCTCTTCAATCATCTGTAAAGCTGCTAAGGGTATGGCTTTCCACTGTTCTCTTGTTGCCCAACGAATAATTAAAATCAGTTCCGTGGAGTCCTTGGGGTTAATCCAAACTTCCTTTCCCAAAAATCCTGGATACTTAGCCAGCCCTGTGGTCCAAATTTCTGCATCCTTCTGGATATAATTTTCTCGTACTTCTGGGGCAACCTTAAACTTCAGTAGTTCTATAACCACACCCTTGAATTCCTTCTGTTGTATTTACGAATTTGCCAAAATAGAGATGTAGGCTAAAATAACCACTTTTCCAGCATAGCTTGATTGCATACACTCAACAGCAAGAGTCAGCTAGTGGGAAATAATGAAGAGGAAGGGAGTATGGATAATAACAACTGGTTGCAACAGTTAATGATGCTCGGTATTGGTACAACGTCTTTGGTCGCCGAAAAAATGCGGCAAGTCAGCGATGATTTGGTTAAGGACGGTAAACTCGATCCTGAGCAAGCTAAGGCGGTAATGGATGACGTTGTGGAGCAATTAAAGTCAGAACAGGGCAACTGGGAAGAGCAAATGCAACGACAAATGCGGAATATGATGCAGGATTTAGGCGTTGCTCGTCAGTCTGAAGTGGATGAATTACGCGGGAGAATTGACCGTTTAGAGCGTCAACTGCGTGATTTAGAAAATAAGCTTTGGCGATAAAATGCCCTTTCTGATTTACACTTAATTGTGTCCTGTTGGTAATCTTAAAAATGCCAGGTTGCCTAATTAGGGAGGACTAATTTTGAAATCAATTTTACTCAGCGTGGGTTTCATGCTGGTCTGTGTTGTAGTTTTGGTATTTGCACAAGTTGGGAATAAAGTCAACTCTGCTACTGCTGCTAATTTAACCACAACTACACCAGCACCCACTAGTGTCACAAAAAACCAAACCTTGATTGCGAGCAATACTATGTCTGATGCCAATGTCGTAACCACCCCATCTGGTCTGAAATATACTGAATTAGAAGAGGGAACTGGCGCGACTCCTGAACCTGGACAAACAGTTGTAGTTCACTACACCGGTACTTTAGAAAATGGTACTAAGTTTGATAGTTCACGCGATCGCAATAGTCCCTTCGAGTTTAAAATCGGTATCGGACAGGTAATAAAAGGTTGGGACGAAGGACTTAGCACTATGAAAGTAGGCGGTCGTCGTCAGTTAATCATTCCCGCAGAGTTAGGTTATGGCTCTCGTGGTGCTGGTGGTGTGATTCCACCTAATGCCACTTTGCTATTTGACGTAGAATTGTTGGGTATTAAGTAGGAAATAGTACCGCAAGGCGTTCGTCAAAAGTCAAAAAGCTTGATTTGGGTATTTTGAACTTTTGGAAATGGTATACCTACCTATTTACGCCATGCTGTACTCAGGGCTGGGGATTGGAGTCTAGGAAAACATAACCTATTTCTTCTTCCCCAATGCCCAATTACGAATTACAAATTACAAATTACGAATTACGTTAGCGAAGCTCCTCCGAAGGAGGCATTACGAATTATCAATAATTGCCTTGTTTGGCTAAGTTTTTAAACTTTGTAAATTGCGGATCGAATAAAAGCTTAACAGTACCTGTGGGACCGTTGCGGTGTTTAGCTATGTTGACTTCTGCAATCCCCCGATCAGGACTGTCTGGATTATAATAATCATCGCGATATATCATCATAACTAAATCCGCGTCTTGCTCAATACTGCCACTTTCCCTCAAATCTGAGAGCATGGGACGCTTATTTGTCCGTGCTTCCACCCCACGACTCAACTGAGATAGGGCAATCACCGGGACAGATAATTCACGGGCTAAACCTTTGAGAGAACGGGTAATTTTTGATAATTCTTGGACTCGGTTATCACCAGCACCCTCCATTAGTTGCAAATAATCTATAACAACTAATCCTAATTCAGTTCCCTGTTCTGCTTGCAGTCGCCTAGCCTGACTACGCATTTGGGTGATGGTAATATTGGATGTGTCATCAATAAAAATGGGCATCTCTGAAAGCATACCAATAGCACGGCTTAAAGGTTCCCATTGTGTTTGACTAATGCGCCCACTCCGCAGATAACCAGTTTCAATTTTCGCTTCACTAGCCAATAGTCTCTGTACTAGCTGTTCTTTAGACATTTCTAGGCTAAAAAAGGCCACGGGTAATTTATAACCAGCCGCAATATTGTGAGCCAAATTCAAACAAAATGCCGTTTTCCCCATTGATGGCCTGCCGGCGATAATAATCAAATCAGAACGCTGGAAGCCACTGGTTAAGGAATCTAAATCATAGAATCCGCAAGGAATACCGGGGAGGGCAATGCCTTGGTGACGAGTTTCAATATCTTGAAAGGTATTAATCAGGGTATCAGAAATGTGAGTTAGACCTGATTGGGGACGTTCTTGAGTGACACCAAAAACTTTCTGTTCGGCTTGATCTAAAACTGTGGGTAATTCTTTCTCTGTCTCGTAACCAAGATGGACAATTTCGTTGCCAGCTTTAATTAACTGCCGCCGCATATACTTTTCCATTACCAGCCCGGCTAAGGCATCAATGTTAACGGCTGACACTGTGCGGTCTACGAGAGTGGCTAATTTATTTCTCCCCCCAATGCGGGCGAGGATATCGTTATCGGCTAGCCAACTGGTAACTGAGAGTAAGTCTGTGGGTTTACCTTGAGCGTGAAGGCGCAGGGCTGCTTGATAGATATCTTTGTGAGCGCTGATGTAAAAGGCTATTGGCAAGAGGCGATCGCTCACTCTCCCAATGGCTTCTGGGTCAAGTAAAATTCCCCCCAAAATCGCTTCTTCTGCTTCAATATTTTGGGGTGGTAGGCGATCGCTACCATCGCCTTGAAAACTCAGTTGTTCAGACATAAGCGATTGCAAATTGGATGGGGTTAACTCAGCAATTCTTTTGTACAGACGCGATTAATCGCGTCTAGTACTGATTTAGCTGGCTACAACTTCAATATTCACTTGAGCTGTTACGTCAGAATGTAGCTTGACTTCAGCTTGGTAAGTCCCCAGATGGTTAATATCAGGAATGGTAATCCCACGCCGATCAATTTCTTGACTGGTAGCTGCTTGAATTGCTTCTACGACATCTTGAGTCGTGACTGTACCGAAAATGGCTTCGTTTTCACCAAGGGGTTTGGAAATTTGCAAGCTGCCAATTTTTTCTAAGGCTGCTTTTTGCTCTAAAGCTTGTTGACGAAGTTCTAATTGGCGTTGACGCTCTTTCTCGCGACGGCGTTCTACTTGTTTGAGAATACCAGGAGTGGCATGGGTTGCTAAATTCTGGGGAATTAGATAATTACGAGCATAGCCGGGAGCTACGTCTACTAAATCGCCTAATTTTCCCAGCTTGCTAATATCTTGATTTAAAACTAACTGTACACGTTTCGCCATCGGTTTCGTTTTTTCCTGTAAAATCTGATTAAGTTGGGTTTTAGCAGCATAACTGACAATCACCAGCAGCTTTGCTGATACCATGACATACTCCCACACTCCCGCAAGCAGTGAGTGTTGACTTCTCAGCGACTCCCGGTATCCCGTCGGACATTAACTGAGCTTTGTTTATACTGCACGGGAAGCCCCTCCGCACAGTTGAAGAACTAAAGCTTACAGATCCTAGCGAATCCTAGGGTGCGATCGCAACTATTTAGGATCAAATAATTCTAGTGCCATTACACTTCCTGAAAATTAATCGGTGAAAACGCCTTTTTTCAGTTTACGAAGCTGATTTTTCACTTGATCGAGGGTTCCTTGCAACTGATTTTTTTCTACAGGTGCGGGTATATTTGCCGCAGGTAACGCTGGATTTAGGTTGCGGTAGTGTTCCCAAGTTTCCCAGTAAGGACAGCCGGGTTGAATCCGAATCCCCGCCCAGTGTAGATATTGTAGTGGTTGATTGACTGTAGGATCAAAGAGAATATTGCCTTGGGACTGAAAGTGTGGAGTTCCCGCCCAATTTCCCGGTGCTTTACCTTCTCTGCGAACTATATTAAACCGACGTGGAATCCGCTTCAGCAACATATAGTTAATAATTGGTTGATCAGAAGTCTTTTCGGAAAAGTCAAAATATTCTGGATGAGCTGCACATTCGGCAAAAGTTTCATATAAATCGTTTTCCGAGACTAAGTTTTTCTTGGAACCCCAAAAACCACCGTTAAAAATCCCTTTAACTTCTGCTTCAGTAAATATTTTATCTTCTAATACCTGGGAACTAAAAACATTCTTAATTCCACCTAAATGTTGATAATCACAACAAATAAAATCTGATTCAGCCAAGTAATTCAGATTATCAATAATCTTTTCAAAAACGACAATATCGGTATCAATGTACAAAAACTCATCAAAAGGACCAAACCAACAAGCCTGCTTCCGGAATTGATTGGGACGAGCAAAAAATTTGCCCCCGAAAGTTTCATGTAGTTTTCCAGCTAGACGGTCAATGAAATCTAAGTCTTCGTAAACTTTTACTCCATAATGTTGCTTAAGTGTCTCGGCTATTTGGTGATAATTATCATCATAAGGAATTATGATAATTGGTGTATCTGCGTCATGCAATCTGATACTATTTAGGAGTGCGATCGCCTGATCCAAAACCTTGTCATTAGCAATAATATAAATTCCGCGACTCATCTTATTTACCTCCACCTGTTAATCCTAACTTTTTTAAAACTTTTGTCGCTAAACTGGGAGGGGCGTTATAAGCCTTGGCTTTAGTTGTAAATTTTGGTCGCTTGTCTGGTTCATGCAGATAGCGATAATGTAAGAAAACATCCCGATAGGGAAAATCAATATTTTCTCCCTCACAAACTTTGTTAAATAGTTTGGAAGATAAACCAATATAATGTAGATAAGTCAGTTTATTACCCTTATCATAAATAATATTGTTGACATTTTCAAAATGTGGAGAAGTTACACAACATCCAGTCACCTTATCATCTGCTAAGTTTTGAGCAAAATTATAAAAAGATACATTTGCTGTCATCCTCATATAATTAAGCACAGATTGATTAGGAGCTGCCATATATAAAACGTCTGAATCTCCATTTCTTAATTGAGATAGCAACCAATCTCTTTGTTCAGGAGGAAATGTTCCTCGTTTGGAAGCATAAAAACCTGAGCAAAAAATTTCGGACTCGATTCGCTCCTTACTAAATAATTCTAGGAGACGATCAGATGATAAATTAAATATATGAGACGGGTCTTTATACTGAAAATCATATACAACAAAATCATGATCATCTAACTGCTCAAACACGAAGTCTAGAGGCTGCATTACTAAAGTATCAGCATCCAGATAAATAAATTTATCAAATTGACTTCTAGGATCAAATGCACAGTAACGGCGATTTTCTCCGACCCGATAAAATTTCTTAATACCTTTTGCTTGCCAAAGTTGAATAGCCGTTTTATGTGATTGCCATACCTGATAAGAAAACTCTTCCCAATCGGCAAAAATTTCCGGATTTTCTAAGAGAGTGACATTTTTTCTAGATGCTACCTCAGCCCGAACCCTATCCACTTGGTCGTTGTAAGCAATAACACACACTGGCACATCCTGACCAACATTAGCTTCTATGCTATTCAGCAACGCCACAAGTTGATTATAAACATAATCATTTGCCAGTGTATAGATTCCATTTGTCATAGTTTTACCTGTGATTTTCTACAAAATTTGATAGCCAATTGAGTAAGTTTAATTTGTGCAGAATCACCTGACGAGCTTCAGCTATAGCGCTTTTAGCAGCATACCAGGCATCTGGAGTAGAAGTAACTTCTTGGATGTAGGCAATACCCTTTTCATCTAGACTTGGCAACCTTAAAAAACTACCAGGGGGTAATAATTTATCAGCAGCCGGTCCACCATAGTAAATTGGCAAACACCATGCTAGTAAAGAATCCTAGAATTTTTCACTCACATACCAAATACCAAAGTGATTTGGAGTTTTTTGCCAAAGCCAACCTTCTCTTGTTTCAAGATTTTGATAGCTACTAATCATGCCAATATTTTTTATCTCCATTTGCGTCAATATGAGTTTTTCAACTGAATTAGGTGAACCTTTGGCTTGGGTAACTTTACTGAAATCAAAATTTCTAAAAAACAAATAGTACGATTCATAATAGGCATCATATTTGATTTATGAAAAAAAATCCGTACACCTAAATCATCTGAAAGCATTTTGAGCCTTGCCTTTTGCCTTTTGCCTTTTGCCTGACTACGTAAATAATTTCAGATATCAAACCGGATTCCTATATAATTACTATTAAGTTCATGTCTCAGCTAAAATATTCAATATCTGGGAGTAGTACCAATGATTACGTTCACGATTATCATCAAGACTTTCAGGATAAACTCTACAGTTTTTTAGATAATCTTGCCAATTATCAATATTACAGAAAAAATTGTTTTCATAACGGTACTCAAACAAGGTTTTCTTGAATAGCGATAATTTAATTTTCTGCTGTATCCACTTTTGAATAGGAAAAATTCCGGGAGGATGTTTGAGTGTATAGAACTTGCTGCTAAATGGAAAAGATAAAACTTTTCTACCAAGCAGTGTTCCCCAATATGCTCCATGATATGAACTGGTCAATATAGTTTCTCCTGAACCCAAAAAATCCAAAATTACCTCAATATTTTGATTATTATTGGTCATATTGGGGAAATTCCCAATTTTTATTTGAAATTTTTTATGCGAAAAAACTACAAATTCATGTTTAATCTCCCGCTTTTTATCAAATGCTGGGTGCATACAACTAGGGCAAGCTACCCAATTATCTTTATAGTTACAATCCCGAATACCAACTAAGTCAAAATCGGTCAAATATTGAGAATAGTCAAAATTATGTAATTCTTGATTTGTAAAACCACTACCATAAATCTGCTGACCAATGCCCCAAGCAATTAATTTTGTATTTGCTTTAGACTCTATCAGTTTTGCAAAGGAATTTAAAAATCGTTTATATAAAAGTCCACCTCCACCGACAATAATATGTTTGTCCCTTATGTCATTAACATTTATTGTACGGATATCAGCCTGTTCGACCGTATACCCAGGAAAACTAAAATATTTCGTGGGGGCTGAAAACAGATCTCCTATATTTGTAGAATCAATAACATGATAATTAATAATTGATTTCATGATTTTTAGTCATTTTACGACATAGATATTAATTCATTCCAACCTATATTGGAAGTGTTTACTTATAAACGGGTTGTTAAATTTGTGTTTCAAAGTAACAAGCAACTAAATCATTTATTTCTGACATAAATCTTTGGGTAGAAAATAATTTTCTTTGGTTATTCAAAGATTCAATTACTTCGGTTTGTTTGGCTGAACTACTTAAAACAGTAATAATTTTTTCTACTGCTTCTGCTTCTGTCTTAAAAAATAATTCTTCATTATTCTTACCGACAATTTCTACCTGTCCACCTTCAGATCTCACGAAAGGAATAGCACCAGCTTTAACCATTTCGGCAATAGAAATACCAAAAGGTTCTTTTTTATAGTGAATCCCGTACTTACAATTAGCTAATATTTTAACATATCCTTGATAAGGAAGATTTTCATGTAAGGTTATCCAAGATGAGTTTTCTCGCACCATCTTTTTGACTAAATTAGTATATTTCCATTCATAAATACCACCACCTCCACCTGTGATATGTAGCTTAATATCAAAGCCTTTCTCACGCACTTGTTTGAGGATTTTGATGACTCTATGAGGCTCTTTAGGTTCTACTATTCTGCCACTGCAAATGAAGGCATATTCTTTGTCAATCCAGGCAATATTAGGTGTGTCTATAACAACAGGAGGATACACAACATTAGCATTAATTCCATAGTGCTTATTGACCCTATCGGCAACAAAGTAAGAATTGGCAACAGAGATATTTTGAATTAGCTGTTCTTGAGAAAAAGCAGATATTTTTCTATGAAAAGGTTTACCCTCAAGAACTTCGATCCAATGTATATATTGAATTCCTTTTTGACCCATATCCATAGCATTATACGCAGACATAACTAGGTCATATTCGTGGCAATTTTGTTTAAAAATCCGAATTAAAAGGTGAAAGAAGAAAATTTGGATATTCTTATTTTTTACCATCATTAAATAACAAAGAATATCCAAATTTTTGGGGAGAATAGTTTTAATCTCTATATCTGTATCTGATATACTTGTGCCGTACATGGCATTGATTTTTTCAAGATGAACTTCGCCCAGAGTAAATAATGTTATTTTATACTTATTTTTTAATGCTTGGATAATCCATAATCCCACTGCTTCTGCACCACCACCCATGAAATATGGGTAAAAGATAGCTATTTTTTGCATAATTAATCACTCAATATTTTCCCTGATGTTTTATCTTAGCCATTCTCAGACTTAAACGTCAATGTTATTTCTACTTTCTCAATCCGAATTCATGAATACTTCATACTTTGATTTTTTCTAACGTCTCTACTTTATCAAGTAAGTTAACAGCTAAATGATAGGCTTCAGAAATTATTTGATCTTCTTCTTTGGCATTATCTACTAAATCATCTGCAAGTAAAACTAGGGATTTGATCATATTGTCGAGTTTTCTTTGAAGTTCGTCAAATATTTGTCTTAAGTTTTGATCATGCTCATTCAGTTTATGATTTTTGCTAATAAATGGCGTTGATTGCCAGCTATTTTGTAGCTTAATAGTCTCCTGGAAAATTTCAATGTTTGTAATAATTCTCAATGTTGATTTGTAAGATTCGTTCAATAATTCTTGGCGTTCTGTGGTGTCATCGACCATGCCATCAGCTAATAATCTCAGACAACCAATAATAGAATTTAGACATGTGCGAATTTCATAAGAAATCCGTATAAAAATTTGAGGAGATGGTTGAGAAGGTTCTAGCTGCTCACCAAATTGCATTGTATAGAGGCGTGAATAGTAGCCATTTTTCTGTAAAAGTTGATTATGGTTTCCCAGTTCTACTACACGTCCTTGATCGAATACGGCAATTTGATGGGCTTGTTGGACGGTGGAAAGGCGGTGGGCAATGACTAAGGTTGTGCGATCGCGGCTTAAATCATCTATTGCTGCTTGCACTAAACGTTCCGAAACAGTATCTAATGCTGAGGTAGCTTCATCTAAAATCAGAATTTCTGGATCTTGCAGTAAAGCCCTGGCTATAGCTAGACGCTGGCGTTGTCCACCAGATAACATGACACCGCGATCGCCAACTATCGTGTCAAATCCCTGGGGTAATTTGGTAATGAATTCATAGGCATTTGCTCGTTTGCTAGCTGTAATCACTTCTGCTTCACTAGCGCCGGGTTTTCCATAGGCGATGTTATATTTGACCGATTCATTAAAAAGAAAGGTATCTTGACTAACGATACCCATTGCTCTACGCAGTGTTTTGATATCAAATTCACGAATATCAACCCCATCAATAGCAATATAGCCTGATACAGGGTCATAAAATCTTGGCAATAGTTCTGCGAGGGTTGATTTACCTGCACCAGAACTGCCTACCAAGGCTAAAGTAGTGCCTCGTGGTAATTCTAAATCCACATCTTTCAGCACTAACTGATCATGATTAGGATATGCAAAAGATATGTGATTGAAATATACTCCCTTCTGTAATCCTGTGTAAGCTAAACTGCCGTTAACCATTAATGGTTTATTCTGCCGCTGTAAAAAATCAGCCACCATATCCACACTGGCTGAGTTATTAGCAAAGCTACTGCGAAGAGTATTTAACTGTGACACAACAGGTAGCAGCCGCAGCAATACTAATAAATATGTGAGTAGCACTGCCGAAAGCGAAGCAATTTGATTAGTAAATAATGTTCGTCCGATAAATACGATCAAAATTAAAGATATCAATCCGGTAACTTCACTCATTGGTGCAATGATATTGGAGTTAACCTGAGATTGAAATTCGGCTGTTTCACGAGCCTGAATTAATTCATCAATTTTTCTATATGTTAAGTCTTCATTAGCAGTTGCTTTGACTAAGCGAATTCCACTCAAAGTTTCAATTAAATTATTGGTCAGCTTTTTCGACATTTCGGTCAACAGCTTACCAAAATATTTAGAACGACTAATGGCAAACTGATTTACTAAGGTGACACAAACTAGTAAAGCTGTGGAAATAATAGTTAATTCCCAGGAAATTGACAACAAAATAAAAATAAAAACTAAAATTGTAATGGCAAGTATAATTAATTTAATTAGATTACTTACCGAAATAGCAGCACGTGAAATCTCTATATTCAGACGATTCATTAAATCACCAAGTTTCATCTTGGTATAATAATTAATGTCAACTTCTAATAATAATTCCACACCCGCCCTCCGCATATCTGAAGTAAGTCTTCGAGATACAGAACTAGATGCCAGACTACTAGCATAGCTAGATAGGTTTTTCAAAAAAATTATTACTATAATGCTTGCTGCCATCATTGCCATTTGATAACTTTCAGGAAAATTATCAAATGGTGACAAAATAGCTCTAATAATAGTAGGGGCATTAGTTAAATCGATTTCTTGCCCGACTATTTTTAAAACTATTGGCACAATCATGGTTGTACTGATGCCATTAAATAAAGCTCCAGAAAATCCCAAGAATATTGTTAAACATATTCTACCTGGGTAAGGCTTAGTGAATTTTACCAGTTGATTAAGAGTAGACATCAATTATTTCTCAGGAATCTTGGTAGTTGGAGTTGAATTAAGTTTCGATTGTTATTAGACTAATTTAACATTACATAATTTTGCTTACATTTATTTCTCTAGTTGAGCAAGAATTTGAGATAGTGTCGATGCCATAGTATCAACACTATAATATTTAACACATCTTTCTCTAGCCATCTGGCCTTTTGCCTTTGCTTCATCTAAATTTTGAAATATCCATTGAATCTTTTCAGCTATTTGTTCTGGACAACTAGAATCAACTAAATAACCTGTTTCGCCGATAATTTCGGGAATATCTCCTACCCTTGTTGCCAAAACAGGTTTCGCCATAGCCATGCCATCGGTTAATTTCAGCGGAAATTGAGCCAATGCGGCTGGGGTATTTCGCTGAGGAACCACAATAACGTGTGCTGCTGCCACAATTTGAGGCATTTCTGTAGATGGATATTTCGGTAACTTGATTATCCAACGCCCCCACTTTTCCATAAGTTGAGCATCATAATCATCATAAGGACTACCACCTACAATTACTAACCTTAAATCAGGCTCATTGAGCTGTTCCAAAGCCATTAAGACATCTTCAACTCCTTTGTATGGCCTTGGCGCACCAGGAAACATTAAAATCCGATATCCAGAAAGCCCATAACGCGCTCTACTTTCTTCAGCATTATACTGATCTGGATTAAACAGATGAGTATCTTTTCCGTTGGGCAAATAAACACCGCCAAATCGCTCTTTTAAAAATTGGGTATGAATTGTAATAGCATCAGCATTTTTTGTCATGCCTTCAACCAATTTTAAATAAAGTGGATGATCTGGATGTCTCAAAGCACCATTTGTTTTAAAAATATCTCGTAAAACCTGTTTTGGGGAAGGACGATACTGCCATTTTTCGCCCCCATGCCAACTCATTTCCCAGTCATCTATATCTAAGATAATTGGTCGATGAGTTTTTAATTTTTTGAGCATAGATATACCGAAGGTTGTAGGCTTAGGTCTCATCGCATAAATAATATCACCGTCAAGTTTTCTGAGAACTTGAGAAGCTGATTTTATAAATTGCGGATAGTTATAGCCCATCACATGACTAACTGGGATTTCCGATTGAGGAATTACGGCTGGTTGGTCTCCAAAAACAAATCCGACAATTTCTACTTGATACTGAAGTTTTTGGAGTGCTTGAGCTAGCAAAAATGAACGTACCCCTCCACCTCCCCATCTCCCAGCTCCAGCGCTCGATAGATCGCTGACTAGTATTGAAACTTTTAATTGAGTTTTGCTTTGCTGTAAACTCACAATAATTTTGCTTTTGTTGTTATTTACTAGAAAATAGCAGTGATTTGGCTGTAAGCTAAGATTATAAGCGAAAACATTAAGTGTTCTACATAGCGGTTATTGTAATTTTTTGCTAAAAAATTACACAATAAATTCGACTTTGAAGTTACAGTTTCTCCTAATGAAATCTTAGTGAGTAGTAATTTCGATTTTGATCCGTTTTAGTAATAATTAAGTATTAGTACGGTTGTATAATACCATTATTTATTAAATATGACAGCTATAATAAACAAAATATAGACAGTTTCGTAAATTTGTGCAAGTAGTTCAGCGACTGACTGGCTACGAGCATAGGGAAAACACATGATGAGAGAGAAAGAGGAAATGCAGGTAATCCGTCTTGAGGCACTCTCAGACAACTATATATTCTTGCTGCATGATAGCGTAAAAAATATTGCTGCCGTTGTAGACCCCGCAGAGGCTGAACCAATATTGAAGAAACTGGCAGAACTCAAAGCTGAGTTGGTAGCCATTTTTAACACTCATCACCATAATGACCATGTGGGTGGAAACAAACAGTTAATCCAACATTTCCCCAATTTGACAGTATATGCCGGAGCCGAGGATCGAGGGAGAATTCCGGGACAACAGGTATTTCTGCAAGCAGGCGATCGCGTCCAATTTGGCGATCGCACTGCTGAAGTTTTCTTCATTCCTGGTCATACTCGCGCTCATATCGCCTATTACTTTCCTCCTGTAACATTTAGTGAAGCTGGAGAACTATTCTGTGGTGATACCCTATTTGCTGGCGGTTGTGGACGCTTATTTGAAGGCACACCGACGCAGATGGTGGAATCATTGAGTAAAATACGCTCTCTCCCAGATAATACCCGTGTTTGGTGCGCCCATGAATACACCTTAAAGAATCTGCAATTTGCCCTGACTGTAGATAGCGATAATACCGACTTACAAAGGCGCTACGAAGAAGTAAAGAACTCCCGTAGTCGCCAAGAAGCCACTGTTCCCTCATTTTTGGGTGTGGAAAAGCTCACTAATCCGTTTTTACGTTGGGAACAACCTTCATTACAGTTAGTAACCAAAAGTAGTGATCCAGTACAGAATTTTGCTCGTTTACGGGGAATGAAAGATAGATTTTAGTTAATTTGCTGGTTTTCCTCAGCTATGTTGACGCTGACGCAACTTCACCAAAACTTTAACTCGCCGCTGGAAATCTTCAAATTCCTCGTATTCATAATTAGTTGGTTTTATATAATTTAAATGCTTGAACTGACTTGTTGATCCGCTAAATACTTTTGTTGTAATTTTGGGGGAATTGGAATAGGGCGACCAGTTTGAAAATTGACAAATGCACCTTTTTGGATTGCGACTGCTGCCAAGTTATTGTTAGAAAAAATTTCAGCTTGAAGCGTCAACTTTAAACGTCCTAAATTATGTATCCATAAACGTCCTTCTACTTTGTCACCAAGTTTGATAGGGCGTTTATACTCAATTTCGGTTCCAGCTAATATTGGCGTGTATCCTTGTTCAATTAGTTGACCAAGTGGCAAGTATTCATCTAGGCACTTTAAGCGTAAATCTTCTAGCCATCTGATATAAACAATGTTGCTGACAATGCCTGCAAAATCAATATCATATGTTCTTACAGGTATTGTGAGTTTTACTTCTAATGGTCTGTGTGGGTTATGAGTTATTAGCATGATGTTGTGTTGAATATTTAAGACCGTTCGGTCGGTTATTGGGCAAAGTTATTCTATTATGGGGAATATAGATTTAAAAATGACTATCTATATACTGATTTAAATGATTAACTGCTCGCTGCATATAAATTGAATCACCGTAGAGTTTGCTCATCATAATCGCTCCTTCCAATGTTGCAGTGATGATGGTTGCAAATTCATCAGCATTTACGTCAGAACGAATTTCACCTTTTTCAATTCCCGTTTCGATAATTCGACAAATTAAATGCAGCCAAGAGTTCATCGCTTTTTGAGTGCGTTCCCTTAATACCGGATGAGTATCATCACTTTCCACAGCAGTATTTAACAATGGACATCCTCCCTGAATGGGTGGGTTGTCGGCAAAATTACTAAATACCTCAATTATTGCTTGCAAACGGTCAATTGCATGACGCTTGCTTCGTAATACAATTCTATAATGCTTACTGACGCAGGCGATCGCATAGTCAAAAGCCTGTAGCGCTAACTCATCTTTACTTTGGAAGTGGTTGTAAATTCCTCCTTTCTGTAATCCTGTAACACGCATAATGTCAGAAATCGATGAGCCAGCGTATCCCTGTTGGTTAAACAGTTCGGCTGCTTGTTGGAGAATTTTTGCTTTTGTTTCTTCGCCTTTAGACATAAAATTATAACAGACCCATCGGTCTGATTAAAATTAACATGATATGTGTTTGATGTCAATGAATAGGTAAAATTGGCATCTCATGCTTCTTCAACACCATATATAAATATAGAACTTCCCATTTAACATCAGATATTCTCAACACATCCATTACAAGCTAGACTACCCTATGTAGATTGGAGCAAGAGATTGTTTATCCATTTGCACCTCTCGCTACATTTTTGAATTAAATAATTAAAACTTATATTTAGTCCCTAAATTTCTTTGACTGAAATTTGGATGCACATTCTTTAGCGATCGCCATCAAATCATTTTAATTTCTACCAATTCTCTCGCTATATGTATATAATGCAAGCAAGCACTTACATTTGTTTGTGAATAATTGCTTGATTAAGGATTTATTTCTTGAAATGAACCCAGTCTTCACCCTAAAATACTCGATTTTACAGATTTTAGATATAGTAACAAACTTGCGAAAACAGCCTTATATATAGTTTTTCCAGCGAGAGTAGATTAACCAACTCCCAAACTGTCCACAAGATCAGAAAATCAAGATGCTTAATTCGGAATCTCCTGAGTCTCAAACTTCTGCTGAAACTGATTCCAGTCAGATGGAACAGCAAGAGCAAACGCTTAAACCAATTCAAAAGCGACGTTGGCCGTTAATTTTGGGCATCGTCCTGTTAATTGTAGGTGGTGGCTTTGGTTGGCGCTGGTGGCAAAATAGTTTTGCGGGTAATGCACCTGGCGATACAGCTGCGGCTGGTCAACCGATGGGAATTCCGGTGAAGTTAGCTACTGTAGAAACTGGAACTATAGAAGACAGTTTAGTCATTGGTGGCTTTTTAAACGCTCCTGGTTCAGTAGCAATCAAGCCAGAGACTGACGGCCGAATCAATCAAATTTTATTTAAAGAAGGCGATCGCGTCCAGAAAGGGCAAGTTATAATTCGTCTGCAAAGTGACGATACCCAAGCCCGCTTACGACAAGCAAAAGCAACATTAGAGCGTACTCAAGCCCGACTAGCAGAACTCAAAGCAGGTACACGTCCCGAAGAAATTGCCCAAGGTAAAGCCAGATTAGCTCAAGCCGAAATTCGCCTAGCAAATGCCCAAGGTGGAGCGCGTCCCGAAGAAATTGCTCAGGCTGAAGCTCAAATTGAGGTCGCTAAATCGGATCTGGAATTGGCACAGTCACGAGGTCAGCGATACCAAAAATTAAGAACAGAAGGTGCTGTTTCCCAAGACCAACTAGAAGGATTTCTCGGAGAACAGAGAAGCGCTGAAGCTAGGCTGCAAGAAGCCCAAAGACGGCTCGAACAACTCCGCAAAAGCCGAAGCTCTGATATTAATGAACTAGCTGCGGCTGTGGAACTAGAAAAGCAAAACGTCAGACAACTAGAGAATGGCCCTCGCCCAGAAGAAATTGCCCAAGCTCGTTCTCAAGTCAGCGAAGCCGCTGCCCAAGTCCAGGTAGCGGAAGTGCAACAGCAATTCACAAACGTTGTCGCTCCTTTAACTGGTATTCTCGGTGATATTCCGGCGAAGGTGGGAGATTTTGTCAGCCAAGGAGACGAACTCACCACACTGAATCAAAATGACACTTTGGAATTGAATTTAGCTATTCCTTTCAACGAAGCCGAAAGGTTGCGTGTGGGATTACCTGTACAAGTACTAGATGCTGAAGGCCAACCAGCCGCCACAGGTCAGGTGAGTTTTATCTCGCCGAATATCAGTCCTAATACGCAGAATCTTTTAGCTAAAGCCACCTTTCCCAATACCAGAAACCAAATACTCAATCGCCTGAACGTACAAGCCAGAGTTATCTGGGATGAACGCCCAGGAATCTTAATTCCCACAGCAGCAATATCTCGTATGGGTGGACAAACTTTTGTGTTTGTAGCCCAAGAGCCAGAAGAATCTAAACCGGGAATGCCGAACTTGGTAGCTCAACAAAAGCCTGTGAAATTGGGAGCCATTGAAGGCAACGATTATCAAGTTTTGGAAGGACTGGAAGCTGGTGACAAAATCGTTGTTTCTGGCATTCTAAATTTAACCAATGGTGCGCCAATAATGCCTGCACCGCCAGAAATGGGGAATGGAAAACCCTAATACTAATTCGTAATTCGTAATAGAGCCTCCGGCACGCTACGCGAACGTAATTCGTAATTCGTAATTGAATAATTTTTGGAATTAGAATTGAGATTTTAGAATCTACAGCACTTGATTATGAATGTTTTGGGGTGAATATCTTTCCTGACAAACCTTATATACTTCACTCAGATGAAATGTGCTGTAAATGGAAAAACCTCAATTTACAATCCAAAATTGGTTGACTAATTCCTAACTGCCAATTTTTATTTACCCATTTCTCAAATCTATGTTTATTGATTTTTTTATTAAACGACCAGTTTTTGCGACCGTTTGTGCATTGATTGTGCTGTTATTGGGATTGATTTGTATTCCCACTCTACCTATTGCGCGTTTCCCAGATATTGCTCCCACTCAAATCAACGTCACCGCCAACTTTAGCGGAGCTAGTGCTGAGGACGTAGAAAGCGGTGTGACGAACATCTTAGAAAGGCAAATTAACGGCATTGAAGGTATCCGCTACATTACTTCTAGTAGTAGTAACGATGGCTCTACTAACATTACAGCTACCTTCGATTCATCCCGAAATTCCGATATTGCGGCGGTGGATGTGCAGAACCGGGTTTCCCTTGCCCAACCGCAACTGCCAGAAGCTGTACAACGGACGGGTGTTAGGGTCTCCAAGCAATCTAATAATATACTGTTAGCAATTGGTCTATTTGCTGAGAATGATGAATACGACAATATATTTTTAAGTAACTATGCCGACCTTTTCATAGCAGATGCTTTAAAAAGAGTTAAAGGTGTTAGTAATGCCACAATCTTTGGTGAACGTCGCTATGCAATGCGGCTATGGTTAGATCCAAATCGCCTTGCTAGTCGGGGGTTAACGACTGCGGATGTCGCCAACGCCTTATCTGAACAAAACTTGCAGGTCGGTGCGGGGAGCATTGGGCAAGAACCTGCTCCAGAAGGGCAAAGATTTCAAATGGATGTCCGTGCTGCTAGTAGGTTAGTAGAACCAGCAGAATTTGCGGAAATTGTCTTAAGAACTGACGATGATGGCACCTTAATCAAGCTTAAAGATGTTGGTAGAGCAGAACTAGGAGCAGAAAATTACAACTCATTTTTGCGCTATCGCGCTCAAGATGCAGTCGGTTTAGGTATTTATCAGCTTCCTGGGAGTAATGCCTTAGATGTGGCGCGGGGAGTTAGGGAAGAAATGGCGCGATTGGCTCCCAATTTTCCACCGGGAATACAGTATGAGGTAGCCTTTGACACGACACTCTTTGTGGAAGAGTCGATGTTAGAAGTAGTCAAGACTCTAATTGCCGCAATCATACTAGTTGTGATTGTGATTTTTGTGTTCTTGCAGGACTGGCGAACTACTTTAATTCCCGCACTAACTGTTCCTCTGTCTCTGATTGGGACATTTATTTTTGCTAGAATTTTTGGCTTTTCCATTAATAGTTTGACTTTATTTGGTCTGACTTTAGCATCGGGGATGGTGGTAGACGACGCGATTGTTGTAGTTGAGCAGATTAGCCGTTTTATCCAAGATAAAGGCATGAGTCCTCGCCGAGCCGCCAGTGAGTCCATGTCTGAACTATTTGGGGCAGTAATTGCCACTTCCTTAGTGCTGATGGCGGTATTTATCCCTGTGGCGTTTTTTCCCGGAAGTACTGGCGCATTGTATCGGCAATTTGCGCTGACCATCGCCTTCTCGATTGTAATTTCTACTTTTTTGGCTTTAACCCTGACACCTTCTTTGTGTGCCTTACTGCTACGTCCAGGACAGCAAACTACAGGCTGGCTGGGTCGGTTTTTTGAGCGGGTTAATCAGGTACTCGACTCGGTACAAAGAAGTTATCAGCGATCGCTCCACTTTCTGATCCGCTTCAAAAACATTATCATTGGACTATTCATTGTTTCCTTGGGAATGACAGCTTGGCTGTATATCACAGTACCTACAGCCTTTCTGCCAGAAGAAGACGAAGGCTTTTTCATTACACTCATCCAAGGGCCGCAAGGGGTTTCCCTGCAATATACCAGTGATGTCATGGCCCAGGTAGAAAAAGAAATCTTGGCAATTCCTGAAGTCGTGGGAACCTTCGCTGTGGGCGGCTTTAGTTTCAGTGGTAACACTGCCAATAACGGTATTATATTTACTACTTTAAAACCTTGGGGAGAACGCTCACGACCAGACCAATCAGTACAGGCGATTCTCAATAATTTACGAGGAAAACTGTTCGCCATTACAGAAGCCAGAGTATTTCCGGTAAATCCACCAGCTATTCCAGGATTAGGTAACTTTGGTGGCTTCGAGTTTCAACTGCAAGACCGCAGAGGTAGTAGTGGCTTAGACAGTTTAGTCCAGTCAATGGGTCAATTGCTGGGTCGCGCCAACCAAACACCAGGATTACAAGCTGTATTTAGTACTTTTGCCGCACAAACACCGCAATTGCTGGTAGAAGTAGACCGGAATCGAGCCAAAGCACTACAAGTTTCCATAGATGATATCTTTCGGACTTTGCAAACTGCTTTAGGTTCTCAATATGTCAATGATTTCAACCTCCAGCAGCGTAACTATCGAGTTTATATCCAAGCAGACCAACAGTTTCGCTCTAACCCCAGTGATATTGGTAACTTATCTGTACGTTCTCAAACCAATCAAATGATTCCTTTGAGAAACTTAATCACAACTACTACCGTTGTGGGGGCGCAAACGATTAATCACTATAATCTATTTCGCTCAATTGAAATCAATGGTTCTCCTGCACCCGGCGCTAGTTCTGGAAACGCTATTCAGGCTATGGAACAGTTAGCTGAAGAAATTTTACCACCTAGTTTTGGTTATGAGTGGTCAGGAACTGCATTAGAAGAAATAGAATCTGGTGGTTTAGCACCGATTATCTTTGGTTTAGGAATTGTCTTCGTCTTTTTAGTGCTAGCAGCTCAGTATGAGAACTACATAGACCCCTTAATTATCCTGTTATCAGTGCCTTTAGCAATTTTTGGCGCACTTGTAGCCCAATCAATGCGGGGTTTTGCTAATGATGTTTACTGTCAAATCGGTCTAGTCATGTTGATTGGTTTGGCTAGTAAGAATGCGATTTTGATTGTGGAATTTGCCAACCAACTGCGGGATGAAGGGCTTTCCATTACTAAAGCGGCTGTAGAGGCTGCACAAGGTCGTTTACGCCCGATTTTGATGACGGCATTTTCTACACTTCTGGGTATTTTCCCCTTGACCATTGCCACAGGGGCTGGTGCGGGAAGTCGTCTGTCTTTGGGAACGACGGTATTTGGCGGGATGTTAATCGCTACTTTTTTGAGTTTGTTTGTGGTGCCAATTTTGTATATTGTAATTAAAACGACTACAGCAAGTTTGTTTAAACCAAACCACCATCAAATGAAACTAGATCGGGAAACTGCATATTCGTCAAAACATGATCAATAAAACCCCACCCCTAGCCCCTCCCCGCAAGCGAGGAGGGGAACAAGAGTTTTTTCACAAAAATTTACCTCTCTCCTCCTCTCCTCCTCTGCGCCTCTGCGCCTCTGCGTGCAATCAATATCGACTTTCAATAAGAAACTAATGGAGATATTTCAAGTCATTCAAGACACCATCACTAAACCACCAATTCCCCATGAAGCACATAAGCAATCATTGAAAGCTTGGGCTATGTATTGCTTACGGGATAAAGGGTTTAGAGTAGTTTATGCCCAAAATGCCGACTTTGCCATTGAACCCAAGGGACAGGAAAAGGTGTATTTTAAAGTTACCAATAATGCGGAAGATGTAGATAATTCTTCTAACTGGATAGTTTGGGATAGTGTAAACAAAAGCGTTAGCCTGATTCGACCTGAATAAAATATGGAATTTTTTCTATAAAGAATTAATAGTCCACAGATAAACACAGATAAACACAGATAAACACAGATAAATGATTTGTGTCTATCTGTGTTTTTTTCTATTAGGTTTATGTCTGCTTTTCAAATACCATTAAATGTTGCTGGGGTAACAAGTTTTTGGTTTCTCGCCAAACTAAACCCACGGCTTGCATTTCTTTACGGACTTGCTTTTGAGTCATTTTGTGCAAACGTTTAATCATAATTAAGGGATTTTCGCCCCGGTATTCCACCAGCACTACTTTACCTCCTGGTTTCAAGGCTTTAACAATTCCTTGCATCACTTCTTGGGGATATTCCAACTCGTGGTAAGCATCCACCATTAGCGCTAAATCCACACTTGCAGATGGGAGGTTGGGGTTGGTGAGAGTTGCTAAAATTGGCTCAACGTTGCTAATATTTTTCTCTTGTTTGAAAAAGTCGATTATCTCTAGCATTTGTGGTTGAATATCTACAGCTAAAACCTTTCCATCTGTTAATAGCGGTGCAATGCGAAAACTCAGATATCCTGTACCTGCGCCAATATCCGCCACTACATCATCGGGTGCTAAATTCAGCGCACTGACTATTTTACTGGGCTGTTCTTCTACCTCGCGTCTGGGTCTTTCTAACCAACCTGCGCCTGTGTGTCCCATGACTTTGGCTATTTCTCGCCCCATATAGGATTTTCCGATACCGTCTGAACTAGGGTGAGTGCGCTGTTGATAAATATTATCGGAGAGGGTAGCGGCGTTTGCTGTGGTGATGGGGGTAAATAAGAAGTTTAACAGAAGGAAGAGGAGCGTGATTAGTTTCATTTTTTAAACGCAGAGGGACGCTGAGGTTAACGCATTCGCCGTTAGGCGTTCCCGGAGGGTAGGTACGCAGAGGGTTTAAATTACGAATGGTTGAAGTTGAGGGGTTTGCCATTCTTCGCCTACACGATCAGCTACTAAGGGTGTGACAATGAATTTGGGTGGATTACCAGCTTGAACGTCAATTTTTACGCAGGAGTAAGGTAGATGCTTGTGGGGTTTTTTTCCATTGCGACCAACAAATAGTAAGGAATCGGCAACTTTTCGCTGGGGATGACCAGGAAGTTCTGTAAAGGTTTCTATCAATTCGTTGCCTTCTCGACGTTGACGGCGGGGATAATGACCACTGCCACCAGAGACGATACAGTTAATATGAGAATCGGCATATCCTGTGTCACCTGTGCGAATATGTTCTAAGCAGTGGGCGTGTCCATTGAAGATTAAATCGACTATGGAACGGTCTTTGATTTGGGAACCCAGGGTTTCTGCTACCTGTTCAAATACAAAGCGGAGACGATGACGAACTGCTAAGGTTTGGGCTTGATTCCATTTTGTGGCTTCTGTGACGTAGGGTGGATGGTGAAAGAAAATAATTCTTCCCCGCACTTCTGAAGTGTTCCAAGATTCTATGAGTCTATTTTTGAGCCAATTCAGTTGTTCAAAATCGATAATATCTGTGGCGTTGGATGCTAGTTGTTTTTCAATGTCAATTTTGACTTCGTTGATTTGCTCTAATTTGGCATTGAGATAATCAAGTTGTTCTGCATCGGTGGGTTTTTCGGGGTTGAGTTGGTCGCAGGTTGCCAAAATCTGCTCTTCTTCTTGGTCTATGACTTGGCGACGCTGCTGCAATTCCCGACGGTTCATTTCCCCTTCTGGAGTTTCTGGTAAGGGGGATGGTGTGTTGAAAGTATTGGAATCTAAAGCGAAAAAGTCGATACCGCCATAACGAAAGGTGTAATAGCGGTTGGGTAAACGGGTGAATTTTCCGGGTTGATAACGCATACAGCGCCCCGCGTCAATTATAGCAGTGTAATGTTGATCTAAATGATTTTGTAATTTTTTTGGGGAAGCGATCGCCCCTATATAATCAAGAAATGCTTTGGCATAAGCATCACCTTTATTTGATCCATGCCAACCAATCTCAATGTCTTTGTAGCGCAGGAAACGACGTAACGGCAGGGTGCTTCCTGTAAATAAACGATACATCAATGGCACGTCATAGTAGTCGTGATTACCGGGTACTGCTAAAAATGGCAGATTGAATAACATCCGGTCATAGGCAATATTTTCGGGTTTGTCTCCGCCTACGAGAAACTCCCGATAAGGTTGAATAAAATTTTTGCCATAATACTCACGAGAACCCACGGCATAAATGACATCGCCAGTATGTAAGACAAAACGGCAATCGTCTTTATGGGGAAGCATTAATTCGGCAACTTTGCGCTGGGGATGGTATCCGTAAAGAGATGTTGTACCAGTGTCACCAATTACCATAAAGGAAAATTCAGGATTGTCCTCTTTACCATCATCAATTACCATGCTGGTTTGGTCGATTCCCTGAGAGACTATCTGGGGATGAAGCCATCGCACTCTTTGCTTCATTTTATGGATTTTCTCAGAAATCGATGGTTCAGAAATTAATTTCATCGGTAATTTTCCTGAATTTAAAGTTTTTTTGATGACAGCAACCTGCGATTTAGCGGATAAGTTGCGCGGATTTGTGAGTTTGCGTAAAAATAAGAGTTAGGATGCCTTAATTTATCTTAACAATGGCGCTCACACAGCTACATCAAAATTTTCCCCTTGCACAAACACCGCCAGATCATCGGGGATATGATTATGATTTGGTAATTGTCGGCGGTGGAATTATTGGTTTAACTTTAGCTTCGGCTTTGAAGGATTCCGGCTTAAGTATTTTGCTCATTGAGGCTAGAGTTGCATCAGCCGCAGTTGCGAAGGGACAAGCCTATGCAATTCATATGCTTTCGGCTCTCATTTACCAAGGAATTGGCATTTGGGATGAAATATCGCCTCAAATCGCTAAATATTGCCAAGTTCGCCTTTCGGATGCCGATTACCCTGATGTTGTGGAATTTGGCACAGATGATATAGGTACGTCAGAGTTGGGTTATGTGGCGGAACACCAAGCGCTGTTACAGCCTTTGCAGGAGTTTGTGCAAAATTGTGCGAATGTGACTTATCTCTGTCCGGCTGAGGTGGTAAAAACAGAATATCAGCCGGATGTTGTGGCGATAGATATTAAAATTGCTGACAAAATTCAGACAGTCCGCAGTAAATTAGTTGTAGCTGCCGATGGTTCGCGATCGCGCATTCGTGAAGCTGCGGGAATTAAAACGAACGGCTGGAAATATTGGCAATCTTGTATTGTAGCATTTGTTAAGCCAGAAAAACCACACAATAACACTGCTTACGAAAGATTTTGGACAAGTGGACCCTTTGCGATTTTACCTCTGCCGGGGAACCGTTGCCGCATCGTTTGGACAGCCCCCCATGCAGAAGCTAAGGCTTTGTGTGCTTTAGATGACGAGGACTTTTTGGCAGAACTCAGCCGCCGCTATGGTAATCAAATGGGTAAATTAGAATTACTAGGCGATCGCTTTATTTTTCCAGTCCAACTCATGCAAAGCGATCGCTATGTTCTTCCCAGATTAGCTTTAATTGGTGACGCTGCCCACAATTGTCATCCCGTCGGCGGACAAGGTTTAAATTTGGGGATTCGAGATGCAGCCGCTTTAGCGCAAGTTATACAAAAAGCACATAAAGCAGGTGAAGATATTGGGAATGTAAAAATCCTCAAACGCTATGAACGCTGGCGCAAGCTAGAAAACCTGACAATATTAGGTTTCACCGATTTGTTAGATCGGGTATTTTCTAATAACTTTTTACCACTGGTGTTGATTCGTCGCCTGGGTTTGGGAATGATGCGACGCATACCAGTGTTGAAAGTGTTTGCGCTGAAATTGATGATTGGTTTGAAAGGACGTACTCCAGAATTAGCTAAACGGTAAGGGGATTAGGAAGAATCAGGGTGCAGGGTGCAGGGGGGGAATAAATTGGAATAATGGAAAAATCCTTCTTCCTTCTTCCTTCTTTGTGTACTTTGCGTCTTTCTCCCAAAGGAAGAGGCTAACGCCAACGTGGTATGCGCTTCGCGCACGCTACGCGAACGTTCCTCATAATAAAGACGCGATGAATCGCGTCTCTACAAAATTGGAAAATCCTATAAACAATATCCTTGCCAGCAAATTGCTAAGATACTTAATACACTCGTACTAGGTGCAAAGTATACGACTTTCATCTAAAATAGCTAAAAAATTTCATATTATATACTAAGGATAGATGTCGTACGATCAAGGCTATGCAGTAGAATTCATTACTGGCAACAGTTTTTATTCTCCAATTAATTGAAAATATAAATTGAAAAAGTGATTACACCCACCGCCAGGAATGCTAGAGTTTCAACAAATTTATCGGAACTTCTCAGCGAATATTCATGCTGAAGAAACTACAAAAAAAACACATTTCTCTCATTGCTTTTGCAGCACTGTTTGCCTTTTCAGCAGGCGCAATGGTATCAGCACCTGAGATTGGCAAATTCTTTGGTCAAGGGTTCAGCTTGACGAGAAATCAGCCTGAGCAAATTTCTCCAGCTAACCAAGCCCAGTCAACCGTATTTCCACTAGTTTCACAGTCTCGAACAGAACGGGCGGAAAAACTAGAAGCGATCGCCAATGGTTCCAGTTCACCAGACAGAGAACGCGCCCGTTACTTATTAGCAAGTGATTTAATTGACACTAGGGACGCGGAACCAGCTTTAAGTTATCTCCAAGGGCTAGAAAAAAGCTATCCCAGTCTCGGCCCCTATATTCTGCTGAAACAGGCACAGGCTCAAGGCATACTGGGTGAAAACGGTAAGGCTTCGGATCTCAGGCAAAGAGTGCTGAGAGAGTATCCCGAAACAGCAGGAAAAGCTAAAGCTCTATATATGATTGCTTTACCAGAGCATCATGATACAGCGATCGCTGATTTTCCTTCAAATCCCCTCACCTGGGATATTATTCAGAAGCGGTTACGAGAGAATCCCAATCAGCCACAGTTGCGGTTAATTTTGGCACAATACGCCTATAACCAAGCCGGAATCGTCGGCGTTTTAGATCAGCTAGTTAAACAGCCGAATCTCAAAGCCGAAGAATGGGAAATTGTCGGTACAGCTTATTGGGAAAATAATCAATTTGCCAAAGCAGGTGATGCCTATTTTCAAGCACCTCCAACACCCCGTAACCTTTACCGGGCTGCCAGAGGTATACAGATAGGAGGTAAAGAACAGCCTAAAGCTATTGCAACTTATAATCAACTAGTCCAAAAATTTCCCGAAGCCAGCGAAACGGGATTAGGTTTATTACGTTTGTCAGAATTGGCGAGAACCCGTAAAGATGCTTTACCCTATCTTGACAAAATAATTGCTAATTTTCCTCAACAGGCTGGTAGAGCAATTGTAGAAAAAGCCAAAGTTTACGAAGGACTCAAAGACCAAAAGTCGGCTCAACAGGCTTGGGAATTGCTCTTAAGCAAATACGGTAGTTCTAATCAAGCCGCAGAGTATCGCTGGAACAAAGCCAACGAGCAAGCCAAAGCCAAGAATTATGCAGGTGCTTGGCAGTGGGCGCAACCAATTGCTACCGATAATCCTAATAGTATTTTAGCTCCCAGAGCCGGATTTTGGGTGGGCAAATGGGCTATTAGATTAGGAAAGCAGGAAGAAGCTAAAGCCGCTTATGAGTATGTGCTGAGTCAATTTCCTTACTCTTACTATGCTTGGCGATCAGCTGCTAGTCTGGGGCTGAATGTCGGTAATTTTGACAACGTGCGCCAATTGCAACCAGAACTAGTTCCAAACCAACGTCCAGTACCTCCCGCAGGTTCAGACACCTTCAAAGAACTGTATTTGTTAGGTGAAGACAATGATGCTTGGTTGCAATGGGAAACAGAATTTTTGAATAAACTCCAGCCAACAGTAGCAGAACAATTTACCGAAGGATTAATGCGGCTAGTTAAGGGAAACAATCTCTCAGCAATTAGCCTAATTTCTCGATTAGAAGACCGGGAAACACCAGAGGAACAAGCCGAGTATCAGGCTTTGAGCCAGCAGGTAAAATACTGGCAAGCCCGTTATCCTTTTCTTTATCGCCAGGAAATTAAAAAATGGTCTGCTGAACGGCAGTTAAATTCTCTGCTAGTTACAGGCTTGATGCGTCAAGAGTCCATGTTTGAGCCAAAAATTAAATCCGTGGTCGGTGCGACTGGTTTAATGCAGATCATGCCCGCTACAGGTGAATGGATTGCACCCCAAATTAATTTGGATAGTAAAACAATTAACTTAGAAGATCCCAACGAAAATATTAATTTAGGGACATGGTATTTAGACTTTACCCATCGGCAGTTTAACAATAACTCGATGTTAGCGATCGCCAGCTACAATGCTGGTCCGGGTAACGTCGCCAGATGGCTGCGAACTATTGGTAAAAATGATCCAGACGATTTTGTGGAAGACATTCCCTTTAATGAAACCAAAAATTACGTGCGACAAGTATTTGGGAATTACTGGAATTATCTGCGACTTTACAATCCTGAGATGTCGGCTAAGGTAGCAAGATATTCAGAGACACATCCAAAATTGCCCCAAAGGTAATTCTCTGAGGATGTCTGAAAAAAAGTCCCAAAATTTTCACGCTGCCAAAAATATAGTTTGGTCGCAGCTTACCCGGATACAATAGTTAACAAATGTTGCCTATTGAGCTGACTAATGACACCCTCACAAGATGTAACTACTCCTGAACTCGACCAAGAGGAATACGGCAACTCAGAAATTGATCCTCTCAATGAGTTACCAGATGAAGTCGAAATGTCCCTTTTCGACCACCTCGAAGAGTTACGACAACGGATTTTCTATTCTCTAATTGCTGTCGTAGTTGGTATTATTGGCTGTTTCATTGCCGTCAAGCCGATTGTCAAGTTACTAGAAGTCCCAGCCCAGGGAGTCAAATTTCTCCAACTTGCGCCCGGAGAATACTTCTTTGTCTCCATCAAAGTCGCAGGTTACAGTGGCTTAGTGCTTTCTAGTCCCTTCATTCTTTATCAAATTATCCAGTTCCTGCTTCCAGGGCTAACACGCCGCGAACGCCGCTTACTGGGGCCAGTGGTTTTAGGTTCAAGTGTGCTGTTTGCAGCTGGTTTAGTATTTGCCTACTTGCTACTAATTCCCGCAGCTTTGAACTTCTTCATTAGCTACGGTGAAGATGTCGTAGACCAACTGTGGTCGATTGACAAATACTTTGAATTTGTGCTGCTACTGTTATTTAGTACTGGTTTAGCATTTCAAATTCCGATTATCCAATTATTACTAGGTAATTTAGGAATTGTTTCCTCTCAAAGGATGATTGCTGGCTGGCGTTATGTAATTATTGGCGCAGTAGTTCTAGGTGCTGTCCTCACCCCTTCCACTGACCCCCTCACCCAAAGTCTGTTAGCAGGCGCAGTCTTAGGACTGTACTTTGGTGGTATTGGTCTAGTGAAACTCACAGGTAAATGACACAAATTAATTATGACCACTTTGAGCAAGTAGAAATTCGTGTGGGCAGAATTATCGAAGTTGTAGATTTTCCCCAAGCACGAAAACCTGCCTATAAACTGTGGATAGACTTTGGAGAATTGGGCGTGAAGAAATCTAGCGCCCAAATTACTCAACTGTATAATTCCGAAAATTTAAAAAACAAATTAATCTTAGGCATTACCAACTTCCCACCCCGGCAAATTGCTGATTTCATGTCAGAAGTTTTAGTCTTAGGCGTAGTAGGTGAAAATGGCGAAGTTGCGCTGGTTCAACCAGATAGAGACGTGCCATTAGGTCAAAGAATTTCATAAAGTATAGAACCTCACCCCCAGCCCTTCTTCTTAGTAAGGAGAGGGGAGAATTGAAGAAAACTTCTGACGCTGGGTAAGATAAAATATCTCTCTTCCCTTGGCGTTCTTGGCTCCTTGGCGGTTTGTTTCTCCATATTCAAAACATCAACCATCAGCATTTTCTTCCGTCGCTAACTTCTGACCAATTTTCGGTTCCATACCAGCAAGCAACCGCTCAATATTAGTGCGATGGCGTAAAATCACATAGAACCCCCCAGCAACACCAAACAGAATATAAGGTAAAGGTTGCCGTAAAATTGTCATCAAAATAGGAACAGCGATCGCACCCGCAATCGAACTTAATGATACAATCCTGGATATAGCGATAAACACAGCAAAAACCCCGGCTGTAGCCAAACCCACTTGCCAATTCATCGCCAATAAAATCCCTAAACTGGTAGCCACAGACTTCCCGCCAGAAAAGCCCAAAAAGATAGATTTACTGTGTCCCAAAATAGCCACTAAACCAGCCAAAGTAATCATCCAAGGTTGCCAAATTGGAATATCTACCGTGGAGGGGATAAGATTTTGACCAGGAGCAAAAGAGAATAACGAATAGACAAGTGCGATCGCTAAAACACCCTTCAAGCAATCAATCAATAAAACAAAAGCTCCCGGCCCTTTTCCCAAAGTCCTTAATACATTAGTTGCGCCCGTTGAACCCGAACCAACCTCGCGAATATCAATACCCTGTAACAGCTTCCCCGCAATGTAGCCAGTGGGAAAAGAACCCAACAGATAAGCTACAACCAACGCTACACCACACAAACTGAGCCAAACAACCATAATTAAATCAGTTAACAGTGAACATTGTTAAAAATCATCATTGTAATTTCTCACAGCTTTAGGGTCAGGAGCAAAAGCTAACCACAAAGGAAATTGCAGCATTGCTAAACTGATTTGCTCTTCCGAATCATCAATGATAATTAAAGGTAATTGTTTAGCTTTTACCAATCGGTCGGCCTTTTGAGCCAAAGCATCAGGCGTTTCAAACAAAGCCACACCTCTATCCGGGCCAAAATCAGGGCGAGCAATTCCTAAGCAGTCCTGCAAACCGCGCCGCCATTCACCCAAACGTTCTGGTGAATTAGCTAAAACTAAAGTACGGATGCGAACTGACGAGTCAGCGCTTGCGCTATCGCCATATAACCTGTGTAATATCGAAGCCACAGCTGAAGCAATGAGAATATTCTGCAAGCGGCTACCCATAGTCCGCAAAGCACCGCGTCCCCCTTGGCTGAAGAACCAATCAGCAACTCTTTCAGCGTGGACAGGTTCAAAAGTCCGGCGCAGTTGCCAAGGCGGCCCATAATAATCAGGTTTGCTGCGATATTGGTCAATCAGGCGGCGAATTTTACTTGTCGTATCTTGAAACTGTTGTTGGGCAAACTGCGGTGTTCCTGGCTGTTCTGGGGCTGGTTTCACCTCTTTAGCTATTGGTTTTGCCCGTTCTACTACAACTGGTGGTGCTAGTTGCAATTGCTCTGCTGACATAGCCAAATCCTGTAAACTACCCGTGAGATAGTCTTTAAAGCCCTGCACCCGAATAGCTAAATCTTGGGATGTTCCCGCAAAAGTAGTTCGCATTTCATTCCGAATGCGTTCTTGGCGGCGTTCTAGCTGTTCTACAGAAATTTGCAGTGCTTGTTTGCGTTGTTCTAGCTGCACCAGTGACTCTTGTACAAGTCGTCCCAGAGAGGTTTGAGTTTCGCTTAGTTGTTCCTGAAGCATTTTGTAAGACACTTCTAGGTTAGTTATTTCCGCCTTCAGCGCTGCTTCTGTGCGTTGCAACTCGGCAACTCTGCCCTCAGCTTCGGCGTATAGTGAGTTATCTTGGGACTCTGATTTTACGTCTGACAGCAGTACAGGAGTTTCTAATTCTAACGGGACTCCCAACTCCACAGTTGACTCTTCTGTGGACTCAGTTGCAGACTCCACCTCTCCTGGATGAGAGATGATTGGCTCAAGTTTGACGTTATTTGGTTGTATATCAGGTGATGAAGTTGGCGCTTCTACTTCCAGAACTGACTCTACAGATGAGTTTTCTGCTTTTTCTGGCTTTGGGTTTTCTGCTTCTATTTGTTCCAACCACTCATCAATCTGTTCTGGAGTTTGAGATTCCTCTGGGTTCATAAACAATAATGCAATTCCTATGATGCAAATAAATAACTTTCACAAAATATAGTCTAGATTCAAAACCACACAACACGAGCGACGCTAACAGAACTTATAAGCACACTCATATCCGTGGACAACGTTCTTCTAGACAGGATTTTAGGGTTTTGGGGTCAAATAAAATCGGTAAAAAGTGAATGCTGTTAACTTCCTTAAAATAAAACAGGATAGGAATTCCATTCCAGAAGACACGCCAATTTTGCCATTCCTGGTAGGGAAAGCGCCGAAGTAATTTTTCGCCTCTGTAAATGTCTAAGTCTGTAGCAGTGAAGTGTAACCGGATTGTCAGAGTTTGAATTAACAGAAATAAACCCAACAATGCAATTACTACTCCTACCCAAAGCTGCACTATCAGTAGTGGAATAGCCGTAATCAGCAACACGATAGGGATATTGTAACTAGGCTGGAGTTGTACAGTTGATGTGGAATTAGGCGCAAATGAACTGGTCACAGTTTCCAATCCTGTTTTTTTAGTAGACATCTATCCTATTTTAAGAGTTACGGGTTCTAAGTTTTCACTTAGGACTCAACACTCAGCAATTCTAAAACCCTTGCAGCAAGGAACTACCCGTTCCCTGAAACATTAACCATGAAAGAAAGAAGTTGCTGGTAAATATAATCAGCAAAGAAGTAACAACAGCCGTTGTGGTTGATTGTCCCACGCCTTTAGCTCCTCCCTTTGTAGTTAATCCCCAACTACAACCAATGACGGCAATTAACAAGCCAAAACAGCACGCTTTGATTAAGGCGCTGATAATGTCCCAGATGCCAACTAGGTTACGCGCTGAGTCGAGAAACACCGTATCGGCTATACCATATATATTTGTCGCAATCACTAATCCGCCTAAAATCCCTGTGATCAAAGACAGAAGAGTTAAAATCGGCAGCATTAAGCAGCAAGCAAGCACGCGAGGGATAACGAGGTAATCAATCGGATCAGTTTTTAAGATAAATAAAGCATCGATTTGCTCGGTTACCCGCATAGTACCTATTTCGGCTGCAAAGGCAGAACCAACTCTTCCCGCCAAAACCACTGCGGTTAGCACGGGTGATAGTTCTCGTGTCAATGCTACAGCCAGCACTCCGCCAACGAGATTACTAGCGCCAAAGTTAATAAACTCCCGCGCTACCTGAATCGTAAATACTGCGCCCACAAACACAGCCGTTAACAGGGCAATAAATAAGGAATCTGGGCCAACAGATGCCATTTGTTCTAAAGTGTTGCGCCAATTAATTTTTCCCTTCAAGAGGTGAACTATTACTTGTCCACCCAGGAAAATCGCCGCCAGCAGTCGCTGACTCCATGCTCCTAAACTGGATTTGGATTTAGTCTCACTCAATGTTTTTTAGCTAACTCGGTAACTGCATTAAGAATAGCGGATGTCTGTTGTTTTTGGTCATTAGTCATTAGTCATTAGTCATTGGTCATTGGTCATTAGTCATTAGTCATTGGGAAACCACAATCTTCTCCCCTGCTCCCTGCTCCCTGCTCCCCTGCCTCTTCTGCTCCCTGCTCCCCTGCCTCTTCTGCTCCCTACTCTGCCGGGTGAAACCTTAACTTAATTTAAAGCTCATCTCAGAAAGTAAAGTTGTGTAACTCCTGTTTTCATCGCATGATTACGAAATATTATCGAATCAAAGCTTTGTTTGGTATGGGTTTCAGATAATTTTAGCGTTTTTAAGGCTCAAATTAGGCGATTTAACAAGTGGCTGTTTCTTTTAATGGAAACTTAAGATTTTTGACATATCGTCTGATGAAGAGCGATCGCACGTATTGTGGAAGATGACATCTCAGTTTTCAGTGATTGTTCACTTTATCAACGGAGCCTGCTGTAAATGTCTGTTTTCACAAACTTTGTCCGCTCTCTGCTGTTGACTATGTTTTTGAGCTTTATCGCTCCCATGTCCTTCGTCGGTGGCGTATTATTCCTTCTGCCCCTCATCGGTCACTTTCCCGCTTTACAAGGAGCCACTGAGGCCAGCGCGACTCGGATTATGCATTTTCTCTTCATCTTTGGCAGCGGTCATCCCCTTGATGGACTGTTAATCATTAGTCTGACTTGTAGTTTCGTCGGGGCGCTATTTGACACTTATGCTTACTATCGGTATCAACTTTTACGCATTGACTCTTAAGTAATGAGAACACTTTTTTCGGTGTTCATAAACTAATCAAGACCCTACCATTTGTAACCTAGATCAGTATTAGTAATGCTAGGTTTATATAACTAACTTGTTTTAATAAATATTAATTAAATAATCAATAGTTACTAAATACTTACAAACTATGCTATTGGAGTCTAGTACGATATTGACATAAATCGTAACTTTATATTGCAATAGATGTATCTAGAAAATCTAAAATTTTAATTAAGATTTTCTGTAGCACAATGCCTGCTGATTTTTTTGCACAGAGCAAAGTCGGTCGTTTAAGTGCTGGGCAATTTATATTGAGTGTATTACAGAGGTTTTTTAACTGCTCATGGTCTGGCCTTTCAAGTCCAAGTTTCGTAAACAAATTGCCCGGATTGAAATTACTGGTGCGATTGGTGGTTCTACTCGCAAGCGCGTGTTAGAAGCCCTAAAAACCGTAGAAGAGAAAAAGTTTCCGGCTTTACTCCTACGCATCGATAGTCCTGGAGGTACAGTTGGAGATTCACAAGAAATCTACAGCGCCTTGAAGAGGTTACGCAAGAAAATCAAAATTGTCGCCAGCTTTGGCAATATTTCGGCTTCTGGCGGTGTCTACATTGGCATGGGAGCCGAACACATCGTAGCTAACCCTGGTACAATCACCGGGAGTATTGGCGTGATTTTGCGAGGGAACAACTTAGAACGCTTGCTGGAAAAAGTGGGTGTTTCCTTCAAAGTCATTAAGTCTGGCCCTTACAAAGACATCTTGTCTTTTGACCGCCAATTGACTTTACCAGAAGAAAGTATCTTGCAAGAGTTGATTGATGTCAGTTATCAACAGTTTGTCCACACAATCGCCGAAGCGCGGGCTTTGGAAGTAGAAACTGTCAAAACTTTCGCTGATGGTCGCATTTTCACCGGAGAGCAAGCTCTAGAATTAGGCGTTGTCGACCGCCTGGGAACTGAAGAAGATGCACGTTGCTGGACAGCAGAAATGGTGGGTCTTGATCCTGACAAAGCACCCTGTTATACCCTAGAAGAACGAAAACCTTTATTGAGTCGCGTTCTACCCGGAAGCCGTCAGGTTTCATCAGGGCTGGGGGCGGGAATTGATTGGCTGGAGTTTGAAATGTCTACCAGTGGTCTGCCACTGTGGTTATATCGACCATAAATAATTAACAGTCATTGGTCATTAATACAAGACTATTGACCAATGACTCATAACTCATGACTAATTAAGGAGGATTTGGCGTGGAGTGGCAAATGCGGGCGATTCGCGGAGCAACAACTGTTTCCGAAAACACTATTGAAGCGATTGCAGAAGCGGTAACGGAACTTATCGATGAATTAGAAGAACGGAATCAACTCCAGCCAGAGGAGATGATTAGTGTGACGTTCTCGGTGACGCGCGATTTGGATGCGGTTTTTCCAGCCGCGATCGCGCGATCGCGTTCTGGTTGGGATAATGTAGTTATGTTGGATGTTCAGCAAATGCACGTCGAAGGTAGCTTACAGCGTTGCATTCGGTTTCTCATTCACGCTTACCTCCCAGCCTCTACACAAATTAATCATATTTATTTACGCCAAGCTGCTAAATTACGTCCAGATTGGAGTTTATCCCAGCCGTTACAACCATCACAGCACATAGCTAAGTCAAAAGTTTAAAATACGGCTGTAAATTATATGTAAAAATTAAGCACGAAATGAGCTATTACAGTGGTGATGCTGCTCAACATACTGCCATTGGCGGGAGAATGTTTACTGAGCGGGGAACTGGTGTTTGCGTGAAGTTAGAGGATTTTCTGAGCATTCTCTCCAAAATGGAACAGCCACTGGTAATTATTACGAGTGAAGGCTATTTCACCAAAATCTATAAGTATGTGACAGCATACAAAGGTTTTGTGTTTTTTGCCGAATCTTTAGACAAATTAGATTTTGCTAGCAATATTGAGGTGATTTACGCTCAAAATTTATGCACTGATATTTGAACTAAACCAGAGTGCATCAATCTCAAGTCTATTTGGCTATGTATAAAGTATGAAATAACAGCTATACAACAGTCAGGTAGTGGCACAATTCATTATCTGGCTGTCGCTATCTTTTTCACTCTTGAGTCCCTGAAGCTACTTTCAGGTTATTCGTTTGATTTGATTTAAGTTCATCGATATTTTCAGTTTGGATGAATTCGTCAAATAGTTGAAAAAAAGCATCTAAAGCAGCTGGTTCATAACAGCAAGCTTTTTCATATAAAATCATGACATCCCAAGTCAGATTATTACTCACATCAAATTTATGCTTAATCCAGGATTGAAACTGGGAAAAATGCTTTTCTTGTGAGGTTTGCGGGATTCCCATCTGGCGACGGGCAAAGCAATAACCAGCTAAAAAAGTGCGGAGGTTAGAGATGGAAGGTTCTCCCAAATACATAGCAGGACGTTTCCGAATCTTGCTGATTAGTTCATACAAATCAAACATCTTTCTCTCCTGCTTAAAATTCGGTTTCGGTGATTTGGAAATTGCCGCCTAAATCTTGGACAGGGCAGTAAAGGTTATTTATCCAGTCTACTCTGGAAATTCCTTCGGGGTGGATGTTGTCAAAGATGAGTTCCTGTCCATCAATTTCTACAGCGATCGCTTCATGTCTTCCGTTGATAGAGATGTTTTGTTGCAGGCGTTCATGATAAATATTGCAGAAGGGATCTTCTGTAGTCCCTGTAGATAGGCTAATCTGTTTACCGGAAACTTTTTGATTTATGAGGAATTGCCGCAGGGCGATCGCACAGGAAACACATTCAAAAATTTGGAATTTTTCCGCGATCGCACTCAGTTGAATGTGAACCTTCCCATTGGTCATTTTTTTGTTAGGTAGCTTTCCTGTGTCTGCGATGATTAGGCGATACGATACATAGAATAAGCTACGCTAACGCCACTCTGGAACTATTCCTGATGACGATGAAATCTAATTCCGATAAAGATGTCGTAAACAAATTCCCAAAAGTCTTTTTTCTGCAATAACCCCGATGTTTGAGGACTACCCTTTTCATCCAATAACGGCTTCATCGTGTAATAAGCTGGCTGGTAGTTATACCAAGGAATAGAAGGCCATAAATGATGGATGAGGTGGTAATTCTGACCCAAAATTAGAATGTTTAACAGTTTACCAGGATAGACGCGGGCATTTTTCCAGCGATCGCGCTCCGCAAACGGACGATGTGGTAAATAATCAAAAAATAATCCTAATGCTATCCCTACTAAAAACGCCGGGATAAACCAAAAATTGAGAATATAGCCTAAAAAGTGATACTGAATCGAAATATAAAAAATTGTTGCGACAATTAAACGGCTGACGAACCATTCTAATAGTTCATATTTGCGCCACAGTCGCCGTTGAAAGAAAAACACCTCATGGTACAAAAAACGCACCGCAATCAACCACAATGGTCCCCCTGTAGACACATAATGATCTGGGTCGTTTTTAGGGTCATTCACATGGGCGTGATGCTGTAAATGCACCCGTGTAAATACTGGGAAAGCAAAAGCTAATATCAAAGCGCTACCATGCCCTAACATGGCATTAATCACGCGGTTACGATGGGCAGATTGGTGACAAGCATCGTGAATCACTGTGCCAGCACAATGTAAAGCCAGAGTATTAATGCTAAAGCACAACCAGTCTGGCCATTGCCATAGCCAGTAACCGAAATTAGACAACACCAACATTGTTACCGTGGATAAAAATAGCAACAGTGTGGGATTAAAATCACCAGGAGGCGCTAAAAATTCCTTGGGCGGGATTTTCAGTGACTTCTGTGCCTCCAATGTGAGCATTCTTAACTCCTTCGTTGAGCAAACATTACGAATATACGATAAAGATGAGCAGATTATAAACTTTTGTAAGCTTTTATTTAGCAATATTTAACTTTATCTTTGCTGAAGAGTAGATGAATAGCGCTATGATTCCAGACGTGAGATAAGTTTTTGCTGATCAGTAGGATGTGCTAGGCAACCATCAAAGAGTTGATTATAAAATCTCTCTAAAGCAGGATGTGACCAAGTTTGGTGTACGATATCTACTCTATCTCACAACTCTTGGGAAATGTTAAGCCGGGGAAAATAAATAATTGCTGCTCAAAGTGACTCTCACACCCCCATTCATCCTCTGCCTCTGTTGATTATGGATATAGCAGTGACTGAAAACTAAACGCCCCTTAACTTACTATGAATCTCTAGATAGAGATAGCCCCCTAGAATCAGCCCCTATGCAATTAAGAGACTCTCTACGCCGGACAAAAATTGTAGCAACAATTGGGCCTGCCACTAGCAGCCCAGAAATGCTGAAGGCGATTATTGAAGCGGGTGCAACGACACTGCGGCTCAACTTCTCCCACGGTACTCATGCCGACCATCAGCGTAGTATTCGCTTAATTCGGCAAACTGCTTTTGAATTAAATCAGCCAGTGGCAATTCTCCAAGACTTGCAAGGGCCAAAAATTCGCTTAGGTAAGTTTGAAAATGGGTCGATAATTTTAGCAAAAGGCGATCGCTTCACCTTGACAAATCGCCCAGTTATCGGTTCACAAGAAATTAGCTGTATTACCTACGATCATCTAGCAGAAGAAGTGCCTGTAGGTGCAAAAATCCTCCTTGATGATGGACGAGTAGAAATGCTCGTAGAAGATATTAATCGTGACAAAGGCGATTTACATTGTCGTGTTACTGTTCCTGGTAAGTTATCTAACAACAAAGGTGTCAACTTTCCCGGTGTTTACCTGTCCATCAAGGCCATGACCGACAAAGACCGCGAGGATCTGATGTTTGGTCTAGACCAAGGTGTAGACTGGGTAGCACTTTCCTTTGTCCGCAACCCCCAGGACATGATCGAAATTAAAGAGCTAATTTCTAGCACCGGCAAGCAAGTGCCAGTAATTGCCAAAATTGAAAAACATGAAGCTATTGAACAAATGGAAGAAGTTCTGGCTTTATGTGATGGCGTGATGGTTGCTAGAGGTGACTTAGGTGTAGAACTCCCGGCTGAGGATGTCCCTGTACTGCAAAAGCGGCTAATTGCTGCCGCCAATCGCTTAGGGATTCCCATCATCACCGCTACCCAAATGTTAGACAGCATGGTGAGCAACCCCCGTCCGACTCGTGCAGAAGTGTCAGACGTAGCTAATGCCATTTTAGATGGCACCGATGCTGTGATGCTATCTAATGAAACTGCTGTGGGTGACTTTCCCGTGGAAGCCGTAGCCACAATGGCACGCATCGCCGAACGCATGGAACAGGAAGAGGTACTGCATCCAGTCGTCCGCCCCAAGCGCGATGATCGCCGTTCCATTCCCAATGCCATTAGTCAAGCCGTGGGACAAATTGCCGAACAGTTGGGAGCCGCGGCAATTATGACCCTGACGCAAACAGGGGCTACAGCCCGTAACGTCTCCAAATTCCGCCCCAATACACCTATTCTGGCTGTGACACCCCATGTAAATGTCGCACGACAGTTACAGATGGTGTGGGGAGTTAAACCCTTGTTAGTGTTGGGGCTACCTTCCACTGGGCAGACATTTCAAGCTGCGATCAATGTGGCTCAAGAGTATAATTACCTGTCTGAAGGTGATTTGGTCGTGATGACTGCTGGTACACTCCAAGGAGTTTCAGGCTCAACAGATTTGGTCAAGGTTGAAGTGGTCACAGCCGTGCTAGGTCAGGGTATTGGTTTGGGACAAGGTTCTGTCACTGGTCGTGCTAGGGTGGCTCACAATAGCATAAACGTGAGTAATTTTAATCCTGGAGATATTTTGGTTGCACCCCGCACCGATGCCGATTTTGTCGAGGCGATTCGGAAAGCTGCCGGGATTATTACAGAAGATGATAGTCTCACCAGTCATGCCGCAGTCATTGCTTTACGTCTGGGTGTACCTGTGATTGTGGGTGTTAAGGACGCAACTTCAGTAATTCAGGATGGAGCAATTCTGACTTTGGATCTACAACGAGGTTTGGTTTACTCTGGGGCGGTGGGAACTCCGTAGTTCGTAATTCGTAATTCGTAATTCGTAATATTTCCTGCGGAAACGCTGCGCGAACGTAGTTCGTAATTAAGAATTGCTGGAAGCATCTACTCTGATTCAAATTTCACTCTCTCGTAAATCTGGCGATGGGGAATTTGGCAATTTGCGGCAGCTAAGGTTACAACTCCGTCTTCATTGTCAGATTCTCTTAACAGCCAGTTACCTTCTGGAGTTTTGCTAAACTGCTCAATGTGAATTTGATATTGGTCAATTAATATATATTCTTGGAGTTCTGGGATGGAACGATAATAAGTAAATTTATCGCCTCTATCTCTACTACTGGTAGATTTAGAAAGTACCTCAAAAATGATGCTAGGATTTATCACTGTATCTGTGCGTCCTTCTGGGAATATAGCTTCATCTTTGATAATCAAAATATCAGGATATGTGTATTCTCGGTAATGAGGAATCCATAAGCGTAAGTCACTAGTATAAACGTGATAATCTTGTTCTCTCAGAGTAAGTCCTAGAGCAATTACCAAGTTGATAATAATTTGATTGTGATTAATCGAGCCTCCAGTCATTGGTACAATTTCTCCATTACGGTACTCGCTGCGGTACTCAGCAGTTTCTTCCTGTGCCAGATATTCTTCTATAGAATATTGCCGGGGAGGAGTTTGTACAACCATAGGATTTCTTGGTAAGGTTTTGAGCCAGATTACTTTAGCCTAACATTCATAAATAGCATGATAAAACTTCAGCGGTAGCAAGTCCGGTTTTTTCCCAACTGAATTGATTTGCTCGATTTATACCTTGGGTGGACAGGTGCGATCGCACTTCCCGATCCTCAGCTATAATCTGCATGGCCTCGGTAATTTCTGCTGTATTGTAGGGATTAATTAAAATCGCGGCTTCCCCTGCTACTTCAGGGAGAGAGGAAAGATTAGAGGTAATGACTGGAGTCCCACAAGCCATCGCTTCGAGAACTGGGAAACCGAAGCCTTCCCACAGACTAGGAAAAACCAAAGCGATCGCACAATTAATAATCTTGGGTAATTCGCTATAAGATACATAGTTGAGAAACTTTACTAGATCAGTTATTCCCAGTTCTGCAACCTGCTTTTGTAAAACTGGAGTGTAACGCCCATCGATGGGACCGGCTAACCATAATTCATATTCGTCCCTATTGCGTAGCGCCCCAAAAGCAGCTATAAGTCTATGTAAATTCTTATAGGGGTCATGTCGTCCCAGGTAAAGAAAATAACGCTTACTTTCTGCCGATATTTCTCTAATTGGGCGAAAATGTTGGCGATTATAAGCCAGAGGAATGGAGGTAATGTTGCTGGCGGGAATTTGGTAAAAGTCGATGATATCCTGCGCTGTGGCTTCGGAATTACAGATGATGTGTTGCGCTTGTTTGAGGACTTGCGGAATGTAATAAAGATGGTAAGGTGTTAACGGCGAAAAGCGTTTGGGAAAGCGCAACGGGATTAAGTCGTGAGACATGACGACAAAACGACAGTTACTATTAAGGGGTGCTTCTGGTAACGGGGAAAATAACAGCCGAGATTTGAGGTTTTTAGAGATTTGCGGTAGTTGAAACTGTGTCCACAATAAGCGGCGCAAATGCCCTTTTGTACCTTGAGCCGGAGTCAGATTATCTGGGACTGGATAGCATTTAAATTCCGAGGAGTTTTGTGCTGTTAATAAAGTGGGTTCAAGACATTTTAAATAAGGAAAAATATTTTGAGCGTAGTTACTGATACCTGTTGGCTGAGATAAAAGAATAGATAAGTTAACAATTAATTGATTAGAGCCAGAATTATCGAATTTATTCATTAAATAATAGTTCTATAAGCCTTTAATGTTTCTTTTGCGGTTCTTTCCCAAGAAAATAATTTTGCTCTTTCTCTACCTTTATTAATTAATGCCTGACGTAACTGAGAATCACTAATTATTTGCAAAATAGCTTCAGCTAATTGCACAGGGTCGTTGGGGTCAATTAGTATAGCCGCATCTCCTGTAACTTCTGGAATAGAAGAAGTGTTAGCAGTTACAACAGGTGCGCCTAATGTCATTGCTTCCAATACAGGTAGACCAAATCCTTCATAGTGAGATGGATAAACGAAAACGTCAGCTTTTGAGTAAAATAATGCTACTAATTCATCAGATAAGTAGTCTAGATGATAAATTTCGTTTTTCCAAGGAGAATTATCAATAGTTGCGAATATTGGCTCATAGTTCCATCCTTTTCTCCCTACCAAAACTAATTGATGTTCCAGTTTATATTTTTCTTTTAAGAAATTAAATGCTGCAATTATAGTATAAATATTTTTCCTCGGTTCTATAGTACTCACAAAGAGTAAATACGGTTTAGAAAAATCATATTTAGCTTGATTTACCAAATCTTGAATATTTTGGTTAGCGAGGTATTCCGAATGATAGCGACTAGCTAAAGGAGTTACATGAATTTTTTCTGGTGCTACTTCCAAATATTCAATAATATCCTTTTTAGAGCTTTCCGAAATTGTTAAAACTAAATCTGTCCACTGTAGACAGCGCTTGACTTTTTCCGTATATGTTTTAACAACTGAGTCTGTATAATTAGGGTATTTGATAAAAGTCAGATCATATATGTTCATCACCTTCAAGCTATTTTTACAGGGATAAACTGAATAATTAGTACCGTGTAATATATCTGGGTAATCAAAATATTTCTCGAAATACTTATGAAATGAATATAGTAATAAGTCAGAAAATTTAGTTGCCGAAAATAGTAGATTTGAGATCCTGACAGGTATTGGCAGGATATGAATATTTTCATATCCATTTAAACAATTAGGTAAATCTTTTTTGCCTAAAAGCCAATTTTTAAATCCTGGTTGATAGGCAATCTCTAGTTGAAAATTTTCAACTGTTTGTAGTGTATTGAGCGCACAGATTAAATTAGCCACATAAAAACCTACCCCACTTGGTTTTGCATCTATGGGGGTGGCATCAACTACAATTTTTAGCATGAGAAATTTTAAGTTTCGCGGTTACTCAATTTTTTTAGGTCATAATCAACCATTAATTCAACCATTTGCTCAAAAGTATATTGAGGTTGCCAACCTAGTTGAGTTTTAATTTTATCAACAGAACCAACTAACTGCACTGGTTCATCAGGACGGTAAAATGCAGGGTCAACTGAGACATAATCTTGCCACTTGAGACCAACACAATTGAAAGCACACTCAACGAGTTCTTTCACAGAGTGAGTTTCACCACTAGCGATAATGTAGTCATCGGGCTGTTCTTGCTGCAACATCAGCCACATAGCATGAACAGCATCTTTGGCATAGCACCAATCTCGACGGGCATCTAAGTTACCTAATTTTAGTTCATTTGCCAAACCGAGTTTAATTTGGGCTGCTGCATGGGTAATTTTACGAAATACAAATTCTGTCCCGCGTCGAGGGGATTCGTGAGTGTAGGTAATACCACAGCAGCCGTAGAGGTTATATTTTTGCCGATAGTTAATAGTCATCCAGTGGGCATAAGCTTTAGCAACACCGTAGGGATTACGGGGACGGAAAGCTGTGCGTTCGGTTTGAGGTGATTCGTCAGGTTGACCAAAAACCTCACTACTAGATGCTTGGTAGAATTTTGCATCCAGTTTGCATCGACGAATTGATTCTAAGAGACGAGAAACACCGAGGGCTGTATACTCAGCCGTGAGGGCTGGTTGAGTCCAAGATAGGGGAACATAGCTTTGAGAGGCGAGGTTATAGATTTCATCCGGTTGTGAGTCTGCAATTACGTCCATTAAAGAACATTGATCTAGGAGGTCGCCAGGTACTATGTGAATGTCGCCGGAAAGGTGACTAATGCGTTCTAAGTTACTGGTGCTGGAACGGCGAACTAAGCCAAACACTTGATAACCTTTGGTTAAAAGAAGTTCAGCGAGATAAGATCCGTCTTGTCCGGTGAGTCCGGTGATTAGTGCTTTTTTTTGTGTCATCTGCTATTTAATAACTATATTTCTAAATTTCTGATAAGAGATGCTTTAACTTGTACCTAGTTCATTAAAACAAAGATAATAACAGAGAGCTTCATAATCTATTATTTGTTTGTTAAATCAAAGAAGTTATAGTTGATATCTTGAATGAAATTCTTAGCGATCGCCTGCCAATCAAACTTCTCTTGCACATACCTTTGAGCAGTTTCAATCCGTGTGCGCTTAGTTGCCAATTCCTCATCTCTGAGGTGAGCGATCGCTTCAGCAAATTTTTCTACTTCTATGACTATACAATGTTTACTATCTTCAATTCCCAAACCTCTCGCACCCACAGGGGTAGAAATTACAGGAATCCCAGCCGCAAAGTATTCTAGCATCTTTAAGTTCGTACCTGAGCCAAAAGTAACAGTATTTAATGCTACATCAGCCACAGCAAAAGCAGTATCTTTTGTGGCTTCATCTACCGCCCCCATCAAGCCAACATTTACAGGTCGTTCCTGATCCCGCAAAGCCAAACCGACGCTACCAATAACTAAGAAGTTAACATCTGGAAGTTTTGCAGCTATTTTAAAAATGTGACGCACTGCTTCTAAATTAGGGCTGTGCCAACTGCCTAAAAATAATGCCGTGAAATTTGCATCTAAACCTAACTCTTTTTTCTTTAAATGCCGCTTTTCTAGTTCAAAGTAACTAACTGTTTCTAAATCTACGCCATTTGGAACTTCAATAATTTTATTTAAATTTATATGATAATTTTTATGAAGTGTTGTAGCATCATCACTAGAACAAACCATAATTAGTTGGCTAACTAGACAACATTCCTCTTCAACCTTGCGAGTTGCTGCTAATAAATCACGCCCTACTGGATTATTAGGAAGGACACTTTTTTTCAATTCAAATTCAAAATTATGAGCTTCATACCAAATTGGTTTATTACTCACTGCTTGAATTGCAGGCAAAAGGTAAGGGTGTGAAGCCACCACAAAATCTGAAGATTCTACAGATGTTTTTAAAGCCTCCATATATGCAGGAGTTAAAGAGTATAATTCTGGCATTACTACATCTGTAATTGGTACTCCCACCTTTTTTTCAATTAGCCACTCTTGCTCTTGATGTTGTTTAGATTTAGGAATGCGTGTTTCGTAAAGGTTAGGAGCAATTTCACCTCTAAATACTTCTTGGTCAGGATTGGTAAATGAAACTATCTCAATATCAAAGTGACTAGCTAAATGCCGATACAGGTGAAATACTCTACTTTGTCCACCCCCTCTAGGAGGAAAAACAGGGAATGTCAAAGCTACTGTAATTTTTTGGCGTTTTTTGATCTCTGGAATTGATGTAGATGGGGTACTTTTGCCTAACAACCTAGCAACAGCATTTTCCCAGTTAATTCCTGCAACCAGCTTCCGACCTGTTAGACCCATTTGCTGTGCTTCATCACGATGTTCATACAGATAGTCGATGCGTTCAGCTAGTGCTTGTGGGTCAGGAGGAACTGAATAACCTGTCTCACCATTGATAACAAACTCATTAGGTCCTCCAGCATCTGTTGTTGTCAGCACTGGCTTACCGCTCATCATGGCTTCTATAGTTACTAGCCCATAATCTTCATCGTAGGGAACGTAAGGAACAGCCAAAGCATCGGCATAAAAGCTGGTTATTTCCTGGTCATTGACAAATCCCAGAAAAATAATTCTTTCATCTTCTCCTGCTAATTTTTTCAGATCATCAGCATCAGGACCTGTACCAGCAATTTTTAATTGGATATTTGCTTTGACATACTTCATAGCTTGGATTAACAAGCTTATACGTTTAGCATTATCTAAACGACCAACTGTAAAAAGATAGTCATTATTGCCTCTGATAAAAAACTTGATATGAGAAGGAGGATAAATAACTTCTACAGCACTATCTATAGGAAAATAATTTTGGCGTTTAGCTACATTATCAGCAATTGCAGCATATTTCTTAATTGCACTAGGTGCTAACCCAACTCCATCTAAAAAATGTACAATTTCGCGGATTAAAGAACCTGGAAACTGCAATGCATCTTCAGGCAATTTTTTGCTAAAGCGCAGTTGTTCTAATCTGGCAAAAAATTCTTGTAAAGCCTTCCTATTTCCCTGATTGCCTCTCATTAGCTGCTGTAAAGCAGTAATTTCTTGGTTATTTGAATTATAGGTTTCTGGGCATCCAGTAAAATGATATGTGTCATATAAACCCCGTAAGCGGTGCAGCATATAACAAATATGGTTAGGGTGCTGTATCATCCAAGCTGGATATTTTCCAGATATGACTAAATCAAAGTGATTTAAATCTAGCTGGGCAAAATTTTTGTAGCTGTCTATCAGTTCCCAGAAATTTCTTTCTGGACTAGGTAATTTGATTAACTCTGCTTGATGAGGAGTCTGTTGGTTGATGTGTTCTAATAGTCCCCACCAAAGATTTTCTGCACCACCAATACAAAATGGCACAGGGCTAGGAGCAACAATAGCTATTCGCATAATTTTTACATATTTAAATCTTTATTTCTTACGCATCCAAAAACTACAACCATGTTTTTGAACATCTTTAAATTTACTATTTGATGCCCACAAAGGTTCCACTATTTGCAAAAGTTCTGGGTTCATAGATATATAAAAATTTGGTAGTACAATATCATAGTTTACTAAACCATTGGCTAATAAAGTACCTAATAAATATTGTTCGTTATAGTATCTTTCAGTCCATGCTGATGGATAATCTATCGGCCAAAAAATATCGTGTATTTGAAGATATACACCTGCCCTTAAACGAGGCATAATATCTAGAAATAAGGCTGTCACGTCAGAATTCATAAAGCATCGATGTGACCCATCAAAAAATACAATGTCATTTTCCCAAAGATCATCAAAAATATTTAAATTGATTTCTTCTAAAGGTAATCGCACAATTTCATCACATAACTCATCAATTTCTGCTCTGGGGTATGGATCAATGGAAATTAATTGTGTTGTTAGATTGTTGTCTTTAATGGCTTTTCTAGCAAATTTTGTGGAATTTCCTGAACCAATTTCTATATATTTTTTGGGTTTGTTTTCAGCAATCATACAATATAATGCTACACAATCTAATCCAGGAATAAAATCGTTAATGAAATGAGGATATGTTAGTTTAACGTTAGGACTAGCGTCTATTTGCCCCAGTTGGGAAAAATATTTTTGAAAGTTGTTGAGAGTATCATAATAAGAATCTTTGGATGCTGATAAGACCTGATCAATATACTTATTGGTATTGCCTGAAGTGTAACGTGGTTGACCTTTACTGCTGGGAGGATAGTCGATTTCAATTTTAAACATTTTTTATTTCCTGATACTAAAATTAACTATTTATCTTGTCTTTAACTGTAGCCATTACTTTTTTTTACATACTACATCAAATAACCAATGGTCTTTTCTTTCTAACTGAATTTGATTAAATCCTGCTTCTTGCAAATAATGCTCCAATAAAATTTGTGTAAATCCAGTCAAATGCCAGTCGCCGTTATATGCTTGTGTTCCATACATACATTGAACTAATAATTTTTGATCTTCAACTGACTGCTTTGATTCCATTAAAAAAAGTTCCAGCAAACCAACTAAATCAGGAACTCTAAGTTTCAAAATGCCCCCTGATTTAAGTAATCTTGACCATTCAGCTAATGCAGGTTCAGTATCGCAACGAGGGAAATGTTCAAGACAATCTTGAGCAACAACTTCTTCATAAAAATCTGACGGTAACATATCTAATTTTTTAATGTCAGCTACCAAATCCGGGTTATGGAAGTCCTGAAAATCAACATTTAAATAACCTGAGCGAATATCAAATCCACACCCAAGATTTAGCTTTCGTGGATATTGTAAGTAATCAAATTCACTAAAAGATTTATACTCAATCTTGTCGGGACTAAGTTGCTGTATGTTGTCATGTCGATAGACAACCCGATTAAGCTTAATTCCGCCAGTTAATAACTTGGTAATAATCTTGGAGGTAAAAAATTTTAATTTATTCATGAACTTTAGCTGCATTAATTATTGTTTAAAAATTAATTATGTAGAAGATTATTTACGACATTATCCCACGATATATCTAACGCGTGATATCTTTCCCTACCTGCAATCCCCATTGCAGAAGCACGGTTTTGATTTGAGTATAAATCATCAATGGCTTGAGCGATCGCCTCTGGCTCTGGTTCTACAACAAAACCTGTTTCTTGGTCAACTACAAACTCTACTGCTTCTCCTGAGTCAGTGCAAGTAATGACTGGTTTAGCCGCCAACATGGCCTCTAAAGTAACATAGCCATAATCTTCATCATAGGAACCAAAGAACACACCCAGACAGTGGGCATAGAAACCTAACATTTCCGCATCGGAAAGCCTGCCTATTAAACGCACTCTTTGATTGACATCTAATTGCTCAATCATATTTTGTAAATCTAACTTTTGTCCGCCATCTCCAGCCAGCAAAGCCACCACGGGAGATTTAACATACTTCATCGCTTTAATTAATAGATGTTGTCTTTTCAAATCTTCTAAGCGACTGGGAAAAAAAATGTAAGGTTCTGCGGGAGAATTGTAAAAATAACTATCCATTTTTGGTGGATGATAAAGAGTTATTGAACTAATTTGATTGAACTGCTGAAGACGTTTAGAAACTGTTTTTCCTATAGTAAAAATTTTATGGAAACTCTTGAATGCTTGTGTATCGCATTGAATAATATCTTGTCTCAGTGCCTGACCTTCCAATGTTGTTGATAAGCCCTCTGTAAAAGGGGTATCCCACAGGTCATACACAGCACGATGTTGATGAATCACCCAAGCAACTTTATTCGGGTGCTGCAAGTAAAAAGTGGGAAACTTGAGACAAATGACTAAATCCATAGTGTAGCCATTCATGTATTCAAAGTTTTCACTACTCCAAACATCCATACTGCGCTTAACTTCACTTACTGGAGCAAAACGAAAAGGCATGGATATTTCCTCAGCTTCATGACCTGCTTCACGAATGGCTTTTACCAGACCATCTGTTAAAATTTCTGCCCCACCGCGGATAAAAGGTACTTGAACTGTGGTAATTCCTATTCTCATTCTTAAAAATTGCCCCTCCTATTTTTAGGCTTTATAAGCTATTAATACCATGTCGCGAGAAACTTGAACATAGTCATTTAAATCATTAAATTTGATTTTTGATGAGCTAACAAGATGTAATTTTGATTCATGTTCTTCAAAGAAATATGATTGACTATTAATTAATCCTCTGGACTCAGCTAAAAAACTGATTGTATCAGGGTGAATTGGATTAATATGTGTTGGATCTCTGTAAAAATCTCCTGAACCGACTAATATATTTCTAGTGTTTGGTGTTTCAAAAATCACTAACCCTTTAGACTTAAGCACTCTGACAATTTCATCAAACAACTGCACAAGTGTTTCAAATGAAAGATGCTCAATAATATGAAATCCCGTTATGGCACTTAAACTTGCATCGGGTAAAGCTTGTAAATAAGTAATTACATCGGCTTCTGTTACCTCCAGTCCTCTAGATTTACACTGTGCCAGCATCACTCTGTTAATATCAATACCCCTAGCTGTATATCCGGCTTCTCGCAGTAGCTCTAACCATTCACCTCGTCCACAGCCTACATCTAAAATTGGAAATTCAGGTATACCAGCTTGAGATGATTTAATCAAGGGCAAATAAATTTTTAACCGATGATAAATGTCCTCTCGTTTACCACGAAACTTGTCTTCAAAAGCAACATAAAAAGCATCTAGAAAATGTGGCTTTTCATTAACAAAGCTTTGTAACTGCTGTTTATTAAAAGGTTGTGAAAGTCGTTTCTGTGCTTGTTCTAGAAATAAGGCAATTAGACGCTTCTGTTGTATTAAATCATTTTTGAGGTAACTATCATCTCTAAGATGACGCTCATCTAGTTGTTGAATGCTATTATCTGCAACATCTAGACGCTCATCCATTTGCTGAATTCTTTCATCCATCCTTTGAAAATGAATATCTACAGCACCTAGACGCTCATCCATTTGCTGAATTCTTTCATCCATCCTTTGAAAATGAATATCTACAGCACCTAGACGCTCATCCATTTGCTGAATTCTTTCATCCATCCTTTGAAAATGAATATCTACAGCACCTAGACGCTCATCCATTTGCTGAATTCTTTCATCCATCCTTTGAAAATGAATATCTACAGCACCTAGACGCTCATCCATTTGCTGAATTCTTTCATCCATCCTTTGAAAATGAATATCTACAGCACCTAGATGCTCATCCATTTGTGTCTTAAGACTTGTGATTTGTGCTATTAACTGGCGATTAATCGTGAGAGATTCTTTGAGGGCAAAAATGAAATTAAAATTAACTTCTCTTTGATCTTTAAAGAAAAAATTGATTAGTTTTAAAACAATTTTTTGTAATTTTGAATTTAGTGTAAAAGGAAATCGATTAAGTTTGTCAGGCCATTTTGTCCGGGTATATGCTCTAGATTCTGCATTTCTCAGCAAAGATTCAATATAACCAATACTTGGCAACAAATTTGTTGCATCCGTATATTTTTTTGTCCTCGCAGAGGAAGCGATTCCTTGGAGATTAGCCGCCTCTTCTCGGATTTTTTGTATGAGTTCCTCTACATTCATTACAGGATTATGTTCTTCAATCATGTCTTTTGTTTTAGCTTAACAGCGTCGGTTTTATTAAATTACGCAATTTGTATGTAATATTTATTACTATTATATTTTATGCAAGTCTTATGTAAATGTCCTCGAATAAATTAGTTGGTTGAGAATCAAACCACCGCACTCCTTCCTGTACCAAAGTAACTCTTAATGTGAAATTACCTCTTTTGGAAAGCGTTCTCACTCTGGCTTTATATGTTATTTTCTGGCTTTTATACTTCAAAGGTAGTGAGGATATATTTTGGGTTCTATCTAAGTTGGGAATTATTTTAGTTCTCTCACCATCAAAAACTAGATAATCAGTAGCTTGTTCATTCATCCAATGGTATGAAATGTGTACTGGATGAGAGCTATAACTATTCAATATAAAATCACTACTATTTTCAATGTCTAGCTGAATTTCAATTTCAGAATTAATATCTACTATTGGTGGATAATCTACTACTTGGATCTGAATTTTTCCAGTAGGTATTGGTGGTAAAGGAAGCATTTGTAAATTATTTTTTAACTGCTCCTGATTTATTGGTTCATGAGATGCAACTGCAAACAAACTAGGAGCAGCACATATATCTCTGTTAGTGAATTTTTTAACTAGACTACCACCTGGATTAGCAGGATCACCGAACCATAAGCATATATGATTAAAATGTTTACTTAATTGCTTTTTTAAAACCCTTGGAGATTGTTCATTAATATGCATGAGCAACTCATATCTTGAACGAGGCTGAACTGGTAGATAAGCTCCAACGGAAGCGGCAATTTTTCTTTTACGTTGATAGTCATACTGGTAATACCAAAGATTAGGAAAAGTATGCAAAATGAATATACCATTTGTATTCATGTGTTGTGCAACTTGATGATAAAGTGCATCTACCTCAGCAAAAGACAAGTGTTCAATTACATCAGATGCCACGGCTAAATCATACTTATCTGGCAAGACTACATTACAGACGTTATCACAAATAAATTGTACCTTCTCTGATAGCTTATCCTCTCCATTGAAACAACTTTTGGCTAACTCAATAGCGCTTGGTGAATAGTCAATAGATGTAACTGAAAAGCCTTGGTAAGCAAAATAGTAACTAAGTTCGCCCCGACCACATCCTATATCCAGGATATGCCCTGATTGTTTCAAACTAGAGATTGCTGCTACAGATTGTAATCTGGGATCTTCTAAGCTTTTACCTTGATTTTTTTTGTAGGCATCAAAACCGCCGCAATCTTGAGTATAGTAATCACTGGTGTAAGTTTGACGAATGTCTAGACTAGAATTAACTATGCTTTTATGTTCTACTTCAAGTTGCTGTAAATAGTCACTGGAAACTTTTATTAGTAACTCTCCTGCATAACCTGGTATTACGCCATACCAATCAATCAAATCAGCATAACGAAACAAAAAATCGCTGGCTGCGTTAAAATTCTGTCTAGTCCACAAAAATCCATCTACCAGTACATAGCGGGACTGCTTAATGGCAAGTTCCAAATCATGAAAGGAGCTATCTCCATCTTGTTGTCCATCAACATGAATGAGATCATAAATATCACCTGGCAAACGCTTCATTGCTTGTGTATCAGCAACAATAAATTCTGTATTAAATTGCTTAGTGATTTCTTTTGCCCAATTAATTGCCCCTTTCACACCTCCAAAACTATCTGTATCTAAGTCAATACCAATATATTTAGCATTTGAATATCCATGCAAAAAAGCTGCGGCAGAATAACCAAAGCGTACTCCTATTTCTAGAATGCTGGCAGGTTTTAGGATATAAGAAATAGCAGATTTTAATTTGTAGTAATTAACCCAATCGCTGAAAAGATATATCAGTGGATCATTTGGATTAGCCGTAGTTCTAAAATCATATTCTGTTAGTTTTGCTTGTTGAATAATAGAATCAAACATAAGTGTAATTTTGAATAGAAATAGTGGGAAGAAGATTGACTACACCTGACCAAAGTATGGAGTCTTTATTCTTTAAAACTTTTAATACAGCAAGATTATGGGCATAAACTAATGTATGTTCAAATATAGATTCTCCAATTACAGTGTCAGCAACACCAACTGTAATTGTGTATTCTCCTTCAATTAAAGGTACTTTAAACTTAAAGCGAATATCTAAAAAAGTACCGCTTTCGACTTTTCCTAATTGTTGCCCCATACAGTGAGTGTTAGTTTCAAAAATCACTTCTCCTGTGCGCTCTCGAATTTTAAAGCCAATATGAGGGTCTGCAAAACTTTGCGAAAAAAATATTCCAATAGATATCTGTACGAACTGCTCACTAATTACAACTTCTATCTCTCTATCTGTTTCATCTAATAATTTAATAAATTTAATCACAACTTCATTGTGATCAATAACTATTTCATCTACGTTTTCTAAATCAATACCTAAAAAATTGGGATCATCTTGTAAGATATCATTATGAGAATCTGATACAATTTTGATATCAACTGTCTCAGGTTGTACGTCTTTCTTTTGCAAAAACTTGGCTTCGTAAAGGTCAATTACTTGCCTTGGTTGAGCATCCAAAATTAATGCTCCTGTTTCCATTAACAAGGCTCTATTACAGAGTTTGTGTACAGCACTAGAATCATGGGAAACAAATAAAAGAGTTGTCCCTAAATTCTTGAGACTTCTGATTCTCTCAAAACATTTTTGCTGAAAATAGATATCGCCAACTGCTAACGCTTCATCTACGATTAAAATGTCAGGATTAACACTAACTGCAACTGCAAATGCTAATCGGACAAACATACCGCTTGAATATGTTTTAACAGGTTGGTCAATAAAATCCCCAATATCCGCAAAAGCTGCTATTTCATCAAATTTAGCTGCAATTTCTTCTCTAGTTAATCCTAAAATTTGGCCATTAAAAAATACATTTTGTCTGCCAGTAAACTCAGGGTTAAATCCGCTACCTAGCTCAAGTAAAGCTGAAACTCGCCCATTTACAGACACTTCACCTGTAGTTGGTGTCAGCGTGCCAACAATAATTTGTAGTAGTGTACTTTTACCAGAACCGTTTTGACCAATGATTCCTAAAGTCTCTCCTTGAGAAACTTTCAGACTAATATCCCTTAATGCCCAAAACTCTTGTGCGTGACTGTTACCGGGGAGCAAAATTTCCTTGAGCCGATCTACCGGGCGAGCATAACGCTTGTAGCATTTCGAGATATTCGTCAGCGAAATTGCAATTTCCTCACTCATACCACCACACACTTATTCATCAAATATCATCTAATAGCACATATTTCATAACTATTGAGAAACTTGCTATAAAACGTCGGCAAAGGCCGGACGCAATCGTTTATAGACTGTAAATCCCACGCAGAATATACTCGCGGCGATCGCACTAGCTACTCCCCATTCTCCCCAATGTTTCACTTCCCCCACTAAAATTAAATCCCGATAGACTTCCGCGATCGCAGTTAACGGATTTAACCAAAACACCCAATTTCGCCATGTTTCGGGAATGGCTGAGGCAGGATAAATAATCGGGGTTAAATACATCCAAATATTTAAAACTACTCCCAGTGTCTGCGGAATATCGCGCAAAAAAACCGTTAATCCCGCCGCCAAATAACCCAAACCAGATGTTAACAATAACTGCGTTAACCAGACTAAGGGTAACAGCGCCAATGTAGGATGTAAAGTATGAGTATTTACTGCTACAAATAAAATCAATGCGATTAAACCAAAAGAACTTTCAATGAATGTGGATAAAATTGGTACTAAGGGTAGTAAAGCGAGAGGAAATACTACCTTTTTGACTAAACTTGGCTGAAATACCACCGAACTAGCAGACTGCATTAGTCCACTTGAAAATGCAATCCAAGGTATCAAACCAGCAAATAACCACAATCCAAAAGTGAAATTATTTTCTGGCAGACTTGTGAGAGTTAACTTTACTCTCAGCACAATAGAAAACACATAAGTATAAATCAGTAATTGTGCAAGCTGATTTACCAAAGGCCACAAATTACCCAAAATGGAACCTTTATACCGCGCCTCTAAATCCCGCCGCACTAGAGTTCTCAGTAAATCAAACTTAGCCCAGAATGGCTGATTTATTGGCAGGATTCGCCTCAGATTTTCTGCATTACGTACAGCACGCTGCATTATTCGCACAAATTACAGTTTCCTCCCTCACTACACACACATATCTCATTATCATCAATTAATGCACATCTTATGTGAAGATTTCTTCAAGTTTTTTTGGTATAAATAATAGCTATACTAGTCCTAAATCATTCATAAAAATCCCTCGTCCTGATTTTTCTATGTCTCTGTAGTTCAATTGAAAAAAATAATTTATGGCTAAATCACAAATCAGATAGAATTGCTATAGAACACAGGATTACATACACTTCCTAGTTATTTGAGCGGTGAGCGAAGGAATTAACTATTGCTTTATGACCCTAGATAGAGAATAATTGTGGCGACTAAAAGTCGCGGCTACATTAAGCGAATTCTGCCTGCGCGGACTAAGCTAAAAATTAGATTTGCAAATTTAATCTGTCTAAAGTAATAAAAGAACGCTACCTATACATATACCTTTACTACAAAAATTACCTTCATCCAGATGATTTTGCTGGTAAATTTCTGGGCAATTTCTGCTGAAGTTTAACTATCGGGGTCAACTCCTCCTGCTGGTAATCGTTCAGCCCGTTGTCGCGCTCTTGCCACTAATTCTGCAATCTCTCACCGAAGCGACACCGATTCGGCTAAACTGAGACTTGGTTTATTGCATTGTGACTAGGCATGGAAATCGGACAAAAGGTTAAAGTTTTTCGTCTGCGCGATCGCGTATCTGCTCCTATTGCGAAAAAACTCGGTCAAATAGGCATTATTCAAGGCTACAAAGTCACCGATGGCTGTGGAATTGGTGTAGTGCTACTGTTTGACGACAATTCTTCCACTTGGTTTTTTGAGGATGAGATCAAACTTGTGTAGTAGATAAAACTCAACGCGGAAGCTAAGAGTATTTGCCTAGTGCTAAGTTGGAGTGGAAAAGATTGGCGGTGAATATAGGAATCAAGTAATGTCCCTGATATTGACATTTTTGGGCAAAGGCGGTGTAGCGCGGACTAAAATTGCGATCGCCGCCGCCAAGTTATTGGCAAGCCAAGGCAAGCGTGTACTTCTAGCAGGTTTGGCAGAACCAGTTTTACCCATTTTACTGGATCAGACCCTGACTGCTGATCCCCAGGAAATTGCTCCCAATTTACAGGTTGTGCAGTTTCAATCATCTGTGTTGCTAGAACGCAACTGGGAAGAAGTGAAAAAACTGGAGGCGCAATACCTCCGCACGCCCATCTTCAAAGATGTTTATGGTCAAGAACTGGTAGTATTACCGGGGATGGACAGCGCCCTGGCCTTGAATGCTATCCGCGAATATGATGCCAGTGGCAAATATGACGCGATTATCTACGATGGCACAGGTGATTCCTTCACCCTGCGAATGTTGGGGATGCCAGAATCTCTCAGTTGGTACGTGCGGCGATTTCAGCAATTATTTGTCAACTCTGATTTAGGAAAGACTATTGCGGAATCGCCTTTAATTCAGCCGCTAATTAGCAGCTTTTTTAATGTCAACTGGACAGCAGATAACTTTGCTCTACCCACCAACCAAGTGAATAGTTTTTTAGATAAAGGAAAAGCCGCTCTTGCTGACCCCAATCGCGTTGCTGCCTTCTTGGTGAGTACAACAGACCCCCTAGAAGTGGCAAGTTCCCGCTATTTGTGGGGTAGCGCTCAACAAATCGGTTTAACCGTTGGTGGTGTGATTCTGGTATCACCTGAGCCAAACGTCAACCTGTCAGAAGAATTTACACCTCTGACTGTGAGCATTGTTCCTGATGCTCCCACAGGTGAATGGCAACCTTTGATAGATGCTCTACCCAACTTTGCACAACAAGCACTACAAGCTCCCAAACCCATAGAAATTGACATCCACAATCGTCAAGTCCGCTTATTCTTACCAGGATTTGATAAAAAGCAAGTCAAACTCACCCAATATGGCCCAGAAGTGACAGTAGAAGCAGGAGACCAGAGGCGTAATCTCTTCCTACCTCCGGCCCTCACTGGCAGACAGGTGACTGGAGCGAAATTTCAGAATAATTATTTGATCATTTCTTTTTAAGTACTGGGTACTGGGGATTGGGGAAAGAAGCACGGGGGCAGGGGGCATGGTGCAGAGGGGAAGTTTTTGGGCTATTGCCACAATCTTTTTCCCTCATCTCCTCCTATTCCCCACTCCCTATTCCTCATGTCCTATTCCCTATTCATAAGTAAGTTTTATGTCAGAATCAACCCCAATTAACCCTAATTCTCAGCCAGCCGAGGCTATAGATTCAGTTCCACCCAAAGAGGAAATTACAGCAGTTGCCGACCGCAGTTCCAAGGCTCGGCAGTTATTAGGCATGAAAGGCGCTGCACCAGGGGAAAAATCCATCTGGAAAATCCGCTTGCAACTGATGAAACCCATCACCTGGATTCCCCTGATTTGGGGTGTGGTCTGTGGTGCGGCTTCTTCGGGTAACTATATCTGGACTTGGGAAAATGTGTTGAAGGCGGCGGCTTGTATGTTGCTTTCAGGGCCTTTACTCGCCGGTTATACGCAAACCTTAAATGAATACTATGACCGTGAAATTGATGCGGTGAATGAACCTTACCGCCCGATTCCCTCTGGTGCAATTCCCTTACCTCAAGTCATTACACAAATTTGGGTATTGTTAATCTCAGGAAATGCTCTGGCTTTTGCATTGGATGTTTGGGCAGGTAATGAATTTCCGACGATCACAACTATAGCTATTCTGGGTTCGTTTATTGCTTACATTTATTCTGCGCCCCCATTAAAGCTCAAACAAAACGGTTGGTTAGGCGGTTATGCCCTTGGTGCTAGCTATATGGCTTTTCCTTGGTGTACTGGTCATGCCTTGTTTGGCGAACTCAATTGGAAAATTGTGGTGATTACCGTGGTTTATAGCTTGGCTGGTTTGGGTATTGCCATTGTGAATGATTTTAAGAGTGTCGAAGGCGATCGCCAGTTCGGATTAAAATCATTACCTGTGATGTTTGGTGTCACAAGAGCAGCTTGGGTTTGTGCAGCCATGATTGATATCTTTCAAGCAGTGATTGCAGTTTATCTAATCACCATTCATGAAAACTTATATGCAGCAATTTTACTGTTGTTAATCATCCCGCAAATCACCTTCCAGGATATGTATTTCCTGCGTGATCCCCTCAAAAACGATGTCAAATACCAAGCCAGCGCTCAACCGTTCCTGGTATTGGGAATGCTTGTGGCTGGTATAGCGATGGGTCATGCTGGCGTTTAACTAGGTATTAGGGACTGGGGACTGGGAACTCTTAATTGTCCCCCTCTGCACCCTGCTCCCCTGCCTCTTCCCATCCTAATCTACCTAATTTATACGTCTGTAGTCAGAAGTAAAGAATCAGGAGTTAGGAGTTAAGATACTTCTAACTCTTAATTTTTATCAGGACTTACCGTGTTAGAGTTGATAATTTTTCTCATTCGAGGGATTCAACCATTATTAGTCCCTATTTGCTTTGTCGCCGCTTGGACTGTAATTATTCTCTTTGCTTCGAGTCTTTGGGTAGCAGCTAGAAATAGTGTCATCACAGCCAAGCAAATGCATCAAATCCCCTGTGCTAACTGCCAATTTTTTACCGACAATTACCGTTTGAAATGCACTGTACACCCATCTACGGCCAGTACAGAAGAGGCGATTAATTGTTGTGACTATCAACCAAAGACCAATTCAATGATCTATTAGTTAGTAATAGTTGACAATAACCAATAACCAACGACTAATGACTAATGACTAATGACTAATTTCTAATAAGACTTTTAAAACACCTCGATGCTGGGCTTGTTCAAAGGCAAAAATTGCGTCATCTAAGGGGTAGCAGCCATGAATGAGCGGTTGTACATCTATGTTTCCTGTTGCTAGCAGCTGGAGTGCCTCCGGAAAGGGGCCACAACGGGAGCCAATCAGAGTAATTTCATCTACCACTAAAGAAGAAGCATCTAAGCTAAGGTTGCCTGCGTAGGTGCTTTTCAGCACTAAAGTACCACGAGGACGCAAGGCACGACGAGCGATCGCAAAGCCTTCGGGATTGCCAGTACACTCTACTGATATGTCAAAAGCTTGATCTGTAACGGCATCGGCTAAACCAGTTTTTATTCCTCTTGCTTCTAAGTTAACGAGTTTGTCTTGATGCCGTCCGACTACCAACAAATTACAGCCTGTTAAAGCTAAGGTCTGGGCTACCAACTGTCCTAATTTACCATCTCCCACCACTAGTACCCGATCATCAACACCCACTGATACCTGCTGCTGAATTTCTAAGGCTGCTGCTACAGGTTCGGTAAAAGTAGCAATATCTGTGGGTAAATTGTCTGGTATGGGATGTAGGTTTTTCACGGGCAAACACAGATAATCAGCAAAGGCTCCGTGACGGTTAACAATGCCTAAAACTGTGCGGTTCTCGCAGTGCGTCGGTTGTCCACTCAGACAAAAACGGCAATGACCACAAGCCGCGTTGATTTCTCCCACTACGCGCCGATGTAGCAGGTGTTCTGGCCCTTGTTCGACCACACCAACAAACTCATGACCCAATATGCCAATGTAAGGATAGTAACCTCTTTTAAGTTCTAGATCAGTGTTACAGATACCTGCACGCAATACCCGCACTAAGGCTTCTCCCGGTGGCGGATGAGGAACGGGAATATCTGTGCGTAGTTTTAATTGTTGATTTTCCAGCCAAAGTCCTTTCATTACCATTTTTTTAATTGCATCAGTGTTTTAGTTTAAGGGAAGCGCCAAGACACTGCAAACAAGTAACAATACTGAGGTTTTACTTAAATTTTTAATTTTTTGAGAAATGGTGTAAATACTGTAACTAATTCCGGGCGACTCACAACCAAGGTAGGGAAAGAGCGATCGCGATAATCTTCTCCTGATGTCAAAGGAAAGGGCTGATCTTTGAGAGATGTCCAACTACCACCAGCAGCTTGCACAATTACCCAAGCCCCAGCTATGTCCCAAACCTTTGGTGTCGCTTCAATACCACCGAGTGTAGCCCCAGTCGCCACTGTGAGAAAATTATAGCTAGCTACACCCAGCATCCGAATTTTGCAGGGAAAATCTGTTTGAATAACGGAAGTGCTACGAGAACAGAGGTTAAAAAAGTGATTTTTACTGATAGCATCACTACTACTATGGATGGGGTGGTTGTTGAGAAATGCCCCTGACGGTGTTGTCAATCCAGAGTCACCTGCCCAGAAACCATGAAAAGCTTGAGCTAGTGGTGGTACGTAAATATAACCGAAAATGGGAGTTCCTTTATATAGCAATCCCAGAGAAATTGACCAAATGGGCAGACCCCTAGTAAAGTTGGTGGTGCCATCGAGAGGATCGATTACCCAGCACCACTCCGTACCCGGAAAAACTTTGTCGCTTTCTTCGCTCAAAATGCCATAACCAGCAAAACGAGAAGCGATAGCGTCCCGAATTTCTTGGTCTGCCCATTGGTCGGCTTGGGTGACTAAACTACCGTCAGCTTTCTGGGAAGCTTGTACTTTCCCAAAATCTTGCATGAGTTGCTTTCCCACTCTGGTTGTAGTGGTTTGGGCAAAGTCGAGAATTGTTGTCCAAAAATCATTCATGAATTAATTCTCTCGCAAAGACGTTCGGGAGCCAAGAAATTAATCTAAATCACTTTCTAAAACAGCCGCGATCGCTTGTTTGGCATTCCTTTGAAATTCTCTCACATTGACTCGACTGAGGAACCAAACAGCCAGCAGCATTCCCAATGCTTGGATAGCAAACACTAGACTATAGGCCATAACCACTTGTGGAAAAATCCGTTTGCCCACATCCAATATTGCGCCTCCACTCACCGTCGCCACACCCCGCGAAATTGCCTGTGCTAAACCCCAAGCGCCGATAAATGTCCCAGCCGTTTCAGCTGCGGTTAAATCTAGCATCAAGCTGATCGCCCCCGTGGTGGTTACACCAGATGCTAAACCAAAACAAAATAACGCGCTCCTTAGCAGTTGTTGATTGGCAGTGAATCCTGATAAAATCACCAAGACAAAGGAAAAAGCCACCAGAAAACAGCCCAATTTCGTAGTTTTTTGTTTACCTATGCGTGGCACAACTAAAAATCCTGTCGAACTCAGACCAATTAGCGTCCCGACTCCCCAATAAGCATTCAGCCGAGTAGTTTCTGCAACAGACATTCCAAAGACTTCACCACCGTATGGTTCCATCACAGGTTCTTGCATAAACAAGCTGATAGTCATCACCAACAAAAAACTAAAAAATAAACCTGTTTGGCGGCTAGCAGTCAGTACCTTGACAGCTTTTTGCAGAGTAATTTTATCTTCCCGTTCTACAGCCGTCGAGCGCAAACCATAACGAGAATATTTTTTTTCTATCTTGAATGTAGATAGTAAACATAGCCCAAAAACCACGGCTGGGAGGATTAAAAATAGGCGGTTAATCGAGTTTTGCAGTGCTGCTAACTGTTCAGGTTGACTGTAAAGAGAT
>REBL01000113.1 GCA_007692755.1 Nodularia sp. (in: cyanobacteria) | reverse complement strand
TTCATGGTGAGCATTTCACTATTCTACCACATATTTACTAGCACTATTTTCTCTAATAAATTAAAGCCGTGCTGCAAGCACGGGGTTTTCAACCCAATTATTTGATAAATAATTAACTTCACTGCCAATAAATCAAAAAACTTAATTATGGGAACTCTCTAAAACCCAAAATACTATGAGTAGTCAGCTAATTCCCTCAGAATCTGAAGCTTTAGATTCACAGCATCACATACCAGATGTCAATCAGGCTTCAGGTTTAGCGAAATTCTTCTTTCTTAAAACAGTTTTTGGCATTCTATTTGTTATCTTGCTAACTGTTGGCGGGTTAATGGCTTATCAGTCAATGATTAAAGAGGCTGACCCAGATATTCAAATCGCACAGGCGATGATTACAACCACCTGGGGCGGTGCAGACCCAGAAACCATAGAATCTCAAGTTACAGACAAAATTGAAAAAGAACTAAAATCTCTGAAGGGATTAAAAAAAATAGAGAGTTCTTCCTTCAATGGTGTCTCTAAAATTAGGGTGGAATTTGAAGCCAATGCCGATGTTAAAGAATCGATGCAACTACTACGGCAAAAAGTGGATGATGCCCAACCAGAAATTAATGTTAATGCCCAACCACCGAGAATAGACCAACTTTCTGTCCAAGATGCCCCAATTTTAACCATCGCTCTCTATGGCAAACTTGACTCAGGGGTTTTGAGTCGCGCTGCGGAAGATATTCAAGACCGACTGGAAAAAGTTGCTGGTGTCCGTGAAGTAAATCTGGCAGGACAACGTAAAGAAGTTGTACACGTACAACTCATCCCCAGTCGCCTTAGTTCCTTGGGAATCTCACCGACAACAGTGAGTAACCGCATTCAAGTAGCTAATCGGGATATGCCCTGGGATCAAATTGAAAATCCACAAATTGGCGCTCAGGTACGGTTATTTGGTAGATTTAGGACATTAGAAGATTTACGTGATTTACCTATTACTCGTTTAGGTAGCAATGAAAGCCGGGTAGTGCGCCTGAATGAAATTGCCGAAGTTCGCCGGGATTTAGAACGAGAAAAAACCCGTGCCTTTATTAGCTGGCGAGGTTCTGATTATCAACCTGTAGTCAGTATGTCCATCGTCAAAGTCCCAGGTTCCGACACCATCAATGTCGTTAATGATGCTTTAGCCGCATTGGAATTAATCAAGCAAGATCCCAATATTTGGCCCTATGGCATGGATTATCGAATTCCTAGCCGGGAAGACGAAATTATTGCAGATAATCAAAATAATCTGATTCGGAATGTGAGTCAGGCAGTAATTGGTGTATTTCTGATTTTATTTATTGCCCTAACTTGGAAAGAAGCCTTGATTGCGGGTTTGTCAATTCCCTTAACCTTTTTGGGGGCAATGTTGATCCTCTGGGTGAGTGGGCAAACCCTGAATACTATGGTTTTATATGGCATGGTACTAGCATTGGGGTTGCTAGTGGATGTCTTCATTCTGATGATGGAGGGAATGCACGAAGGGCTGTTTGTCGAGAGATTGACTTTTGATCAAGCAGCATTAAAAACTGTGAGAACCTATGCCATTCCAGCTTTAACAGGTCAATTGACTACAATTTTGGCAATGGCTCCCCTGATGGTCATTAGCGGCACAATGGGGAAATTTATCCGGTTACTGCCCACTACAGCTATTATCTGTCTTTTGCTGAGTTATGCGATCGCTTTATTAATAGATGTACCTTTATCTCGCTTCCTCTTAGATAACGTTAAAGGTGGTGTCAAAAAAACCCGTATTGATAAATTCACCACATGGGCTAGCAAAAATTTTGCTCGTTGGAGTCTCAAATATACAGTTAGAAATAAAAAAACAGCAACGGCTTGGATTCTCGGTACATTGGTCGTATTTATTTGTTCTGTGGTTGCAGTAGTACAGTTACCAGGGTCTTTGTTTCCTGAAGATGACCAACGTAACCTCAGCATTAATGTAGAATTACCACCCTCGGCTACCCTAGAAAACTCTCAGCAAGTAGCCAATGATTTGGGGGCTATTTTGCGTTCTCACAGTTATTTGGAAAGTGTCACCAAATTAGTAGGACAAAAAAGTAATTTAGTCCGAGAAAGTGGGATTAAACCGACACAAGATAATTATTTACTCGGTTTTTCAGCCGTATTCACCCCAGCCTCAGAACGTAAAAACCGTTCCTATGAATATATCGATAATATTCGCACTGAACTAAATCAGGCTTTGCGTAGTTATCCCGGAGCGACTTTAGTCATCAATGTTCCCGGTTCTGGGGAAGGAGGAGATCCCATTGCGGTGGAACTCAAAGGCGGAAGTATAGAAAAACTGCGGCAAATTTCTGGCGAAGTACAATTAGCACTCAGACAAATTAAAGGAACTGAAGATGTGCGCGACGGTTTGGGAGATATGCGTTATGACCTCAAACTTATACCAAGAAGGGAAGCATTAGATTTTTATGGTATCAGTCACGATGATTTAGCACAGCAGGGACGCTACCTGATGACTGATAACGATATTGGTAATTATGCCCTTGGTGGCGGAGAAGAAGACTTAGAAATTCGTCTCAGCACTGCTTGGCCTTCTCGTAATGGAGATGTAGGTGGCCCCACAAGGCGGGACGAATTGGCAATGCTGCGGGTATTTTCGCCCCAGCACGGGGCTATTTCCGGGCTTTCTGTGATGGAGGTGCAAGAAAGCGTCGCTCCTCTTTCAATTACTCATACAGATACCGAACGGACTGTGACAGTGTATTCCAAAGCGCTAGGTCGGACTTCCGGTGAAATTGTGGCAGAATTACAGACCAAATTAGAACAGATGAAGCAAACCTGGCCAGCAGGTTACGATTACAACTTTGCGGGTGATGCAGAAACTCAAGGTGAAACCTTTGGTTCGGCAATTCAGATGTCTTATGTTGCCGTTTTCTTAGTTTTTTCGGTACTGGTGCTACAATTCGGCTCTTTTACCCAGCCTTTCATTATCATGCTCACCATTCCCTGCGCTTTTATTGGCACTTTTGGTGGTTTTTCTGTGTTTCAAATTCCCCTATCGTTCCCTGCTATCATCGGGATTATTTCTCTTGTAGGAATTGTAGTCAATGATGCCATTGTTATGGTAGAAACCATGAATACTCGCCGTGATAGTGGGATGAATATTAGAAAAGCTGCTGCACAAGGCGCTGCTGATAGAATGCGTCCAGTCATCACCACAAGTCTCACAACTATTGTTGGTTTAATTCCCTTAGCAGTTAGTGATCCTGTCTGGTTTCCTTTGTGTATGGCAATTATCTTTGGATTATGTGCGTCTACTGTGATTGCATTGTTGATAATTCCATGTTTATATCTACAATTGACACCAAAGATTTAAGATGAAGCTGCATGGAATAAAATATTAAGAATAATTGAACGCAGATGGACGCAGATGGACGCAGATAAAGATGGATTAATCAAGGGATTTCAGGATTATGTGCAGCCTCACATAAAATTGGTATTAAATTATTGCAGATGAGATATATCTTCAGAAAGATTAGGAGTTTTGCTAGAGACGAAAATTTTATGCACCTCATAGAAAATATTGAGGTGCTTGTTGCTAAGGTATTATCACTGGCAATGGTAGTGGTAATTATAGCTGCAATTTTTGATTTAGGCGTTTACCTAATCAATGAATTATTTGCTAGTAGTTATGGGAAATTCAATCAAGTATTATTTACAATTTTCGGATTGTTTTTAAATGTTTTAATTGCTTTAGAGATATTAGAAAATATCACAGCTTATCTGCGAAAACACGTTGTACACGTTGAGTTAGTTATTGTTACTTCTTTAATTGCAGTTGCCCGAAAAATCATTATTCTTGATTTAGCAAAAGTCACAGGTAATACTATTATCGGTTTGGGCGTTGCCGTTTTATCTCTATCAATTGCCTATTGGATCATTCGTAGCAGCAATATCAGGCATTAATTTCAATCCCTGATAGGGATTATTGGTAATTGTAACCCTGTGCCTACTCAGTAGACTGCCTAGAGGGATGCCCCCCAAAGTTTCAATCCCTGATAGGGATTATTGGTAATTGTAACTTCAAACTACCAACAGCTATCTGAGAAGATTATCCGTTTCAATCCCTGATAGGGATTATTGGTAATTGTAACAAAATCAAGAGTAAAACAGCATTTGGGCTATTCTCGTTTCAATCCCTGATAGGGATTATTGGTAATTGTAACGCAATGCCTACTCTGCAAGGCAGATAGCACATACAGAGGTTTCAATCCCTGATAGGGATTATTGGTAATTGTAACCCATCCGCTATATTTGGAATACAAAAGAACTTGAATCGTTTCAATCCCTGATAGGGATTATTGGTAATTGTAACGAAATAGCTTTATCTGACACAATGGGAAATTTGAATTTCGTTTCAATCCCTGATAGGGATTATTGGTAATTGTAACAGTTAGATGTGTTTGTTGGGGAGAAAGGATTTAGTTTCAATCCCTGATAGGGATTATTGGTAATTGTAACCGCCCGCATCTGGAAGCGTTGATATATTTGGTTTTCAAGGTGCTGTTCCGTCAACCTAAAACGAATATAGCCTTTCAGGAATTGGGTTGTCAAGAAAGACATTTGAATATATATCTCAAAAGCTTTGATGGCAAGGCTTTCGGGGTTTGCGTCAACCTCAAGTTAGGTGTGAGAGGGTTCAAAGCCAGATGAGGTAAGGATTTCAAGCGTAAAATTTTCAATGTTCAAAAAATCACCTACTGGTTGACGCAAAAATCATTTTAAACTCTATCTAAAAAAATGGCGATCGCTACGCCTCTAAGCACTAATTCATTAGACAAAGATAGACTTAGGGAACACCAAAAATAAATTACCCAAAAACTGTAAGGTGGTTTAGCAATCTACTTTGCAGCAGCGCTTCGCGATCAAGAATTTTATTCATACTTCTCAAATTATGGCAGATTTCTTTGAATTTGAAGCAGATTTTGTAGACTCCCTGCGCTGTATACCTATGCAGGTGCGCTACAAGTTAGACACGTGTGGTATCAAGCTGAAATTGTCTCATTGGCATCAAATAACTGAAGATGAGCGTGCAGCTTTAGTAGAATTACCTTGCACGACAGAAATGGAAATTCTAGCTTACCAAGACTATCTCCAACAGCTGATTTTAGAACGCACTGGTAACTCAGCAGCAAAACTACCCATCGACGCTGATCCGTTATGGATGGATGCTGGCACTATCCCAGCTAGTATCCAGGAAAAAGCTCAAGAAATGGGGAATACACTCACATTGCTAAAATGGGCAAGTTTAACGCCCTTACAGCGCTTTGCTTTGATTAAACTCAGTCGTCCAGGACATGAAAATAAAAACTTTTCTAGAGCTATGGCAGAATTTAATCTACTGGATTGAAAAAATTGTCTTGATGCACAGAAAATTAAAATCTGTAGTCAAAGTTACATTTTATTAAAAGCTCACAATCGTTTAGTGTTTTACCAGAGCATTCAAAATCCATGAAAAGCCCATTTTATAAGCTTTTTGACTGTTGACTTTTGACTTCACGGCGGTACTAGGGGCTTGAGGATTTTAGATTTGGGATTTTCGATTGATTGATTCCACAGATA
>REBL01000111.1 GCA_007692755.1 Nodularia sp. (in: cyanobacteria) | reverse complement strand
CAACATATCGATTCAATTTTTTAATAATCTTAAATTTTTCTGTATTACTAAATTGCTCTAAATCTTGCTCAAAATCCTTTGTAGATTCAATCAATATATCCATAGCATTCGCTCCTGGGATTAAATCCTCAACTTACTTCAAATTTAACGTAGAGAATAAATAATTGAAGTTTTTCACTATGCTAATTCAAAAAAAGCAAATTTGACAAATAAATGTTGTAGTGATACAAGTAAGTCGGCGTAAATAATTAAAGGTTTGTAGTCAGGACTTTAGTCATGAATTAAAGGCTGAGAAGAATTATTTTTTGTAGGGGAGCAAGTGCGTTGCGGAGGTTCCCTCCGTTGTAGCAACTGGCGTTGTGTTGTCGCGTAGCGCAACGCACCTGACTCAATTCTCGGTGCGTTAGAACTAACGTCCATAACGCACCCTACCATTTGAGACTATGACAAAGGACGGTAAACCCGATAGTTGATTTGAGGGAAAATATTATCCATTACTTCCACCTTTTCCAGCCAACCACTATCAACCTTGCCAATTTTAACGTCTTCGTAGAGCTTATTAAATCGCATCAGGTGCGATCGCGTTCTTCTCACAGCATAAGGAACCATTGTTCCCGTCCGCATAATAAAAGCCCAGTCAGAAGATTGCGCTAGTAAAAGTTCTCGCGCCGCTTGGTTGAGGGCTTTTTCCTGCAAGTCGTCTTCGGCTTCTAGGTGCGAAATTTCAATCATGCGTTCGGTAGCTTTGTGTAAATGTGGATAAATCCAAGCATTTGTTTCATTCAACCAATACTCATGGAAACCCTTATAGCCCCAACTCGACTGCGAAGGGCGACAAACTTGCTGGTGCGGTTCTGTCCGCAAATAATCAGCCAAATGAGCCATTTGATATGTTCCTTGGTCATGCCATGATTTACGGAACAAGTAATCAATAAACCAGGGGCCTTCATACCACCAATGACCAAATAACTCAGCATCGTAAGGCGAAACAATAATGGGCGGGCGACCCATAATACCGTTTAAATGCTCAACTTGACGTTCCCGGTTATACATAAAGTTAGCAGCGTGTTCTGCCGCATTTTCTCTCGCCCAATAAGGGTCGTAGAGTGCCTTATCTGAAAGCCCTAAACCACGTCCAGTAATTTTGTGATACTTAATGCCCGTATTTTTCCGTTGACCATTGGGCATGATATAGGGCTTAATATACTCATATTCTGCTTCCCAGCCCAAATCTTTGTAAAATTCCCGATATTCTGCTGCACCGGGATAGCCCACCTCAGAAGACCATACCTGCTGCGAAGATTCATGGTCTCGACCAAAAGCCGCAACACCAGGTTCAGTAAAAATCGGGGCATAAGTACCAAAGCGTGGGCGAGGACGGGCGTATAAAATCCCATGTCCATCAGTGAGGAAATAGCGTAAACCAGCATCCGCCAGCATCCGCTCCACGCCTTCATAGTAAGCGCATTCCGGTAACCAAATACCTCTGGGTGCTTGTCCAAAGGTTTGCTCGTAGTGTTCGCAAGCTACCTGAATTTGCGCCCACACAGCTTGCGGATACATTTTCATCAGTGGTAGATAGCCGTGAGTAGCACCACAAGTAATAATTTCTAAGTTATTGCTATCTTGAAATTTCTTAAAACCTGTGATCAAGTCACCTTTGTAGTGTTCCCATACCTGACGCGCTTCTTTAAACTCAATGGCGTAATGTTCCGCTAAATAAAGAAGATGTCCATTCTTGGCATTACGCTCAATTTCCAGTTCGATCAGTTTTTCTAGTTGAGTTAAGTGCGCGTCATAGCGTTCTTGCAGTAGGGGATCACGGAGCATGGACACTAGCGGCGGTGTCATACTCATGGTGATTTTAAAGTCGATACCGTCTCGCTTTAAGCCCTCAAATACTTTTAATAAAGGAATGTATGTTTCGGTGATGGCTTCATAAAGCCATTCTTCTTCCAACACATAGTCACTTTCTGGGTGACGAACAAAAGGCAGATGTGCATGAAGTACAAGCGCGACGTAGCCGATAGCCATAATGAATTAAAGGTAGTAATTGTCAGTTTAAGAACGAGGACTTGGTGAAATTAACAGTATTTTAAGACTTTATGGGGTGCGTGACCGTAATTTTCTAGTTGGCTGTATTGTTAAGATATTTATCAGTTATCAGTTAGCAATCCAGAGGCATCATTGGGTCTAAATAGCCTAGTACATCGGCTTGATAACTGTTCACTGTTCACTGATTTAATCTTCGGATTCTTTATACAATTGTTCTAACTCTTGTAACTGTGTTTTTCGGGAGACGCGACGATATTTTTTACTCTCTAACTTCGGTTCGTACTGTTGCTTACCCTTACCTTTGCTTTTAATTTTCATTGTTGATTCGGGATCGGCTTGTTGGTGAAGCTGAGTTTGACGCGCGATCGCCTGATCTAAAAATTCCAAGTAATGTTCATACCTTTCCCAGTCGCCCTGCACCACACAATCAGGCTCGTCTCGATGCAAACAGTCACTAAACCGACAGCTAGCCTCTGCTAATCGTTCTCTGGCTTCTGGGAAATAATAGATTAATTCTTCGGGGCTACAATCCAAATCAGGTTGATTAAAGCCGGGAGTATCTGCCAGCAAACCACCCCCAGGCAATTCAAATAATTCTGTATGGCGCGTTGTATGGCGACCTCGTGCTAATTTGCCAGAGACTTCCCCCACGCGCAGGTTAACAGTGGGTATCAGCACGTTAATTAGGCTAGATTTTCCCACGCCGGAAGGCCCAGCAATGACAGTAATTTTATTATTTAGATGGTTAGTTAGTTCTGCAATATTGATGCCATTTTGGACGCTAATAAATAGGGGTTTATAGCCCCATCCCAGCAGGCGATCGCTTATTTCCTCTTGTACCTGTGGTGTGATTAAATCACTTTTATTCAGGCATAGCAGCACATCCACGTCAGTAGACTCAGCCTTTACCAGAAATCGACTTAATTGGTAAGGTTCCAGAGGTGGATCAGTAACCGCAAATGCTAAGAGAATTTGGTCAACATTGGCGATCGCTGGCCGGTCTAATAGGCTGCGACGGGGTAGAACATGGGAAATTGCCCCCCTACCACCAGCCCAATCTGGCTCATCCACCACCACGCGATCGCCCACCATTACCTGTTGCCCGATTTTTTTTAACCGGGTTCTGCGGGTACAGAGAACCATCGGGGGATGAGGGAGGAGGGCAAAATTTTCCTTGTCACCCTGTACCCGAAGACTCTTCTCATCTACATCCAGCTGGACGCGATAAAAATTGGCTTGCACGGCTAGCACCGTACCAAGTAACTGTCCATGAGTAGACATAGTTTCCACTGTTGTCATTGGGCAGTAGCGGGACGGCGTACCAACAGAGAAAAATAGCCCATGCAATCTGTAATTTGCTCAACCTGATAACCAGCCATGATTAGGCTATCAGGAACTTGCTCAATAGGTTCTCCAGAATCTAGCCAGACTTCGAGTAAACATCCTGGCAGCATTTTTTCCAAATATAATTTTGTCCGCACAAAATTAATCGGGCAAGGAGTGCCGCGCAAGTCAAGTTGAGCATCAGGAGTTGAAAGATGAGAAGACTTCATTACTTAAACAAATTTCCCAAGAATCCTTCTAGACCACCTTTACCAGTCCGGTCTCCCTTAATTTTAGCCAGCTTCTCCAGCAATTCTCTTTCATCTGGGGTCACCTTAGTCGGAATGTCAATTAAGATTGTCAGCAAATGATCTCCACGACTGACAGGATTTCCCAAGCGAGGTACACCGCGATTTTCCAGCTTCATGACTGTATTCGGCTGAGTTCCAGCAGGGATAATCAGTTCCACTGGCCCGTCTACCGTTTCCACTTCCAAACGGCAACCTAAAATTGCTTGCAGGTAGCTAACTTTGAGTTCCGAGAGAACGTTAATACCATCCCGTTGGAATTCTTCGTCTTCATTGACAAATAAGTAAACATACAAATCCCCCGGAGGTCCACCACGTTGACCAGCATCCCCTTCTTGGGAGATTCGCAAACGCGTGCCATTATCCACCCCAGCTGGGATGTTAATTTTTAGTTTCTTGGGTACTTGATTTGTCCCTTTACCATCACAAGCATCACATTTATCTTCAATTACCATTCCCGTACCGTTACAGGTGGGACAAGTTGAGACTTGAGTGAAGCTACCAAAAGGTGTTCTAGTCACACGACGAACTTGACCTGAACCACCACAAGTGGAACAAGTGCGAGGGCGAGTACCAGCTTTGGCACCTGAACCACCACAGGTATCACAGACCTCTAAATGGGAAATGCGAATTTCTTTTTCGCCGCCAAATACCGCTTCTCGAAAGTCCAACTTCAGGTCTAGCCTTAAGTCGTCACCTCGCACTGGCCCGCTGCGCCGTCGTTGCGTGGTCGGACCACCCATACCGCCACCAGCGAAGCCACTGAAAATACTTTCAAAGATATCGGCAAAACCGCCCATATCGCCCATGTCTTGGAAACCTGCGCCAGCAGCAGCAGCACCTGAAACACCAGCTTCTCCAAAACGGTTATAACGTTCTCGAATATCTGGCTCAGAAAGCACTTCATAAGCGCGGTTAATTTCCTTAAACCGATCTTCCGCTCCCGGTTCTTTGTTCACATCTGGGTGAAACTTCCGGGCTAAACGGCGGTAGGCTTGTTTGATGTCTTCTTTGTCGGCGTCACGAGAGACACCCAGAGTTTCATAATAGTCGCGGGCCATATAGCAAAGGTAAAAGAAAAGTTAGGAGGAAGAAAGCAACAAGGCAATAAACGCCACAGACACTTGCTATCCTACGGTAAGTCATATCCTTGAGGAGCGGCTACTCATCACAGTATGCCAGTCAGGACAATCGAATTTACTCCTGTTGTTAGCCTTTGGGCGAAAACTCGCTCAGGTGACTTCTTTGGATAAAGCAGTGTTATTTGAAGACGGCTTGCCGGAAGCTAGGCAGAAAGAAGAAAAAGTAAATTTTTATTAATAATATATTGATTTTACCTTTTACCTTTCACCTTTCGCAAAAATCACCTGCAAGTTTAATGCAACAGTTGCTTTCATCATGGAAGACAACAAAAGCCGCCACACTTAGGCACGTAAACTGTCTCTTCTACAATTGTGCTACTCAGCGGGTAAAAATCCCGTTCACAAACTATAGGGGCTAGCCGCACAATCAGGTGCGGAAAACCTCCCATCTGTACATAAACTATCTATTCCACAGCAATTCGCTTCTCTAAGCTAGCAAAATTAGGGAGCAGGGGAGAAGAGGAAAGGGGGCAGGGGGCAGAGGTTAGGGGGGAAACATCGTGACCAAATAGATATCTGGTGAAAATTAAATATCTGTTCTCACAGAATCCCTGTAGAGACTTTCCATGGAAAGTCTCTACAATCTTTGTCGGAGATGACCAATGACCAATAATGACTAATCTATTGCTTCATAATCAGCTTGTGCTGTACTTTCTTCATCAAAATCAAAATTGAACTGTGGTATGGGTGTTTCATTTATCGGTTGCTCTAATTCTGAACTCAAAAGAGTTTCTGAAACTTCTTCAAGTTCCTCACTACCTTCTTGGTCATTGGCTCTGTTGTATACATCAGCACCAATGGCAAACAAAGTTTGCTGGAAGTCATCTAAGCACTGTTGAAATTCTGTAAGCGAAATGCTGGGATTAGCCATTACAGCTTGAAGTTGAATGACTTTTTCGTTGGCTAAAGCTTTCATCTGCTCACCAATAAAGTCACTATTATCCTTGAGGGTTGATTCGTAACTAAACAACAAATTATCTGCTTGGTTTTTGAGGTCAACCAGTTCTTTACGTTTTTTATCTTCTTCCGCAAATACTTCGGCTTCTTGCTGCATCCGTTCGATTTCGTTGCTATTCAAACCGCCTGTATTGCTAATCCGAATACTCTGCTCTCGACCAGTACCTTTGTCTTGGGCTGCGACATTGAGGATACCGTTAACATCAATTTCAAAAGATACTTCTATTTGTGGAACGCCACGGGGAGATGGCGGAATTCCTGCCAGCAGAAATTTCCCCAGACTTTTGTTATCCCTGGCCATTGCCCTTTCCCCCTGGAGGACATGAATTTCCACTGAGATTTGACCATCAACGGCAGTGGAAAAAACTTGGGATTTACTGGTGGGAATTGTAGTGTTGCGTTCAATAATTTTGGTAAATACTTCGCCCAAAGTTTCAATTCCCAGGGATAGGGGAGTGACATCCAAGAGCAGCAGATTATCGACTTCGCCACTCAGTACCCCAGCTTGAATTGCTGCACCAAGGGCTACCGCCTCATCAGGGTTGATAGAGCGATCGGGAGCTTTACCGTTAAAAAACTTGATCAGGGCATTTTGGACAGCGGGAATTCGGGTGGAACCACCGACCAAAATAATTCGATCTATATCTTGTGTTTGGAGGTCTGCGTCTTTAAGAGCTTGAATCATCGGCTCAATAGTAGCTTGAATTAAGGTCCCTGCCATCTCTTCAAATTGAGCGCGATTGAGTTCCATTTCCAGATGTTTTGGCCCATTCTCATCCGCAGTGATAAATGGCAAGTTAATGGAAGTACTCGCCAGATGAGAAAGTTCTATTTTGGCTTTTTCTGCGGCTTCTCGCAGACGTTGCAGTGCCATTTTATCGGGGGAAAGGTCGATGTTCTCTTGTTTCTGGAAACGTTCAATCATCCAGCTGACGATAGAGTTATCAAAGTCATCTCCGCCCAAGTGGTTGTTTCCGCAAGTTGCTTTAACTTCAAAAACTCCATCCCCAAGTTGAAGGATGGAGACATCGAAAGTACCGCCACCTAAGTCAAATACTAAAATTAACTGTTCTTGGTCTTGCTTTTCTAAACCAAAGGCTAAAGCCGCAGCAGTTGGCTCGTTGATAATCCGGAGAACTTCAAGTCCAGCAATAGTACCAGCATCTTTAGTTGCTTGTCTTTGGGCATCTGTGAAATATGCAGGTACGGTAATTACTGCCTGAGTCACCTCTTCACCCAAAAAACTTTCTGCGTCCTGCTTGAGTTTTTGCAGAACCATCGCTGATAGTTCTTGGGGTGTGTAGTTACGTCCGCGAATTTGGACATCAACAGTATCGTCTCGACCTTTGATACAGGTATAAGGTACTCGACTGCGTTCTGTTTGAGTATCTTCCCAGCGACGACCGATAAATCGCTTGATACTATAGATTGTGTTTTCGGCATTAGTTACAGCTTGGCGCTTTGCCAGCTGACCAACTAAGCGAACGTCACCCTTGCCAAATCCCACAATACTAGGTGTAGTACGTCCTCCTTCAGTGTTGGAAATCACAAGTGGTTTACCACCTTCCAAAACTGCGACGCAACTGTTAGTAGTGCCTAAGTCGATCCCAATAACTTTTCCCATACGTATAGTATTTCTACTGAGTGCTGATAACGTGATTGTTCGCGGATCATTTTTTGTATAGCAGTAATCCTATAGGGTAGGAGAAAGCTGAATGCTCAAAGGTTAAAGTTATGACTGAGTTTAACTCAACACGGGCTAACAGGCTGCGCTCTTTGTGCAGCTCTGCCCGCAGGGCTTTACAGCACTCAGCACTTTGCTATATGGGCTAAAGCTGAAGGTAACGTCTGTGGAACTCCTCTTGCAAGCAGTTGCAACACATACTGTTATCTAGGTTCGGCTTTTTGTGATCAAGTCGCGCCCTAGATGTAAGCTGCAATCACAAGGCGGGCTGCGAAAGTCCGGCAAACTGTCAACAGCCCGATCCTTGGTGTGATGTGCAATGCCTATTCTTGAGAAAATCTAGGCACTTTTAGCCCATGAGGCGAGCAACTACAGTTTAACTGTCAGCTGAACTCGACTGATCTTCGGGTGCTGGTGGTGTGTCTTCCTTGGGAGCAGCCACCTTGACCATTGAATGGCGCAGCACGCGATCGCCCAAATAATATCCGCGTACTAACTCTTCTAACACTGTTCCTTCCGGATGTTCATCCGTAGGTTCGCGCATAACGGCTTCATGAAGATTGGGATCAAATTCTTCCCCCTCAGGACGCATTGGTGATACTCCTATGCGTTTGAGGCATTCCACTAGTTGTTTATAAACCCCTTGATAACTTTTGTGAATTGTCATCTCGCCGTCACTTTGTGGCTTCAGGTGCGCTCGCGCCCGCTCAAAATTATCGACAATGGGTAGCAGTTCCAAAATAGTGTTCCGCTTCACTTGCAAATCCAGCTCTTCTTTTTCTTTGCTGGTGCGTTTGCGGTAATTCTCGAAATCGGCGGCAATCCTCATATATTGAGTACTGCGTTCTTCGAGTTGCGCTTTGAGAGACTCAATTTGTTGAGTCAATTCTGCCAAAGCAGCTGTTTCTACTTCAGTTTTTTCAGTGGCAGCGACACCATCTTCTGGTGTAATTGTTGCATCTTCCGATACATTATTTGGAGTTGTCACTTGCTCAGTAACCTCGCTGCCAGATTCGTTGAAGTTGGTTTGGGCTGGGGAGTCGCTCTTCATTGCTTGCTTTACCTCTGTTGGTTCACCCAATTGCTGGCTGGTATTGTTTACCTGTTTATTTTCGTCCATATTGTCTACTCGTCCCAGATTGTTTTTATGGCAGTACGTCACCACAGCTTACAACTGAGGCTAATTTTTTTGCCGACATTTTCCTGGAAGTGATGCCACCGTCCTTTTATTGTGACAAATGGTGAACACGTTAGCGTAGACACCCTGGGGACGGTATTCCGAACGCATCGGTTAACACCATAAATCAGCCTTTTGGAAGAGTTGTGCTGAATATTATTCGCCTTCGCTCATTTGCCATAAGTCCGTTTTTTGACAAGTTACTACTGGAACGGCAGACATCATAATTAATGGTCATAGCTGCTCACTACGAACCAAACTAAACATTTTGGCATTACTTAGTTCAGTCTGGCAAATCCCAGAAGTGAAAAACTGAGAAAAGAGCTTACTACTAGACCTCAATAAACTAGACATTAATATACATCTGTGTACAAATTTTCTATATTTTCTCTCGAGCCAGCCTCTCTATAAAATCACTAAGGCTAGTAGCCTTCACAGAGCAACTCGCTTGACCGTTGGTATCCATCCAGCAAAACTTGCTCTAATTGTGGACACAAACAAGAAATGCCTTTAAAAGAAAGGACATTTAACTGTGGTAATTGTGGACATAGCTTAGATCGTGATTTAAATGCGGCGATCAACTTAAATAATTACGCAAGAAACACGGAGGGCTTACCCGTGTCTGAACGTGGAGGGTTAATTGCGCCGACGCTACCCTATGAAACGTTAAATAATGTCTAGGCTTGTCAAGGTGTTATATAGCAGGTTAGGCACAGATCCCAAAGGGAGAAGAGTAAGGGGTCAGGAGGCATAGCAAAAACTCTGACATAAATTTAGCCAGTGTAAATGAAAATTCTTGGCTTCAGCCTGGGAATACTGTAAATAGAGGTTTTCCCCTACTACCTACTACCTACTCCCTACTCATTGCTCACCTATGACTTACTCGTCACCACAACGGCGCAGTACCGCTCTAACTACAAGAACAGAGTTTTCGCCCTTCGGCAACAAACTAATACAGTCTGGCTATGCCAATACTGAACAGATGAGGCTGGCGCTGATTGAAAGTCGCAAATCTGGCAGACCCTTGACGGAAGTATTGGAGTCTATCACCGGACAACAGCTATCACCTGAGTTCCTTAGACAATATAAAAAACAACAGCTATTTGAGCTTAAAATACTGTACGGTGTTGAGTTCCTTGATCCGGAAGTCAACGAAATTGGCAACACTAAGGTAAGCAACCTGATTGAAACCCTGATTCCGGTGGATATCTGTCGTCGCCATCGCTTGGTACCATTATCTAAAAATGAAGACCAAAAACCCCCCTGTGTCTTGGTGGCAATGGTCGATCCGGATAATCTTGAAGCTTCCGATGACCTTAACCGCATCCTGCGCCCCCAGGGTTTGGCTTTACAGCGCATGGTAATTACCCAAGAAGATTACCAACAGCTAATTAACCAATATTTGGATGAATTGGCTGTGCGGCAAAAGCACCTGGAAAAAGAAAAATTTACAGATATTAATCAAGATTTAGAAAATCTGAGTAATCTCGACCTAGACGATACCCCCGAAGAGATGGAGGCTGATTTAGGGGCAGCAATGAAGGGTGCAGAAGATGCTCCAGTCATCAACCTTGTCAACAGAATCCTGGCTAAAGCCTTACATGAGGGAGTTTCGGATATTCACATCGAACCACAGGAAGAAAATTTACGTATTCGCTTCCGTAAGGATGGGGTGTTGAGTGAAGCTTTCGACCCCCTACCGAAAAAAATCGTGCCTGCGGTCACAGCCCGATTTAAAATCATCTCTAGTCTAGATATTGCCGAGCGCCGCTTACCCCAAGATGGACGCATCCGGCGATTGTTCGAGGGACGTAAGGTGGACTTCCGCGTCAGTACCTTGCCTAGCCGCTACGGGGAAAAAGTAGTATTGCGGATTTTGGATAACTCCTCCACCCAGTTGGGATTAAATAAGTTAATTAGCGATCCCGAAACGTTACAAATCGTCCAGGATATGGTTAGCCGTCCTTTTGGATTGATTTTGGTGACTGGGCCAACTGGTTCTGGTAAAACGACATCGCTGTATTCGGCATTATCAGAAAAGAACTCGCCGGGTATCAATATTAGTACAGTAGAAGACCCCATTGAGTACAGCTTGCCAGGGATTACTCAAGTACAAGTGATTCGGGAAAAAGGGTTAGACTTTGCGACGGCTTTGCGGGCATTTTTGCGGCAAGACCCGGATGTCTTACTAGTGGGTGAAACACGCGATAAAGAAACAGCAAAAACCGCGATTGAAGCAGCTTTAACTGGTCACCTAGTCTTAACTACTTTACATACCAATGATGCCCCTGGTGCGATCGCTCGACTAGGAGAAATGGGTATTGAGCCTTTTATGGTTTCTAGTTCCCTAATTGGTGTTTTGGCGCAACGTTTGGTGCGGCGTGTCTGTTCTGATTGTCGCATTCCCTATACTCCGACAACTGAAGAACTGGCTCGCTATGGCCTATCAGCTTCCCAAGATTTAGGCGTAACTTTTTACAAAGCTAACACTTTGACATTAGAAGAAATCAAGGAAGCAAAAGCCAACAATCAGCAGGTTTGTTCAACTTGTAATGGTTCTGGCTACAAAGGACGTTGTGGTGTTTATGAAGTGATGCGAGTTACTGAAAACCTGCAAACTTTGATTAATCAAGAAGCACCAACAGACCGGATTAAGGAAGTGGCAGTGGAAGAGGGCATGAAAACCTTGCTAGCTTACAGTTTGGATTTAGTCCGCCAAGGTGTCAGCACCCTCGAAGAAGTAGAACGGGTAACCTTTACTGATACCGGCTTGGAAGCAGAGTTAAAGGCCAAACGCAAGAGTGGTCTTACTTGTCAGACTTGTCATGCTCTGCTACAACCGGAATGGCTAGATTGCCCATACTGTATGACACCTCGTTTTCAAGATTAAGAGTTAATCATTAGTCATAACTTTTGACTATAAAATTTGGATTCAACAAGTAAAAACTAGGAACTATCACTATGGAAATGATGATTGAAGACTTGATGGAACAGATGATTGAAATGGGTGGCTCGGATATGCATTTATCCGCAGGTTTGCCTCCCTACTTTCGCATTAGTGGCAAACTGACTCCTATCGGTGACGAGGTATTGAGTGCTGACCAGTGCCAAAGGCTGATTTTTAGTATGCTGAATAATACTCAGCGTAAAACCTTAGAACAAACTTGGGAATTGGATTGTTCTTATGGTGTGAAAGGTTTAGCTCGTTTCCGGGTGAATGTTTATAAAGAGCGTGGTGCTTATGCTGCTTGTTTACGGGCGCTCAGTTCCAAAATTCCTAACTTTGAAAAATTAGGTCTGCCCGATGTAGTACGGGAAATGTCCGATAAGCCCAGAGGATTAATTCTGGTGACAGGCCCCACAGGTTCGGGGAAAACAACCACCCTAGCGGCAATGATTGACTTAATTAATCGCACCAAAGCCGAGCATATTCTCACTGTGGAAGATCCGATTGAATTTGTTTATGAACCAATTAAAAGCCTAGTCCACCAAAGACAACTGAATGAAGATACTAAAAGTTTCTCTAATGCTTTAAGAGCCGCTTTACGGGAAGACCCAGATATTATTCTGGTGGGAGAAATGCGTGATTTAGAAACGATTTCTTTAGCAATTTCGGCAGCAGAAACAGGACACTTGGTATTTGGGACTTTGCACACTAGTTCAGCCGCACAAACTGTTGACCGGATTATTGATGTGTTTCCCCATGAGAAGCAAACTCAAGTGCGGGTACAGTTATCTAACTCTTTAGTAGCCATATTTAGCCAAACTTTGGTAGAAAAGAAAAACCCTAAACCAGGTGAATTTGGACGGGTGATGGCTCAAGAAATTCTCATCGTTACTCCGGCTATTTCTAACTTGATTCGAGAAGGCAAAACAGCGCAAATTTACTCAACTATTCAAACTGGGGGAAAATTGGGGATGCAAACTTTGGAAAAAGTTTTAGCTGATTTATACAAAGCTGGAACGATTTCTTTTGAAGCAGCAATGTCGAAAACTTCCAAGCCAGATGAAATTCAACGTCTCATCGGTACTTCTACACCAGCTGGTGCAAGACCTGGGACTGGGGCTGGAAGAGCGCGTTAAATTTTTACGTTTTCAATTATCTAATTTTGACTTACTTAATCTATGCCAAATTATGTAGCTCGTATTCGGGATTCTCAAGGAAAATCCCGAAAAGAAAAAGTTATTGCCGAATCCTTGTCACAAGCCCGCACTAATCTTAGAGACCAGGGTTTTGTTGTCCAAGAATTAAAGCAGTCTCAGAGTCTTGCTAGCTTTGATTTGAATAAAATTCAGTTGGCAATGACTAATGTGACCGTTAAAGATAAAGCGGTTTTTTCCCGTCAATTTGCAGCTTTGGTGAATGCAGGTGTCGCCATTGTCAGAAGTTTAGGGGTGTTGTCCGAACAGTGTAGCAATCCTAAATTAAAACTAGCACTGATTGAAATCAGTAATGATGTGCAAAGTGGAATGAACCTTTCCGATTCTATGCGTAAACATCCCGCCTGCTTTGATGGTTTGTATGTCAGTATGGTTCAAGCAGGCGAAGTTGGCGGGGTTTTGGATGAAGTGCTGAACCGTTTAGCTAAGTTGCTAGAAGATGTTGCCCGATTACAAAACCAAATTAAAGCCGCATTGTCTTATCCAGTGGTTGTGGGTTTTTTAGCCACTGCTATCTTTGTGGGGATGACTGTGTTTCTGATTCCGATTTTTGCGAATATTTTTACAGATTTGGGGACAGAATTACCAGCGCTTACCCAATTTTTGATGATGTGTAGTGAAATTTTGAGAAGTTGGCGGTCTTTAGTTGTTGTTGGTGCTTTAATCGGATTGAGTATTGCTTATCAGCAATATTACAAAACACCTGTTGGTCGGATCACAATTGACCGCCTTTCTCTAAAAATGCCTTTGTTTGGTGACTTGATTCAAAAGTCATCAGTGGCGCGTTTTAGTCGGACTTTTGGGGCTTTGACTCGTTCAGGTGTGCCAATTCTCACTTGTTTGGAAATTGTCCGCGATACATCAGGAAACCAAGTGGTTGCTAATGCTATCGATGCAGCCCGTGTAGATATTCAACAAGGAGGAATGATTAGCTTGGCTTTGCAACAAGATCAAGTGTTTCCGCCTATGGCAATTCAGATGATTAGCATTGGTGAAGAAACTGGTGAGTTAGATGCCATGTTAATGAAAGTTGCTGATTTCTATGAAGATGAGGTGGAACAGGCAGTTAAAGCACTCACCAGTGTTTTAGAACCATTAATGATTGTGGTTTTAGGGGGTATGGTGGGGACAATTTTGCTGGCAATGTATTTGCCGATGTTTGCAGTGTTTGAGAATCTGGGTTAAGTGATTAGGATTCATGATAAAAGAGTTAGGGGTCAAAACTGTTTATTCCTAACTCTACATAATTTGGGATTTGGCTGAAAAGCCCAAAATAATTATCTTAATTACGAATTACGCATTACGAATTAGTCAATTAATCATGCCTGTCAAAAAATCTCACTATGAAGCCAGCTTGGCAGAGTATAGCAATAATGTAGCTGCGATCGCCTTACTCAAGCAACACCGGCCTTACTTAGAAATGATTCCTAGTCTGCGTCGCCCAGATGACAGTATTATTACGATCCCTCTGCCGATTGTTCGCTTCCGTGGTACTGCCACACTAGATGCACAAATAACTTGTTTACCCTGTGACATCGCAATTATTATGTGTGACCCAGAGTGGAAAATCAAAACGGGAGTTGAAATTTTACTTTTTATTCATCGTCCCCATGAAGACTTTTCTGATTTATTGGGACGTTGGCGAAAAACTCAAGTTTTGCTGGATAAAGACTATGAATGGCTAATGCCTTTACGTCACAGTCATATTTTGAGTGATGGGGCAAATACTGTATATCCGCTATTTGTGGTTTTTAATGAAACTTCAGAACGCATCCAGAGGGGACTTGTGGGGGCAGAACTGCCATTTATTATCCAAACACCCTCTTTTTTGGTAGAAGAGGAAATTGAGGCAGGGCTAGAGGCTAACCGCTAGTGCTGCTACGCAGAAGAAAAGTAGGTTGGGTTAAGCACAGCGCAACCCAACAAAGCAACGAAAATGTTGGGTTTCCTTCCGTCAACCCAACCTACATTTAAATCTAATTTTGGGTTTTATTAGTGGCTTATTTCACAAATTGGGGCATAATTTCTGCCGCAGTGAAGATGCCATAAATACCGCGCTGGTGTAATTGCCTACCAGCTTTGAGATAGCCAAAGGCGGGGCCGCAAACATTGGCTGCCATGCTGGTTTCATCTCCTAATGTAAAGGTATGGGTGGAAATTTTACCTTCAAAGGTGCGTCCTGTGACTTGAACGTTGGTGCTGAGGGGTTTTTTGGCATTGCGAGTATCCACTACCCCACCAACTGTAACGCGATCGCGCGAACAAATTCCGGCAAATTCTAGCATCACATCATCAGCGTGTTCCATATTCTCCAAGGTCAGCACGCCATTAGTTTTATCTAGTAGGGCTTCAACTTCAGCATCAGTCATTGCCCTAGCAGTTTCTACACTATAACCAGGCATATGTCCTATATCTTCCCGAACTGTGGCGCGGTAAGCTTCCCAATTGGCAATACCCACACCAAAGGTAATTTCTACCTTGTGAATTTCCGCGTAGCTTTGGGCGGCTAATGCGGCGGCGGCTGTTAATAATCCGGGTGTCGCACCACATCCAGACATATAGGTAATTCCGGCGGCTTGCAGTTCGTCTTTCATTGACAAAAGTTGTTCTACTGCACTGGTGCGTTTAATCGCATCTACTAGCACACCCCGCCAACCGGACTTGATAAATTCTTGGGCGACGGAGGGGATAAAGTCATTAGGGAGGTTGGGTAAGGCGAGGAAATACCCATCTACAGGCTGAGTGGTAGCGATTAAATCTTGAATGCTGTTATTGCTTAATCTGCCAACTGGTTCTAAATAACCGACGGAACCTTGACTTTGGTAGGTTTTAATGCATTCTTGAGTATTTAAACCTTCTGTAGAGTAAGCGTAGCCTTGTTGGTCTGCGGCTGCGACTAAGAACATTTCCCCTTTGCTGGAGAGGAGTTTAGCGGCTGCTTGTCCCAGTCCACCGAAACCCAGGACTCCGACGCGGATAGGTTGGTTTGTTGGTTGTGTATTCATATTTAATTTGTGGCGTTGTGTTAACAGCTATAAAGGTTAATTATGCTCCATTATCCTTGGTTCGTTAGCTGACTAATAATTTTTTTACCAGAATATTTTGCTGATTTGAGCTTGGCTATAAAGACGGTGATGTTTAGATTACAATTGTGATGGAACTTACGACTTGACAGAAGATACTAAATATGAATAGGTTGCTCAGGTTTGAAAACCTGATTTTTAATTATGCCAGCTAGAGACATTTATCACAGCACCGTAAAAAATGCACTCATCAAAGATGGCTGGAAAATTGTCTATGACCCTTTACGAATTCGTTTAGCGAGAGGTAAAAATCTATTTGTTGATTTAGGTGCAGAAAGATTACTAGCAGCAGAGCGAGAAACGGAAAAAATAGCTATTGAGGTGAAAAGTTTTACTCGTCCCTCGGATATGAAAGACCTAGAAGATGCTGTTGGTCAATTTGTTTTATATGAGCATTTATTAGCGCGTTATTATCCTGAATATAAATTATTTCTAGCTGTGAGTGAAAGCACTTGTAAAACAGTTTTTGAAGAAGAAGCGGGTCAAACTTTAATTGAAGATGGTGTTATTCGTTTATTTAGCTTCGATACTGAACAGGAGGTAATTGTGAGATGGATTCCTTAAATAATCAATATCGTCAGATAATTAAAAAGATTCTCGAAGATTACGCTGATTTTCTTGGTAACGATGAAGAAGTGCAAGTTGAACTGGTATTAGATGAAAAAAATGATCGTTATTTATTAGTTGAGTCAGGCTGGAAAAATGGTTATCGTATCTATGGAACTTTATTACATATTGATTTAATTGACCATAAAGTTTGGATTCAACATGATGGCACAGAAGAAGGTATTGCTAATGATTTGGTTGCGGCGGGAATACCAAAAGCACATATTATTTTAGGTTTTAGATCTCCTGACATTCGCAAATATACAGAATTTGCCATTTCTTGACAGGAGGATAAAACGTGATAATTATTTGAAGTTTATTAAGGTAGATTATTTCTATGAGCAAAGTATTAACTGTAAAACTGAGCGATGAAGTTTATACAGCTTTGCAGCAACAAGCTAGTGCTGTCGGAGTTTCAGTAGCAGAATTAGTTGCTACGTCCTTAAATAGTCAGTATAGCTTGTCAGTTAGTCCTAAATCCGATGCTGAGGAAGCACGTCAGCGTTTGCTTGGCTTTGCTGGTGTAATTAGTATGGATTATGCGACAGATACGGATAATGAAAGCATTGATGCTGATCTGACTAAAGCTTATGATGATTGATGGTCTTATTGTTTGCTCTGATGGCTATAAAAAAAATTAGCCTGAAAAATTATCGCTAAATCAGCATAAATTCCTGTAATTAGCCTAAAGATGGTAGATATACGGTTGATTAACATACAAGTATCAGATAAGCTCTCCCGAAGTTATCTTTAAAGTAGTAATTATTTAAAATGATAATAGAACCCCAATTTTCGGAAATAATCATTCCAGAACCCGACATTGATACTATTTACATCAGTATGAATGACCCGAAGACTGGTAAACAAATCGGAAGAACTGAGTCTAGGTGGTATGGTCATTGGCATTTAGGAGATGTATGGGTTGATATAAACTTTCGGAGGCAAGGATTAGGAATAAAACTTATTAATGAAACCCGCTCTCGATTATGGGCTAAAAAGCTTGTAGTAATTACCGTTGATGCAGTGCCTCAAGAAGATAGTATTACCCAAGAAGACCTCAATATCTTCTATGAAAAAGCAGGGTTTAAAGCTACTAATACCCATCAAAGATTTCGATTAAAACCATATTAATCTTGTATTAAAGTATATATTTAGGTTTTTAGATATTAGTTATGCAGTGGCAACCAATAGAAAATTTACCATCAAATTGGGAAAATTTGGCAAGTGCTGAGTTACCACCTTTAGTAACTGTGTGGAATGAACAAGCAGAGAGGCTCCGTTCCTCTGGAGAATTCCAAACATTTATGGATAGGTTACGGCGAGAAATTGCTATCGAAACTGGAATTATTGAAAGATTATATACCTTAGATCGAGGAATCACTCGCTTATTAATTGAACAAGGAATTAATGAAGCTCTAATTCCTCATGGAGCCACAGATCGTCCAATTAAGCAAGTTATATCTCTCATCCAAGACCAAGAAGCAGCTATCGAAGGATTGTTTGACTTTGTAGGTGGACAAAGAACTTTATCTACTTTTTACATCAAACAGTTACATCAACTTCTAACTCAAAATCAAGATAGTACAGAAGCTAAAATATCGACTGGACAAATTATTCTTGTTGATCTTATACGAGGTGATTGGAAGCGACTACCTAATAATCCTGAAAGACCTGATGGCTTAATACATGAATATTGTCCTCCAGAACAGGTCGCATCTGAAATGGATAATTTAATTCAATGGCATCATCAACATCGAATAGAAAAAATTCCGCCCGAAGTAGAAGCAGCATGGCTGCATCACCGCTTCACCCAAATTCATCCATTTCAAGATGGTAATGGTCGAGTTGCTCGGTGTATTGCTAGTTTAGTTTTTATGCAAGCTGGATGGTTTCCTTTGGCTCTAACTCGTGATGATAGAGCCGCTTATATCTCGGCTTCAGAGCAAGCAGATCAAGGTAATTTATCAAACTTAATTAAACTATTTAGTAAGAGTCAAAAACAAGCTTTTATTCGCAGTCTTGGTTTATCTGAACAAATTTTGTCAGAAACACGACGCGCGCAAGCTGTTATTGCTTCTATCGCCGATAAGATTAAGCAAAACCAATCAGCTACCATTCAGGATCGCTGTCAAAAAGTTGAGGGTTTTGCTACTAATTTGTTTGAAATCGCATCTACTCGTTTACAAGATATTGCCAATGAAATTAAGTTATCTGTTGAGAATCTATTAAGTGATGTTCAAATTTTTACCCGTGCTGCTCCTGCCGGTGATCTTAAATCATATTATCATCGTTTCCAAGTGGTAGAAACAGCTAAACAATTAGGCTATTTTGCTAATCTTCGCCCTTATCACAGTTGGATACAATTGGTTATCGATGTAGAATCAACCACAACAATTCTGCTTTCATTTCATGTCATCGGACATGAATATCGTGGGTTACTCGCTTGTTCTGCTTGTGCATACCACAGAGATAATACGGAAGAAGGTGAACGAAATATTAGTGATATCCAATCCTTAACAGATTCTTTATTTCAGTTTTCCTATGCTGATGAAGAAAGCAATCTTACAGAGCGTTTTAAGCAGTGGTTAGAAGAGGTTATTGTAACTGGTCTAGAGTATTGGAATGAGAGTATTTAATATGAATTGATTACCCACCTATTTATTCAATTCCGGGATACAATGACGACTGGGCGTATTTTTAAAGATAGCCCCAAATTAGCCAGCCAAATTTCACAAAGTTTAGGGTTCATCCAACAAAACCCATCCCAAGCCTCCAAAAGTTTTGTTTGATTTTATTGTACTAACTCTTCTAATTTTCGCAGTTTTCCATTTTTAAACAAATAGATCATTTTGTACGCGTCAGGTATATTACAACTGTGGGTATGCGATCGCCTATCGTCTAAAATTAATATATAGTCGATACAGTCAATGTCAAGAGGACTAAAAATGGACGTTGAAAAACTAAATAACCCAACAATAGAAGTATCTGATATTACAGCTTGGGATAAAAACGGACAAAAGCTTTTAGTATCGAAAATTAGAGCCAGAGATATTGAGGAAGATATTAAAGCAAAAGTAGAAGAAATCCTCAAATTTGAGTATGAACATAATCATCTCACAGTTCCTTATGGGATGACCGCTACTCCTGAATACATTAATATTTTCCAATGGGATGGTAAAAATCTAGCAACTGTCTACACCTTCGCGACTCATGAAGTGATGACTGAATACGACTCCGAATTTGCATCTAAGAGAGTTTTTGAATATTATCTAGAAACATTAGTTGAGAGTTGGTTAAGAGATTTAGCTGACAATTGGAAAACAGATAATCCCCCTAAATTACAAGAATTAACACAAATAGGTTTTGTAGATAAGCTAGCTGATGCACAGGCTACTGGGGATAAAATTTAGTGATTACAATTTATACAGATAATTTAATTTTACATTCTATTCTTAATCATGCTAAAACCTCTTCAGATGAGCAGAAGGTTCTGTTGACTGGAAACTCTAAAGACTTTGGGACAAAAGAGATTAAGCAAATATTGGGCGCAGCAGAAATACAAAAATATTTCGCCAGTACAAAAGATTTTTTAGGGTAGTTGCGATCGCTTTAACTATATTGCCAAAAAAGTCAGTCAGTCGGTGAGGAAAATCAAAATTTGATTTATCAGTTGTTTACCGTTGAAAAAGTCTAATTTATTATAAATACAGCACGGCGTAAGACATACCATTTTAGCAAGCTCAAAATACAAAAATACAAGCCTTTTGACTTTTGATTTCACGGCGGTACTAGCCTTTAGTCTCTAACTCCTGAGATGCTTTGATCTGATGTTCTACAAAATTCTGATCCAGCAAAATTTTATAGAGATTAATATTGTGTTCTAGTAAACAGGCGTGTCCACTGTCAGGTAATACAGCCATCTTGGGATTAGGTAAAATATTTAGCAAACGTTTGGCTTCGGTTACTGAAGGCAAAAGGCGATCGCTTGCACCGACAATGAGCAAAACTGCTTGAGTTAGTCGGCGTAACTGCGCTTCCGTTACACTAAATTCCTTCAGTAAAGACAATCGCCAGGTAAGTGTGGCTGGGGGTACAGAACGCATGGTTTTCAGCAGTTCATGGCGCACATTACGGGGAATACGTGCCAAGGATGCCAGAAAGGGTAATAATCCTAGTGCGCCAATATCATAAAAGCATTCTGGAACAAAGTAAGTAAGTTGGGATGTCCAACTCAACCAAGGGCGCAGCTGAAAGGCTGATGCTGGGTTAATCAAGATAATCCGTTTAAATAACTGTGGTGATTGGGTTGCTACTTTCATCGCCAAACAACCCCCAAAGGACTCGCCACACAGGTAAACTGGTCTTTGAGAGCTTTTTTCTAATTCGCTATGAATCAAGTCTAAGACGTTGTTGCTTAACTCCTCCCAGGTGGTGAGGTCTTGTCTGGGGATCGCCAAACACCGAACATCAAAGCCCACTTCTAAGCCAGCAGTTTGCGATCGCAATAGTTCACCAGTTCCATCCAACCCTGGTAAATACACAAACAGAGGATACTCTAATCGGACTCGGTTAGGAGTCAGGAAACACGGCTTTAGCTCAACTTTTGGCATTGTAAATTTTCAATTCAACTTTTTGGTTTTATGATAAGATCATATCGTGTGTAGTAAAAATTACATAAAATCTAATTAAAATTCAACCATAAAAAGCATTACATTGACCAGATGATGAGGGATAGACCAAGCATATTTTAAAATACTCGTTTAAAACCTATTTGTGATGTTTTATAGAAACTTTTCTGAAAACACAATAGCATCACATCGATCCTTTACCCTTGAACAGGAAACCAAGTTTTAATAGCCCTAAACGACGGGAATTCTAAGGGCGTAAGTCTATACATAGCTTGTGTTGAATTCGTGGTTAAAATTATAGTGGAAAATAATTTAAAATTGTTTATGGCTAGAGTAGTTAATATGTCCACAAGATACCATTGTCTAATAACAACCTTGATCTAGTAGACTGGCAATTTCATCGTGGCAATGTTCAGTTAGTTCAGTGACAACATTTTTAGCTTGTTTGCCGTGATATTTCTGTTGATGTTTTGGTGTAATCCAATAAGGACGACCAATTAACACAGCAACCCGACGATATAGAACCAAGGGATGTAAACCTGGTTGATTAAATAAAGGTTCTGAAGGGTCAAAGATACTTAATAGTCGCAAAGGTAAGCCATAAGTATTGACTTCTTCTAAGGAAGCGATCGCAATTGGTAAAATTGCTAAATCTTGCACTGTAGACCGCAACGCTAAATGAGCAAATCCTCTCTGAAATTTACCTAATTCATTTGGTTTAGTAGATGTCACCATTGGCCGAGTTCCTTCGGGAAAAACACCCACCATCTGCTTTGACTGCAAAATTATCTGTGACTGTTCAAAAAAGCTTTGCTGGCGGTTTGGCTTGTCTTCTAAGGGAAAGCATCCCAATTGTCCCGTGACAATTTCCCGCATCAGTGGTACTTGTCCCATATAGTGATGACAAGCAAAGCGAATTGGACTGGAAAGCGCCGACATTAAAATCAGTGCATCCATAAAGCTACGGTGATTGCTAACTACCAAAATACTAGCATCTCTGGGAATGCGATTTTCGTGATAGCGAAACATTTGGGTTGATAACGCCGCTAGGAAATAGCGAGAAAGATCCAGGGGACTATTTGGACTCATACCTAATATATTTTTTCCCAAAACATCGCAGATGATCTTGACTTAATTTTTACACTTCTGTATTGATACCAAGGCAATCTTAAGGTAGAAAAATTTTATCCACAAAGGTCGCTATGTTTTCGGACTTTAGAATTATGTAGTCCCAGTTACAATTAATATAATAACAATCATTAGAAAATATTATCAGTATCTAAATTATGTCTTGTGAGTATACGCTACGGAGATTTATACACATCAATAAAAAATTCGGGTCATCATAAATTTGCTAATATTAAGTTATGGTTTGTCAAACAAGTAGTAATATTATATGATTGCGTGGATTTACCCGTAAAAGTAAGATAGAAAACGTTTTAATAATTTATTTTTTTATTCTGTATGAATTTAGTGGATAAAACAGAAAAAAGATTTGCATTGACAACACCCCTATATTATGTAAATGATGTTCCTCACGTTGGTAGTGCTTACACCACAATGGCAGCAGACGTGGTGGCGCGGTTTCACAGGCTGATAGGGCATCAGGTATTGCTGATTACAGGTACAGATGAACACGGCCAGAAAATTCAGCGTTCAGCAGAGAGTTTAGGGAAACCGCCACAAGAGTTTTGTGACGAAATTGTGCCTAGCTTTATCAAGTTATGGCAGTTATTAAATATTCAGTATGATCGGTTTAGTCGAACTACCGCCAACCGTCATGAAGCAATCGTCAAAGAGTTCTTTATGCGAGTCTGGGACAAAGGCGACATCTACCAAGGCAAACAGAAAGGTTGGTACTGCGTATCTTGTGAAGAATTTAAGGAAGAACGGGAACTACTAGAGGGAAAGCGCTGCCCTATTCATACTAACAAGGAAGTGGAGTGGCGGGACGAGCAAAACTACTTTTTTAGTCTATCTAAATACCAAACTCAGCTCGAAGAGTTTTACCAGTCTCGACCAGATTTTATTCAACCAGAAAGTCGGCGGAATGAAGTCTTGAGCTTTGTCAGCCAAGGGTTACAGGATTTTTCTATTTCGCGGGTAAATCTGGACTGGGGTTTTCGGGTACCAGTTGATCCCCAGCATACTCTTTATGTTTGGTTTGACGCGTTGCTTGCTTATGTCACCGCATTGCTAGAACCAGATGCAGAACCAACTTTAGCCAACGCCTTAGAAACTTGGTGGCCAATCAACCTGCATCTCATTGGTAAAGATATCCTCCGATTCCATGCAGTTTATTGGCCGGCCATGCTGATGTCGGCTGGTTTACCCTTACCAGAAAGAGTGTTTGGGCATGGATTTTTGACTAAAGATGGTCAAAAAATGGGTAAGTCTCTGGGTAATACCCTCGATCCCATAGGGCTAGTTGAAAGTTATGGTAGTGATGCAGTTCGTTATTACTTCCTTAAGGAAATCGAATTTGGCAAAGATGGCGATTTTAATGAAGTTAGATTCATTAATGTTTTGAATGCAGATTTGGCTAATGACTTAGGTAATTTGCTAAATCGCACCTTAAACATGGTGAAGAAATACTGTACTGGTGATGGACTAACAATTGCAAATGAAGACATTAATGACGAAAATCCATTGAAAGCGATTGGTTTACGTCTAGGGGATAAGGTACAACAAGCCTATGAAGCGCTAGCTTTTAACCAAGCCTGCGAAGCTACCCTTTTACTGGTACGAACCAGCAATAAGTTTATTGATGATCAAGCCCCTTGGTCACTATATAAACAAGGCAAGCAGCAGGAAGTTGAAACGGTACTTTACGCGGTTCTAGAATCTGTTAGACTAGCAGCTTATCTTCTGTCCCCAGTAATTCCCAATATCAGTAGCGCTATTTATCAGCAGCTGGGCTTTGGAATTGACTTTAATGATCAAATAAAAACTTCAATGCTTGCCCCTTTTGCTATCCATGCAAAATGGGGGGTACTAACCAGTGAACAATCGTTGGGTAAACCACAACCCGTCTTTAAGCGCATAGAAATTGCCAAAAACGATTAGTATTTTTAATTTTTCATCCTTTTTCGATTCTGTTCAATTTCTTAATTTTCTCAAAAAACTGATCGGGGCTTAACTTATTAGCTCCGAAACCTTATCATAAGCCGTTCTAGCATAACATCTCGGTAAATCCGTATCAAATATAACAAGCATAATAATGAGGTATGACAACAATGTTGAATAATCTGGAAAGTGATTCAATTTTTACCCCGGAACAAGTCTTAGAGAATCGAGGTCGTGTAGCTATATTCATTGATGGTTCCAACCTCTTTTATGCTGCATTACAACTGGGCATCGAAATTGACTACACCAAGCTACTATGCCGATTAACTGGCGGTTCTAGACTCTTGCGTTCTTTCTTTTACACTGGTGTAGACCGCACCAACGAAAAGCAACAAGGGTTTCTGTTGTGGATGCGTCGCAATGGCTACCGAGTTATTGCTAAGGATTTAGTACAGTTACCTGATGGCTCAAAGAAAGCCAACCTGGATGTAGAAATTGCCGTAGATATGATGGCTTTAGTAGATTCTTATGATACCGCAGTTTTGGTCAGTGGTGATGGGGATTTGGCTTATGCGGTCAATTCAGTCAGCTATCGTGGTGTGCGCGTAGAGGTTGTTAGCTTGCGTTCCATGACCAGTGATAGCTTAATTAATGTGAGCGATCGCTATATTGATTTAGAAGCCATCAAAGAAGATATCCAAAAAAATCCGCGTCAAAGCTATCCATATCGGCCTCTATCCAGCATGGGTTTTTTGGAAGACATCAGAGAGGCTGACCAACAGTTAGAAATTCAAGATTAATGAATTATCAAAAAGGCAGGCAGAAACAGAGAGTAAATTGTGCTAAAAAAGGGCAAAATAACCAAAATTCACCCCGATTTTTGGCATCACTAGCTCTCAATTTTTTCAAACCCAAATCAAATTGGTTTTACCTGCCTTTAACTTTTTTATTGGTACTTGGATTAGTTGCTTGTGGGGGATCTACCCCCACAGTTTCTCAATCAGATGATGCTGATTCATCTCCCCAAGAAAGCAATTTAACCTTTTTTGATGTCACTTTAGAACAAGCAGACGAAGTTGGAAGACCTGTTTGGAAAGTACGATCTAAGAAGGCGATATACACTAAAGAAAAACAACTTGGTCAGGCGGAAAGTCCCGTTGGCGAACTCTACCAAGATGGCAAACCAATTTACCAAATACAAGCAGACAAAGCAGATATTGAACAGGATGGTCAGCGGCTATTTCTCAAGGGGAAAATCCTGGCTACAGACCCGATAAATGGCATTGTATTACAAGGTAATGAATTAGAGTGGTTGCCTCAAGAAGATTTATTAATTGTCCGTAACCAACTAAATGGGACTCATAAACAATTACAAGCAGTAGCGCAAGAAGCACGAGTTAAAACCCGCGAACAGCGCATAGAATTTTCTGGTGGCGTAATAGCTAATTCGGTTGACCCCCAAATGCAAATGCGAACGGAGAGTTTAATTTGGCAAATTGAAAAAGAAACATTAATTAGCGATCGCCCCATACAAATTGACCGTTATAACAACAATAAAATTACTGACCGTGGTAGGGGAGATGCTGCCGAAGTTAACTTAAAAACTAAAGTTGCTACGATCAAAAAAAACGCCCAGCTAGAATTAGTAGACCCACCCACGCAAATAGCTAGTGACTCTATGACCTGGGACATGAAGGCAGAAACTGTGAAGACAAATTCTCCTATCACTGTTGTCCAGCGTGCCGAAAATGTGACTGTAACTGCCAATCAAGGCGAAATGAAAATACAGCAAAAAATTGTGAATTTAGTCGGCAATGTCACCGCTATAGGGCAACGTCGCCAGTCGCTAAAATCTAATCAGTTAAGTTGGTATTTGGACAAGAAATTGTTAGAAGCGCAGGGAAACGTTATTTATCGTCAAATTGACCCACCAATAAATTTTACAGGTGAAACAGCTGTTGGTAACCTGCAAACAGAGGACATTGTGGTGAGAAGCGGTAAATCTGGCCGCAGAGTAGTCACGGAAATTATTCCTCAAGATGCTGGGATTAGTAATTAAGGAGCAGGAGGAATGTGGGGTTTAATTACGAATTACGTAGCTTGCTTCTCGCCCTTGGCGAGTATTACGAATTACGAATTAGTCTTATTCTTGCCTAACAAAATTTCGTTACGACTAGCTGCGCCCAATTCCGGGGAAAAATATTTAGGAGAGTTGGGAGTAATGGATGGGGGAGTATTGGGAGCTACTTCTAACTGTTTTACCAGAGCTTGTAACAGCTTATCTTGATTAGCACGGAAAGCTGGAACTTGGGGGCCACGGTTAATAATCGCAAACCACACCAAACCGCGATCGCGTGTAGGAATCACTCCAGCTAAAGCGCTGACCTCCCGCAAAGTACCCGTTTTCATCACAGTAGCATGAGGCATTGCTCTGGCTCGCATTGTTCCCCGACGGTCAAATCCAGAGGTAGGAAACAAGTCAGCCACATTAATTTTATGGGTGGCTGCTTCTCGTTGAATTGCCATTAACATCGCACAAGCGGCTCTCGGAGAAATCCGATTATCTACTCCTAGTCCTGAACCATTAATTAACTGAATTTCTGCCTCTGGTACGCCCGCAAGTTTAGCAGCTTTCGATTGCATGACAGCCGCGCCTCCTACCGATTCCGCCAACATCTCTGCCATGACGTTGTTACTGAAAACGTTCATTTCCTTAATTAATTGCTGCAAAGGCAAAGAACGGCGACGCACCAGTAGGGTTCCTTGGGGGTTTGGTTGGTCGACTGATTTCACAATACCCGCAATTACCACTTGAGGTTTAGCTGTCCCCTTCGGCATGATTGAATAGATATAATTTGCCGGACGAGTCCAAGTTGTGTGATTCAGTGCTTGCTTGAGCTTCCGCCCAGCTAATATGGGATTTGGTTCAAAATTCATGGCAAAATTGCCACTGATTAACAAATTCCCCTTAACTTGCTTAATACCCATTTTATTCAGAGTATTACCCAGAGCGATCGCCTCTTCCCAAACAAACATCGGATCACCACCACCAGTAATCACCAAATCACCCTCTAATACCCCGTCAACTATTGGCCCTGTAGTGCTGACCAAAGTTTCAAATTGGTGGTCTGGCCCCCAATTTTTTAAAGCCACAAGTGAAGTAGCAATTTTGGTTAAAGAAGCAGCAGGTAGAGGTGTTGTGCCTTGATGATTAGCCATCAATATTGGTCCCGACTGCATCCAAATTCCTTGACTCTCGGCTAAGTTTTCCGCAACCAACCTCGAAGAAATCATTTCTTGCAAATATTGGTTGACTGTAGTCGAACCCGCTGGATTTGGATCAGGGGCCAGAACCAAGCCAGGGCTACTTTGCCAAGCTAATGCCTCTAAAGCTTCTGTAGGCTTAATTTGTACCCCAGCCATTTCCAGCCACAGAGAAACTAAACCTGAACCCAATAATTCCAGCATACTTGATTCCTCTAAATTGTTTCCTGTGCTAATATACAAGCTTTTTGAGCATAATCAGCAGAATGCGTTGCGCCGCACAACAACGCACCATCTGAATAGATTATTTTGCTGATGTTTTCACACCTTCGCTCATGCTGAAGGTAGAAAAAGTAGGATTGACACTCCACAATCATCATATATGTTTTTGTATAATTTGATGCTAATTCCATAGTTGGGACACATTGCATAGGTTCAATAAAATGTTTCTCTCCGTTAGAGACGTAGCAGTACTACGTCTCTATAAAGATTTGAGTTTTATGGAAATATACTGAAGGTAACTATGCAGAAAGCTATCGCTAGCTTAATTTACTTTCTTTCTGGATGTGCCTTTTCTTCAACAGAAGGAGTACCCATCTGATTAATGATCGCAATCATTTGATATAAACGACCCAAATCACGCTGGTTAAAGTACAACACCAAGCGGGGTAATTCCGCTGTCTCATCTTGGTTTTCTTGAGGTAAAGCTGGGCTTTTGGTAATTTTTCCTTTCACCAGAATGTCGCTAAAGTTAGAATTTAACTTTTCTACCGCAGTATCTGATAAATCTGCTGACAGACGAATCACCAATTGCTCACCTACGTAGCGGCTAGAATGATAAACTCGATAAAAATTGGTAATCGCATTACAAGCTACTCCCAGGTTATCTGTCACGGTGTAAAGGCTGGGGTCTTCAGGACTCACAAGACCTTTTTGCACCAATTGCTGATCAATATATTCGCTCCAAGACCGCCAGTAATCGCCACCGGGATGGTCAATTAAAACTACCGGAACAGGGCCAAATTTACCTGTTTGGCTTAAGGTCATACATTCAAAAGCTTCATCTTGAGTGCCAAAACCTCCAGGAAATAAAGCCACTGCATCACTTTCTTTGAGGAGAAACAGTTTGCGGGTAAAGAAATACTTAAAATGAATCAGCTTTGGATCACCCTCAATAAATGGGTTAGCTTGCTGCTCAAAGGGTAACTGAATATTTAAGCCAAAGGAATTATCTCGCCCAGCGCCTTCGTGACCCGCCTGCATAATGCCGCCACCGCCGCCTGTCATCACCATAAATCCTAACTGACAAACAGCGCGAGCAAACTCAAGGGCCATCTGATATTCTGGTGTTGCTGGCGATAGACGCGCCGAACCAAAAATAGTTACTTTGCGGACGTGTCGGTAGTCATAAAATAGCTGGAAACCTCGCTCCATATCTGCTAAAGCAGAGGACAAAATTTTCCAGTCCAGACGTTCAATCTCAGTTTCAGCCAAACGCACTATTGTCGCCAGTGCTTGCTGAATCAATTGCTGATTTTTTAACGTTGGTAAACGATCAAATAGTTCAGCGATATCCGCCTGGAGAGTCTCTAATGTGTCAAACGACGCAGGTGAGGTCATGAGAACTGTCGCCACAATGGCATTAGATTTTACCTGATTTTGGAATGCAGTTTACAACCACTTCACGCGGTTTTTATTGAATAGTCCATAGTTGTTGACTATCAACATATTAAATGGCTATTAATGTTTTCTTAACAAGAAAAAGTACCTTTGGTTCAAAATTAACCAAGGCACTGGTCAAGAATTTAATAGACATATAGCAATCCGATTTGATGCAGTGAATTTACTGGTGTGAGAAGGAAACTTCTAACAGAAAATTGGGAACAGGAAAGACAAGATAAATGTTTACGAAGTCTTATCAGCGCACAGCGCAGGCTCCACCCAAAATAAACAAATAGCCAGTCCCATAGCTCCCTAAGTCGCCATACTACATTTCTAGAAAGAACGTATTACTTGAGTAGTGATAATCTGAAACTGTTTACCACAAAAAAAAGTTTTTTTGAGACGCGAGTTTTCGCGCCTCGCAAACTTTTTAACAAAGATTTACTTAAATCCCAAGAAAATGGCAGACTCAAAAGGATTTTATTCCCAATTGAGTTTCAAAGATATTTTTCCAAAGTGTTAGCTAATGTAGTTTTAGGCACGGCACCAACAACCATATCAACTTTTTGCCCATCTTTAAAAATCATTAAAGTGGGGATGCTGCGAATACCGTACTGACTAGCGACATTAGGATTCTCATCAGTATTGACTTTCACAACTTTTATTTGACCTTCATACTGACCTGCTATTTCCTCTACAACAGGAGCTACCATGCGGCAAGGACCGCACCAGGGCGCCCAGAAGTCAACTAAAACTGGTACATCGCTTTCGAGTACTTCTTGCTTAAAACTAGAATCCGTAACTTGTTCGGCTGCTGACATGCCTAAAAACCTTTGCCAATTATATTTCTGAGTTTGGTGAAAATTCTACCATAGCAAAAACAGCACCTTAGAAGTCAAAAATGTACATTTGCAACGAAACTAAAGAAATTATGCACAAACATAAGGAACCGCCCAGACAATAGTCCGGGCGGAGTGTGGTGTGAGGAGTGAACGGAAACATTCGTCTCCGCTATCTCTATTGTAGGCGACATATCGGATTTTTCCAGAGATTGTTTAAGAGTCTGGAAAAATTTTTTCTGAAGAATTTGAGTTTGGGCGTAGGGAACAGTGAAAAATTTATTTCTTATTAGTGATTCCCTCGTCCCTATTCCCAATTTTCTTTATTTACCCATGCCTAATTGTTGGGCTTTTTGGTATACTTTACCTTCAGTTAGTAGGGAAGGAGCAATTACCACTTCCACTTGCTGCATCTCTTTGATGTTTTTGGCTCCTAATGTCCCCATGCTAGTCTTTAAGGCTCCCATAAGGTTATGAGTGCCATCATCTAGTCCAGCGGGGCCGATGAGTATTTGCTCTAGGCTGCCAGTCGTACCAACGCTAATACGAGTTCCACGGGGCAGGACTGGGCTAGGAGTTGCCATTCCCCAATGATAGCCTCTGCCTGGAGCTTCGGCGGCTCTAGCAAAGGGAGAACCAATCATCACCCCATCTGCACCGCAGGCGATGCATTTACAAATGTCGCCACCAGTAATTAAACCGCCATCGGCAATGATGGGAATGTAGTTACCAGTCTCCTGATAATAATCATCTCTGGCGGCGGCACAGTCTGCGATCGCAGTCGCTTGTGGGATACCCACACCCAAAACGCCACGAGAGGTACAAGCCGCACCAGGGCCAATTCCCACTAACACCGCAGCCGCCCCAGCTTTCAACAAATTCAAGGTGACTTCATAGGTGACACAGTTCCCCAACGCCACTGGGATGGGCATAGAACGGCAAAATTCTGCCAAATCCAAGGGAACTATCGAATCTGGCGATAAATGTGCCGTGGAGACTACCGTAGCCTGGACAAAAAATAAATCTGCTCCAGCTTTTGCTACTATCTCACCATATTTACTGGCTGCGGCTGGGGTAGCACTGACCGCTGCAATCCCACCTTGTTGTTTAATTTCCTGAATACGTTTTTCAATTAATTCCGGCTTGATCGGTTCGGCATAAAGTTCTTGCATCAAGGCCACAAATTCACTTTTACCGACGGAGGCAATTCGCTCTAGAATCGGCTCTGGGTCAGCATAGCGAGTTTGGATACCTTCTAAATTGATGACTCCTAATGCTCCTAACTGTGACAGTTTTACAGCCATCTTGACATCGACTACGCCATCCATTGCACTGGCAATGATGGGGATTTCTCGCTCAATATTGCCAATAGTCCACTTTGTATCTGCCAGACTCGGATCGAGTGTTCTGCTACCAGGGACTAGAGCAATTTCATCAATTCCATAAGCTCTACGAGCTGTTTTTCCCCGCCCAAGTTGAATTTCCACGCTTTAACTTTTTTCAAATCTGTTTAAGCTAGGGTATCAAATTGTGAGGGGATTTGGAGCGTTTTTTTTGGCTAGTAACCACTAATTTTTAGAGGATAAGAGTCTAAGGCAAATTGTTAATCCAATTCTCTGGAGTTTTCACATTATCCCGCCACAGGCAGAAACCTGGGGTTAAACAAACCAAGTCTGTCTGCTGGCTTGATAACTGATAACTGATAACTGATAACTGATTTAGCCTATTTCTTTGTTAGTTTCACTGGGGGTTGGTGTTGGGTTGTTCACTAAGGAAAGATTACTGTTGGTGTCAGTTATGACTGGGTTATTACTACGCACTAATTGGCTAATTTGACCAATTAATTCGCCTAATTTACCTTCATCAAGTAGGGTGTTAATTAAGGAAAGCCCACTGGTAGATAGCATTAGTTTGTTAATATCTTGAGCGCCATTACTGCCGTTTGCACCAGGGAATGAGTAAATCCGGGTATCTCCTAAAACTCCCGGTTGTGGGGCTAGGGCTGTGAGAATTTCTGGGAGTTTAGCAGCTAACTCTGGCCAAATTGTGGTTAGCAGTTGGGCTGTGAGGTTGGCGTTGCTGATCGTATTTTCGGCGGCGATTTTGACTTTGATGGCTTCTGCTTCTGCTAAAACTTTATCGCGGTTAGCGGATGCGATGATCCGAATAGCCTCTGCTTCTAATTCTGCGGCTTCTTGAGCAATTTCGGCTTGACGACGACGGCGGAAGGCATCGATTTCAACAACGTTGCGATCGCTTATACTGCGTTGTTGGGCTTCTCTTTCAGCTGCAATTGTCGATAAACGCTTGTTACGTTCGGCTTTTTCGATTTCCCCGGCTGTATTAACTGATTCTTCGGCTGTGGCTTGTTCTGCTTGGGCGACAAAGCTTTCACGTCTTTTCGCAGAAATCGCAATTTCTAAATCTTCTTGAGCAATTCGTGCTAGTTTTTCTGACTCAACTATCTCCACTTGGGCTTTGAGTCTACCAGCATCTACCTTCTGTTTACGGGAAATTTCGGCAATTTCTGCTTCCTGTTTTTGCAGTGATTGTGACACCTTTAAATGTTTATTGCGTTCGTCTAAGGCAATGTCGGCTTCAATTTGGCTTTGTTGCAAAGATAATTTTTTGCGAATTTCTTCTTCTTCAACTGATCTTTCTTGCAAGATTCGGCTGCGTTGAATCGCTGCGGCTTCTTTATCTCTGGCTTCTTGGATTTCCCGTTCTCGTTGTGCCTTGAGGGCTTCTACTTGAAATCTTTGCTCTAATTTAGCACTTTCTTGTTCTTGGGCAATTTGGAGCGATCGCTTTTGGGCATCTAGTTCTTTTTGCTCAATTGCTACTTGACTGGTTAATTCAACTTCTCGTTTTTGTTGAATTGAACGCTGAATAATTTCTGTGCGTAAGCGCACACCTTGGGCATCAAAGAAACTATCAGGATCATAAGTTACACTTTCTAGAATTTCCGAAATGGCAATATTATTCAGCGTTAACCCGACCTTTTTCAAGTCTGAACCCATTAAGTTCAAAACCTCTTGGGCAAAACCCAATTTATCAGAATCAATTTCGGCGATTTCCTTGGTTTTAGCTGCGGCTCTAATCGCATCATCTGCCCGTTTGTCTAAGGCATTTTTAATGTCATCAGAACTAATTATCGTACCACTTTGAGATAATTTTGCTGCTGCTGTCAAAACATCTTCTTCTGAGGGATTGATACACACATAAAATGTAACTCTAATATCTGCCCTCAGATAATCTTTAGTCCGCACAGCCATTTTTCCTGTGCGTTCGACATCAATAGAAATTTCTCGCAGAGGCACACGGGTGAGTTGATGAAATCCCGGTAAGACAATACAACCACCATAAAGAATCACCGATTTCTTTTTGGTAAACAAACCCCCAGTCCTGACAAAAGCCTCGTTATTGGGTGTGACTACATAAATTCTTGTATAAGCATATAAGCTTGCTAAAAGTAAAAAAACTAAAACAACAATAATTCCTGGTAATACTAAGCCATTATTGATTTGAGCGATAGTAGGCTGAACTGTGACTGGTGAGATACTTTGAGCGATTGTTCTGTTCTGGTGCTGTTTTGGTTGTAACTCAATTGTGGGAATTTCTGATACAGGAATTGTTGGTAAAGACTGGATAAAAGTTAACCAAAATAACACGATTTTGCCCCCTAATTATTTAAGTTTTATTTCTCTGGCTAGAGTTAGCTAACCAAAGTTGTTCATCTGTGGTATCTTTGGCAATTACAAGATAATTTTGCGGTTGATTTTCAATCACAATCACTTGATCACCACGTTGTGGGGCAATGGTTGCCCATTCGGGTAAAGCAGCACTAATTGTGAGAAAATTTCGTTTTGGATCTAATACATCTACTTGCCCAATTTTCCCTTCTGTTTCACTAGGAATATAAAATGAGGTCACAGTCCCCACACAGCCAATCAAGCGATCGCTACTGGCATCTTCTCCAAATTCGGCAAAAATCTTGCCAATGACTTCGGCGATAAATCTGCCCACTAATAAGCTGAGAATTAACGAAATTAATAACACAGCGCCGCGAACCAAGGCACTGAATTGGCCATTAATGATGCTCTTAGCTAAGGTATTTAAGAACAGCCCCAAAACGCCCCACAAACTCAAATCTACTGCCAGTAATAAGATAAGTGGAGCCTTACCAATACCTACCCATCCCAGGATTTGACCAAAGCTGAATTCTCCATCAGTATCGGCATCAAATTCGGCATCAGCATCGGCATCGGCATCTCCCCCACCGGAAATGATTACAAACAAAAACAACAATACTCCCATTCCCAGGAAGATCCAATAAGGCAAGTTTGCTAGGCTAAACAGCATAAAAATTTGTCAATGCTATGTATTTGGCTGTTCTGTTACACTAAAATTTCGATGTTAACTACAGGTTTCCACCGCACATCCTACATTTTATATTTCGCAGTTAATTTTTATTTAAATACAAGAAAATATTTATTTATATTTTTTAGTATTTCTCATGAAAAATTTAAGTTATTTGTTAATTCTTGAGTTAGATAAAATTTCTTTTTTATAAAAAATATATAAGATTAAATTTGTATTAAATTTCAATGCTAATTTTCCCTCATCAGCTAAGAATCATACTTTGGTAGTCCGAGAGACCTATGGCCGAGATAGGGATAAACTAACATCTTGCACCTGTCTTCATAACCCGCCGGGGGTTCAAACCCCCGTCTGATAGCGAAAGTCGTCTAAAGACGACTGGGGAAAGATTTCAGTCCATTTACATGGACTTTAGCTATTAGCTCTCGGAAATTGATTTTCGAGCGGGTTTTGTCGCTGATTTTAATTGATGCAAGATATGAGTAAAGGAAAATTTCCCCTTTTAGATTCAACCTTTGACGAGCTAGAATTGTTACAATTCCTTCAGATTAGACATTGAAGCCTTGATCCAATCTGAGACCTTAGAACTACTCGAATGGCATCGCCTTTGCCAGCATCTTTCCACATTTGCGGCAACTAAACTAGGGGCGATCGCATCACTTCATCTGAAAATCCCTGCATCCCAAGCAGCAAGTCAGCAGTTGTTAGCGCAAACAAAAGAAGTCTACCAACTGGAAACTCGGACGACCATAGGACTATCTTTTGAGGGGATTCAAGATATTGGTGATTCCTTGGAACGCGCAGAACGTAGCGGTATTTTAGCAGGAGATGAACTGCTGGCGATCGCTACGACTTTGGCAGGGACGAGAAATTTACGCCGTGTCATTGATAACCAAGAAGATTTGCCCACACTGGCGGCTTTAGTCGCTGATTTGCGGACTTATCCGGAATTAGAGCAAGAAATACACCGTTGTATTGATGAACGAGGCCAAGTAACTGATCGTGCTAGCCTCAAACTGGGAGAAATTCGCACGGATTTGCGGAAAATACGCAGTCAAATTACTAAAAAACTGCAAAATATTTTACAAGCAAAATCTGGGGCAGTTCAAGAACAACTGATTACTCAACGGGGCGATCGCTATGTGATCCCGGTGAAAGCACCCCAAAAAGATGCCATTCCCGGCATTGTCCATGATACTTCTACCAGTGGCGCGACTCTTTACGTAGAGCCTAATTCTATTGTGCCTTTTGGTAACCAACTGCGGCAAACTATTAGAAAAGAGCAAACAGAAGAAGAAGCGATTCGGCGCACTTTAACACAGCAAGTAGCCGCAGTCAAGCCAGATTTAGAACGGTTGCTAGCAATTGTCACGACTTTGGATTTAGCCACCGCCAGAGCTAGGTATAGTTTCTGGTTAGGAGCCAATCCTCCTCGGTTTATCAACCGTGAAGACAATGAAATGATTACTCTCAGGCAATTACGGCATCCTCTGCTAGTGTGGCAACAGCAGCATGAACAGGGACAAGCTGTGGTTCCTGTGGATTTGCTCATCAGTCCTCATCTTCGGGTAGTCACGATTACCGGGCCGAATACTGGGGGGAAAACAGTCACTTTAAAAACCTTAGCCTTAGCAGTATTAATGGCCAAGGTGGGTTTATTTGTTCCTGCCCGTGAACCTGTAGAAATACCTTGGTTTGACCAAGTATTAGCTGATATTGGGGATGAGCAATCTTTACAGCAAAGTTTATCGACATTTTCGGGACACATTCGCCGAATTAGTCGAATTTTAAATGCGTTGGATCATGAGGAACAGTCAGAAAATGCTGCCTTATCTCCTGCTTGTACAGACGCGATTCATCGCGTCTCTAGCAACGCACTTGTCCTCCTCGACGAAGTTGGGGCGGGAACTGATCCCGTGGAAGGTAGTGCTTTGGCGATCGCCTTGCTGCAATATCTCGCCAATCATGCCCAGCTAACCATTGCGACAACTCACTTTGGTGAATTAAAAGCGCTGAAATATGAAGATGAGCGATTTGAAAATGCGTCTGTGGAATTTGATGAAAGTACCCTTTCGCCTACCTATCGTTTACTGTGGGGAATTCCTGGACGTTCCAACGCCTTGACAATTGCCCGCCGTTTGGGGTTAAAGCCAGAAGTGGTGACACAGGCTAAAACTCAAGTCGGAGGGGCTACAGACGAAGTTAATCAGGTAATTGCTGGATTAGAAGCCCAACGTCGCCGCCAAGAAACCAAAGCGGCAGAAGCTCAAAGTTTATTGCAGCAAGCGGAACGTTTATACAAGGAAGTGTCGGCAAAATCTGATGCTTTACAGGAACGGGAAAAAGCTTTGCGGGCTGACCAGGAAGTAGCAGTACAGCGAGCGATCGCTCAAGCTAAATCTGAAATTGCCCAAGTGATTCGCCGTTTGCAAAAAGGGACACCAAAAGCCCAAGATGCCCAACAAGCAACGGATGCCTTAAATCAAATTTCCCACAAATATCAGCCGAAAGTAGCACCAAAACCCAAAGTAGGGTTTATGCCGAAAGTAGGCGATCGCGTGCGGATTTCTCAGTTTGGGCAAACAGCAGATGTTTTAACCGCCCCCGATGCCGATGGTGAATTTAGTGTCCGTTTTGGCATCATGAAAATGACAGTGAAGCTGGAAGACATCGAATCTTTGGATGGTCAAAAACCTGAACCAGTCGTCAAACCCAAGCCAGCCCCAGCCCCAGTGACTCAACCGGAAGAAAGCGCCCCAGCTATTCGCACTTCTCGAAATACAGTGGATTTGCGAGGGAACCGGGTAGCTGATGCGGAAATTATTTTAGATAAAGCAATTTCTGAAGCCATAGGCCCCTTATGGATTATTCACGGACACGGCACCGGGAAGCTGCGCCAAGGAGTCCACGCCTATTTGCACCAGCACCCCAGGGTTAGCCACCATGAACCAGCAGCACAGGCAGATGGTGGCAGTGGTGTGACTATTGCTCATATCAAATAAACTAAAATGGCAACAAATGTAACAGATACAGGCGGTTAAATTTTTAATATCTAGTTACTAATTGTCTTGGCTTTATTAGCAATTAGCAATTAGATATTAACTAAATTAAGTAATGTTTATTTATACATTTGTACCGAAGTCATATTTAAATTTAGCAAGAACAATTTGTGAATATCTTGAAAATAAATTTTCATCTAGTAGAGTAAGACAAAGACTATTGCTGTTTACCAGAATGAGCAAAGCTTGCGGCAGCTTCTAGCTAATAGCGATGGGAAACCAACCTGAATATTTAAGAGTCTGGTTTCAAAATGGGTAACAGCAACAGCCCCTACAGCCTGATCACCTATGCTAAAAGTTATGCACTCGGCCGCCGATTCAGCCACACCAAATCCCCAGTGGGCGGATTTAATTAAGCTTCCAGCCCCAAACACAGTTCAATGGGACAACATCAAAACCCAGTTAGACTTGGTGCTGTTGGCGCTAGAAACTTTAACTGGTATTGGTTCCGAGGCCATGCTGTCTGCGGCAATTAATCTGAATTTAGAGTCAAGAGTGCCAGACCGGGTAGCTTTATGGCGCTTGCGTCAGTCTAATCCCTTACGCAAAGGTCAAGGTGGGCGAAAAAAGCTAGATGTAGAAGAAGCGCGATCGCTGGTTCTGATCACCTGCTACCTCGCCAAACAGCACCAAGAATTAATTCGCCGTGCTGTTGGTCTACTAGAACAAATGGCGGAAAACAAGCGGGAACCTCATCAGGCGGCCTTACTTGGAGATTACATCGATGCTTTCTGCAACACCTACCAAGAACGGATGGAAGAAGACGACCAAATAACCACGGATCTACTCACCCACTTGGCGCTAAAACTGCTTGTAGATTTACTGTTTTACAGTGCGCCTGGTGGACATCGCCGTCTCTGGCTAGCACTCATAGATAGTTCTGCAAAATTTTAGATAATCGTCTCCCTCGCCGTTTCTGCCATGCCACCATCAAATTCCGTCATTCGACGCTACACACCCCCGACTTGTACTTTAGAAATATTGGCGCAAAGTTCACCTTTATCCCGTTTTATGGGAAAAACTGTGATCAAGCAGCTAACCTTTGAACTGTACTTTGATGCGCCCCAACTAGCAGAAGAAGACAAAATCCGCATTCGGGGCGATCGCGATCAGCTAGAAATTTTGTGTGATGTTGTCACCAGCTACGTCCAAGAATTTCTCCAGCAACCCCCGGATAACTTTTGGCTCAGTCTTTGTGAACCCCAGGATTCTAGTAAAGTCTCTGATAATTCGGAATTCACAGATTTTCAGCCATCTTTACAACCAACCATTAAAAGCTTCAAATCTTTTGCTTCCCAAACATCACAGAGCAAAATTTACTTAGAAATAGGCAGCTATTTCACTCACAATCTGTTTCTTGGCCCCCTATCTAACGAAATATCTGGTTCTGTAATTCCACTCAGCCTGTTGCAACTATTCGATTTAGCAACTGCTTTAGATGAATATTCTGCTGATGTCATGGCATTACCAAATCTCAATCGCAATCATCAAGTTCTGCGATTACCTACATGGGCCCCGATTGCCGCAGTCATGGTCTTAGGTATAGGTTTACTACCAGTAACTTTGCAATTTGCCAACAATAACAGGCAAAATCAACCACAAGTAGCAGAAAAATTAGATCCAGAAGCGGCAAATACTGCCCTGGAACCTTCAGAGTCTCTCGATATTCCCACATCACCATCGGGATTTACACCCCCGGAAAATTTGACATCCTCACCACTTTTCGGCTCGAACTCTCAATTTCCTTCTGCTAGTTTCCCTCAACAGCCCCCGACAGCATTTAATTCTAGCCTGACCAATTCCTCTTCATCCTTACCATCTCAACAAGATCCACTGTTTATATTTGAGACTCAAATTCCTAATATAGACAGCAATACACGAAGTGCAACTTCTACCAGAATTCCCGAACAGCAAGACCCCACAAGGTCAATTGCCCAGAGTGAAAGTGGGCTACCTCAAAAGCGGACTTTACCACCTAGCCTATCTGCTAATAGAGACACATTACCCAGTAGCTCATCACTTCCCTTCTCTGTGTCTACCAATCCCAACAACAATAGAAGCCAGACTTCTGCCAACATACAGCAAATAGAAGAAACAATGAATTCTTCTGTCAATGGGGCAACTGAGACCGATAATAATGCCTTAGTTGGTCGATTAAGTAATGAAGGCGTAACTCCGAAATCTGAAGATTTGGCCGCTCGTGGGACTTTGTTTGATACACCTCAAGTAGCAGAAGCTAGAGAAATCTTTACAAAAAGCTGGCAGCCACCGACTGGATTCACGCAAACATTAGAATATAGTTTGATGGTGGGTGTTGATGGTAAAATTGAACGGATTTATCCCCTAAATCAGGCTGCGAGAACATTCGTCGAGAATGTGGGGATGCCTGAAATCGGTCAACCCTTTGTTTCTGCCAACAAATATGGGCAGAATGTCAGAATTCGAGTTGTTCTCGGTCCTGATGGTAGGGTTCAAACATTTCCTGAAGACGAATAATTCGTAACTCATAATAATTATGTATCAGGTAGGGATTTCCATCTCCACCTGATACAAGACCGCCTATAGAGGCTTGATAATTACGAATTATTAAGGGGATTTTTTGTTTTTTAACTTTTGTTTTTTACGTCGCCGTTCAGCAGCATATACAGCTTGTTCCACTGGATAGCCGGCAATAGGGATAGCCTGATATTTGCGCTCTTCTTCTAACTTTTTCAGTTCAGTGTAATCAACCCAATGGATGCAATCGACTGGACAAGTATCAATTGCTTCCTGGATGATATCCTCCCCGTCACCATCTTGGCGAATCACACGCGATCGCCCATAATCTGGTTCAATGTAGAAGGTGTTACGCGCCACATGAGCGCAGTGTAAGCAGCCAATACAGGTGATTTCGTCAACGTAAACACCCTTTTGACGCTCAATACCACCCAATTCTGGCTCTAAACCAGAGCGTTCTGGGTCATCTCGTAAGAAGCCGCCTAACTCTGGTTCCAAACCGTTCTGGTTGTCATCTTCTTCTGACTGCGACGGCAGAAAATCAGCCATTACGCACTCCAGCGTTGTACTACTAAGCGAATCGAGCCATCTTGATTTTTTTGTTGTTCAGCAACTTGAAAGCCTGCGCGAGCGGTTTCTTTCACAACTGACTGATAGGCATAGCGTTGAGTTACTTGGCGTAAGAATCCATCTACAGACAAGCCTTGTTGCCAATATTGCAAGTCAGCCACCAACTCATATTCTTTGCCATTCCATCTAAAGCCGATGTCATAGCCATTTTCCTGCTCAATCGTGACTTCCGCCGGATGGGTTTGACCGCGATAGCCACGGACTTCGCGAGGGCCGGGTTTCCAGTCTATGCCCAATTCAGTTAGAGCATCTTTCAAAGAATCAAGGTTACGGATTTGAGTTTTAATTTGGCTAAAGTGTGACATGGCGGTTATGAATAAATGACACTAAACTTTTAAGGAAACTTACCAATCGCTGTATGTGGCTTGCGTATTTACCACAGATGATTGTTGCGCCTGAGCGGCGAAGAATTCTGAGGTTGGCTCATGACTAAGTACTTGTCCCAGCTGTGCTTCTATTGCTGCTGTAACCTCAGCGCAAGAATTGCCCACAATGCCAGTGACTGTTTCTTGTACCCGACCGTCTGGATAGATGATGAACTCTAATGTCTCCATGCTTTTGGCCAACCTTGATAGTACGTTTGAACTTTACTGCCTGAGCAGCCGGCTAAAAATATAGCCATCGGAACATTGTTACTTAGATACAAATCTTGGCATTTGTTAACTAATGTTCCATCTTTCAAAATATATATCTCAGAATCTTTACAAATTTTATTAATATTATAAGCACATACTTCAGTTATTAGTTAGTTTCTCTTAACCTAATAAATTAGTCAAGTTCACAATTACTCTGCCAATATCAGCGAAAAAAGCCCTGAAAGCAAGCATTAGCAGTAGTTTAGCCAAACTTGAGATTTATAAAAGTATACATTTTATTGAAATTTTTTATCATTACCATTGAGTTTCCACTATTCTTACTCTGGATAGGTTCAATGGGGGTAGTTTCACCCAGTCGGATTATTTCATCTGTGCAATCCAGATGCGATCGCGCTACTAATTTCTTCACAAAATAGTTCAATTGACTCTTTGGCTTTATCTTTGGCTTTATCTTCCGCCAATCTCCAAACAAAATTCAAGACACCACTAAACTCAAGGGACTGATAGAACGCATCAATTCTGAAACATTGTTGTTTTGTTCATAAATACAAATTATATCGGGGTTTAGCGGCGGTTAATCATTCATGAATTTGCCCATTCAGGAGGATGTCAGCCCCTGCAATTTTCGCTACAACTTAAATAACAGGCTGTGAATATGGTATCTAAACAATGGCAGAAAAATCTCAACCAGAAATAGAGGTGAACAAACCAAATAATTCACCAACAGAAGATAATCAATCTGTATGTGAATCTGTGGCTGAAACTGTTCAAGCTGTGGGCAAGGTAGGAGAAGCCATTACCCATACCGCAGCCGAAACTGGCAAAATAGTTTTAGATACATCCATTGGGGCGGGAGTAGTTGCAGCAAAGGAAACATATAAATTAATTGAAAAAGGCACTCAAAGCACTGGTGATGTAGTTAATCACATCAGCGAAAATTGGTTAATTAAAAAATTAACTGGGGTATTAAATCTCAATTGGTTGATTAGCCCTAGTGAAAGTGTCGATTTGGAAAAAGCGGAAGCATCTGTAAATAAGCTTCAGCAAAAGTATCCTCACGAATCACCCAGTGAAATCGCCCACAGGATTATGGTTGACAAAGCCACCAAAGCCGGGGGGATCGGTCTAGCCAGTAGTATTTTGCCAGGGGTGGCGGCGGCGTTGTTAGCAATTGATTTGGCAGCAACAACGAAATTACAATCAGAAATGATTTATGAAATTGCTGCGGTTTATGGTTTGGATTTAAAAGATCCCGCCCGGAAGGGTGAAGTTTTGGGAATTTTTGGCTTGGGTTTGGGCGGTGGTCGCCTTTTAAGATTGGGCGGATTAGGTTTGCTGCGAAATGTGCCGTTTGCCGGTGCAGCGATCGCCACTAGTTCCAATGCCACAATGATTTATTCTTTAGGATATGCAGCTTGTCGATTTTATGAAGCCAAGCTAGATGAATCCGCTTCTCTGACTTCCCCAGAAACTTTAGCCACTTTACAAGCAGAAAGTGAAGAGTATCTGGAAACTGCTTTGGCGCAAGAAGCAATTATGGATCAGATTTTAGTGCAAATGATCCTCGCCAGTTATCCTCAGAAGACTTGGGAGGAAATTTTACCAGAGTTAAAAGCTGCTAATTTGAGTGATGAATCATTGCAAGAGATTGCTCAAAACATCAAATCACCCCAGCCTTTAGATCAACTATTAAAACAACTCAACCCTGATTTTGCCATTGCTTTAGTCGCTAAATGTCAAAAAATTGCCCAAGAAAATCCTGATTTGGCGAGTCCTTTATTATCTCAGTGTGAAAAAATTTCCCAACTTAAGGGTATTGAAAACTCGTAAATTAATAATATCAGCGAGTTCTTCTAGAGGTTGGTGATGTCGGCAAAAGACTTGTTTCACGAAGCAGTCAGACGATTCCCCTAGAAACTTATGAAACCTTCTTTCAAAGTCAATTTGCTCAGATGATCATCAATCGCTATCAATTAAAACTCATTGTTTACGAACCTGTAACTGAGGAGATTGTGCAATGGAGAAGCTAGAAGATTATCGTTCCTGCATCCAAACTCTTTTAGAAAAACATAGTCAGTATAAATCCCATGAAGCAGATGTAGAAAATGAGCTATTTTTTGACTCAGTGCGAAATCATTACCAACTCATGCGAGTGGGTTGGAAAGGCTTAAAGCGTGTATATCACACCATCCTGCACTTTGATATTAAAGACGGCAAAATCTGGCTGCAACAGAACACAACTGATATTGATGTCGGTCAAGAACTATTAGAGATGGGGATTCCTAAAGAAGATATAGTTTTAGGGTTGCATCCTCCATACAAACGTCCCTACACAGGATATGGCGTTGCTTGATAAAGACTTCACCAAAGAAAAAAGAATTTTAAGCAATACTGGTAAAAGCAGGAAAATTTACATAAAATCACAAAATGAAAATTCAACCTAGTAACACGCCTCTACTAGAGTGGTCAGGCGATAGTTTGGCAATTGGATTATTTGAAGATGCAGTAGAGTTAACTGGTGAACTAGCAAAATTAGATGAGCAGTTTGCCGGCGTTTTAAAAGAACTAATTGCCGAAGAAGAATTTACCGCCAAAGCCTACAGCACCATTTTTACGCGTGTAAGTGCTGGTAGCCCCATCCGTAAAGTAATTTTAGTAGGTTTGGGAAAACCAGAAGCTTTAAAACTAGAAACTCTCAGACGTGCGGCTGCGGCTGTGGCTAGAGTGGCAAAAAAACAAAAAAGCAAAAACCTGGGCTTGAGTTTGCCATTGTGGGATAACAAACCAGCCGCAACTGCTCAAGCGATCGCCGAAGGTACACAACTGGCGCTTTACCAAGACATTCGCTTTAAGTCTGAGCCAGAAGATAAAGGCGCAAAAATTGAAACCGTAGATTTACTGGGATTGGGTGGACAAGAAGCCGCTATCACCCGCGCCAATCAAATCGTTTCCGGAGTAAATTTAGCTAGAGAATTGGTAGCAGCACCACCAAATGAGGTAACAGCTATTACCTTGGCAGAAACAGCCCAAGCGATCGCTACAGAACACGGCATACAAGTAAAAATTTTAGAACGGGAAGATTGTGAAAAATTGGGCATGGGTGCTTTTTTGGGAGTTGCCCAAGCTTCAGACTTGCCGCCAAAATTCATTCACCTCACTTACAAACCCGCAGGTACACCAAGACGCAAACTAGCAATTATTGGTAAAGGTTTAACCTTCGACTCTGGCGGATTGAATATTAAAGGTGCTGGTAGCGGTATCGAAACCATGAAAATTGACATGGGTGGTGCGGGTGCTACCTTGGGTGCAGCCAAAGCCATTGCCCAAATCAAGCCAGATGTAGAAGTTCACTTCATTTCAGCCGCCACGGAAAACATGATTAGCGGTCACGCCATGCGTCCAGGCGACATCCTCAAAGCATCGAACGGCAAAACCATAGAAGTGAATAACACCGACGCTGAAGGACGTTTAACCTTAGCTGATGCCTTGGTGTATGCAGACAAATTGGGAGTGGATGCGGTCATTGATTTAGCCACCCTCACAGGTGCTTGTGTTGTGGCTTTGGGTGAAGATATTGCGGGCTTGTATACTCCCGATGATGCTGTAGCTTCCCAACTGGAACAAGCTGCCCAAAGCGCCGGCGAAAAGCTTTGGCGGATGCCAATGGAAGAAAAATATTTTGAAGGGCTGAAATCCGGGATTGCGGACATGAAAAACACCGGGCCGCGTCCTGGTGGTTCCATCACTGCTGCCCTTTTCCTGAAGCAGTTCATCAAAGATACCCCTTGGGCGCACTTAGACGTTGCTGGCCCTGTCTGGACAGATAAAGAAAACGGCTATAACAGCCCAGGGGCTACGGGCTACGGCGTGCGAACCCTAGTTAATTGGGTACTAGCTGAGTAGAAAATTAGGCAGAGTGGATAGGGCAAGGGAGAAGAGGAAAGGTTGTTCAGCCGCAGGGAGTGTAAAGTAATTTCCCAATCCCCCCTGCTCCCTGCCTCCCGCCCCCCTGCTTCTTCCCAGTCCCCGACAATTCATGCTATGTTGAACTGTCCGCTAAAATTTGTTGCAATAGCGACATGACTAATACGGTAGTCAAAAAGTTCCGGTTTTTCAGCAAAGCCATCTGGTAAAATTTGTAAGGTTTCTAATAGCTCTAAGCAATGGGATCGACTTGCGTAAGGATAGCAATTGACGCAATGGGAGGGGATCATGCACCCGGTGAAATCGTTGCTGGCGCACTGCGCGCAAGTGAAGAATTGGGTGTGAAAGTATTATTAGTTGGTGATCCCCAACAAATTGCAGCTGCCTTGCCACCAAAAACCAATTTGGAGCGGGTAGAGATCGTTCCTGCGGAGGAAGCGATCACAATGGATGAGGAGCCTTTGAATGCTGTAAGACGCAAACGCAAGGCTTCTATTAATGTGGCGATGAATTTAGTCAAGCAGCAACAGGCAGATGCTGTGTTTTCTGCGGGACACTCTGGGGCAGCGATGGCAGCAGCCTTGCTCCGCCTCGGACGATTGCCAGGAATTGACCGCCCCGCCATTGGCACGGTTTTTCCCACAATCAAAGCTGGTAAACCAGTACTGATACTTGATGTTGGTGCCAATGTAGACTCTCGCCCTAAATTTTTAGAGCAGTTTGCTGTCATGGGGTCAACTTATAGCCAGTATGTATTGGGTGTTCCCAAGCCTGATGTAGGTTTGTTGAATATTGGTGAAGAAGACACGAAGGGTAATGAAGTCGCACTGCGCGCCCACCAACTACTCAGGGAAAATTCCCAAATTAATTTTATTGGTAATGCTGAAGGGCGTGATGTCCTTTCGGGTAACTTTGATGTGATTGTCTGCGATGGCTTTGTGGGCAATGTGTTATTAAAATTTGCCGAAGCCGTGGGTGAAGTAATTTTGCAAATCTTGCGGGAAGAATTACCCCAAGGATTGCACGGTCAAATCGGTACGGCAATTTTAAAACCTAACCTGAAGCGAGTTAAACAGCGCATGGATCACGCAGAACATGGTGGTGCTTTGCTTTTAGGCGTTGCCGGAGTCTGTTTTATTGGTCACGGTAGCTCTCAAGCTCCTTCTATTTTTAATGCCATTCGCATGGCAAAGGAAGCTGTAGATAATCAGGTGCTGCAAAGACTTCAGTCCCAATATGAAATCCTACAGCAGGAAACCAGTTAGGCATTAGCCACAAAAAAAGCGATCAATAGCTGGAAAAAAGTCATTGGTCAATAGAAAAGGACTAATGACTAATGGCTGATGACTGATGACCAATAACGAAAATGCTTATAGCTGGGGAGACTAGGAGTGGAAAAGTTAGGCATAGCAATTACAGGAAGCGGCTCGGCAGTACCAAAAACTTCCCTGACTAATCAGGCAATGAGTGAACTGGTGGAAACTTCAGATGAGTGGATTGCTAGCAGAACCGGAATTCGTCAACGGCGTTTGGCACTACCATCTGAGTCTTTGAGTATGCTTGCTACTGCTGCTGGCAGTCAAGCGATCGCATCTGCCGGAATTAAAGCCACAGACCTGGACTTGATTTTGCTGGCGACATCCACCCCTGATGACTTATTTGGCAGTGCTTGTCAAATTCAAGCCCAATTAGGAGCAACAAACGCAGTAGCCTTTGATTTGACAGCTGCTTGCTCTGGCTTCGTCTTTGGGTTAGTCACAGCTGCCCAATATATCAAAACTGGTGTTTACCAAAATGTACTGTTAATTGGGGCAGATATCCTCTCTCGCTGGGTAGATTGGCAAGACCGCCGGACTTGTGTCTTATTCGGCGATGGCGCAGGGGCGGTAGTATTGCAAGCGAATCAAAGCGATCGCTTATTAGGATTTTGCCTAAAAAGTGATGGTACGCAAAACCACTACCTCAATCTTGCTTATGCTCCTTCTGACCATGAATTACTCCCAGACGTAAATATCACTAAAGGCACTTATCAGCCCATAACTATGAATGGCAAAGAAGTTTACCGCTTTGCTGTCCAAAAAGTCCCAGAAATTATTGATAAAGCTTTATTTCAAGCTAATCTCACTGTTGACCAAATAGATTGGCTGGTATTACATCAAGCAAATCAGCGGATTATTGATTCCGTCGCCCAACGCCTAAATATTCCAGAAAACAAAGTAATTAGCAATCTTGCCAATTACGGTAATACCTCTGCCGCCTCTATTCCCCTAGCCCTAGATGAAGCCGTGCGGCAAGGCAAAATTCAACCTAATGACATCATTGCTGCATCCGGCTTTGGTGCCGGACTCACTTGGGGCGCAGCCATCTTTCAATGGGGAAGATAAGAGGCAGGGGGGCAGGGAGCAGGGAGCAGGGGGGAAAGATTTTAATTTTCCAATGACCAATGACCAATGACCAATGACTAATGACTAATGACTAAAACTGCATGGGTGTTTCCCGGACAAGGTTCTCAAGCACTGGGAATGGGAATTGACTTATTAGATATACCAACCGCTAAAGATAAATTTGCCCAAGCTGAAGCGATTTTGGGCTGGTCTGTCACAGACTTATGTCAAAGCGAAGAAGAAAAGCTATCACAGACGCTCTACACACAGCCAAGTCTTTATGTGGTAGAAAGTATCCTGGCTGATATCCTCCAAGAACGGGGACATAAACCAGATGTAGTTGCCGGTCACAGTTTAGGTGAATATATTGCCCTTTACATTGCGGGTGTGTTTGAGTGGTCGGCTGGGTTACACCTAGTGAAGCGTCGGGCTGAACTCATGGATAGTGCCGCAGGTGGAATGATGGCGGCTTTGATGAACTTTGACCGTGAACAGTTGGAAATAGTTCTCGCCCAGACACCTGATGCAGTTTTGGCAAATGATAATAGTCCGGCTCAAGTGGTCATCTCTGGGACTCCAGAAGCTGTAAGAGCGGTAATCTCCCAAGTGAAAGCTAAACGAGCTATACCCTTAAGAACCTCTGGAGCATTTCACTCACCCTTAATGACAGCTGCGGCTGCGGAGTTCCAAGACATTCTAGAATCAGTGGAATTTCAACCAGTTGTTGTACCAGTCATGTCTAATGTCGATCCATTTCCATCTACTGATACCAAAATTCTCAAGCAGCGCCTCAGCCAACAAATGACTAATTCAGTCCGCTGGCGAGAAATTTCTCTGCAATTACCAACTCATGGCATTGAGCAAGTAGTGGAAATTGGCCCTGGTAATGTGCTAACTAATTTGATTAAACGTACCACTACCGATTTAATCTTAAAAAATGTCCGTAATGCTGCGGAATTGCCAGTTTAGGGTATTGGTCAAGTTCATTCATTTGCATTGCTTGATCCTCAGTCGCCAATCGCCATTAGGCAATGACCAAAAGTGATCGCGATCGCTTATGCTAAATTTTAATCTTAATTGAATTATCTTCCGTGACCAGAGAACGCGAACCTTTGATCAGTCTGGCACTGTACCACGCTTTTAAGTGGTCGATTGTCAGCCCTATGCTTCATGCTTACTTTCGGGGGCGAATTTATGGGGTCGAAAATGTCCCCAAATCAGGGCCAATGGTGGTCGTGAGTAATCATGCTAGTTACTTTGACCCGCCGATTGTCTCTAATTGTGTACGTCGTCCAGTGGCGTATATGGCCAAAGAAGAGTTATTTGAAGTCCCAGTTTTGGCACAAGCAATTAAATTATATGGTGCTTACCCGGTGAGTCGGGGCAGTGGCGATCGCAATACTATTCGCGCCGCCCTGGAGTATCTGAATAATGGCTGGGCTGTCGGTGTGTTCTTACAAGGAACTCGCACTCCAGATGGGAAGGTAACAGATCCTAAAAGAGGGGCTGCACTACTGGCAGCAAAGGCTAAAGCACCATTCTTGCCGGTGAGTTTATGGGGTTCTGAGAAGATATTACAAAAAGGCTCGGCTATCCCTCGTGCAGTTCCCTTAACTATTCGGATTGGTAAATTAATTGATGCGCCCAGTTCTACTAATAAAGCAGAATTACAAGCTGTGACAGATCAATGTGCTACAGCAATTAATCAGTTGCATGATTTAGGACGGTGAACTACTTAGACTGGCCTGCGGAGCCGAGTCTGAGCTTCCCAATTCATCGTTAAAAATTAGGCTTTGGGCAAAGCGATCGCCACGGATTTTAAGAGCAAGAATTAATGTTGTAGAATCGGCGGTAGACGAATCAAGACGGGGAATTATGTCGGATTTAAGAACACAACTAACAGAAATTCTGGATGAGGCTGAGTGGGATTGGCTAATTCCTCATGTAAAACGGGATGCGGTAATTGTGGTCGCAGAGGATTTAGACTTGCTTGATGTCGGAGTAGCGATCGCTAGTGATCAAGTTTTATCGGTGCAACAATGGATTAATCAGCAATTGATGGCTAAACCTTCAGAGACACAAATGGGAAATTGGAATAGCGATCGCAGCAAGCGATTTCAGACTCTCATTATTCAGCCCTATGTTCTAGTTAAAGAAATGGCAGCATAAGAGACTAACAAATCAAAAAATATCCCAAAATTTCTTGTGGAGCGGGCAAAGATGATGCCCGCTCATCATCAAGGACGGGCGCGGCCAGCCCAGTTCCCCATTCAACGCCTTCTACTATGGTCTGCACCCGTGTAACCCGTAGCCACCCACATTAAGGCTCTAGCTCCATCACGGATGGATTTATCCACTGGTTCACGCATATTTTTTGAAGGTACTGGCACAGGTTTTAGTTGAATCCCCCGACTACCCAAAACTATCTCGCCAATCACACGGGCGCGGCGCATATGAAACTCCGAAGTGACTAAATAAACGCTCTTAATGCCTTGGTCTTGCAAAACATCTACTAGTGTAGTAAAGTTTGTTACAGTGTCTACTGCCTGATAATCCAAGTGTAATCGTTTGGGATCAACTCCAGCATTGGCAAATACATTCTCCGTGGATCTAGGTGGACTACCGCCAGAAATCCAAATTGGTAAACTTGGATGCTCGCGGACAAAATCGGCTGTAAACCTTTCTCGTTCTAAACGTGAGGTGGAACCGCCCAAGACTAATACTGCTTGGGGAGGCAAATTTTCAATTTTCGATTCCTGGTATCCCAACCAAATTAATAGAGGTAGGGCAAAAACCATAAACCGAAATGAATGACCTGTAAATAATAAATTATTCTTCAAGGCTCTATACTTTCGTCTGTTGAGTCCAGGATTTTCTATGGAAAAAGATAAACAAGTATGTAGGGTAGCAGATTTTTGAGAAATCCACCCAAATATGAACTGAAATTTTTTGGCATACACATTTAGATGTGTACTAAGATAATCTATCCCAATTGATGCAATATCCTACATTGGATCGGGAAATTCATCAAACACTTCCGACCCCTTTTTCATCAAGATGCTATTCTACGGGATACTACGCAAAAGGTGTGGGAACAGGAAACTCTTAAGCAGGAACAAGGTGGAAACCCTGTAACTGGTAGATCCACTGCGATTTTTTCACTCAGCACTCAGTTAGGAAGCACTGTTGATTTGTCTTCTGAGGACGGGACTGGCCAGGCTCGAACCGGCGACCTAGCGCTTAGGAGGCGCTCGCTCTATCCATCTGAGCTACAGCCCCAACTACAAAGCATATGCAAACACATACTATGATAGCAGTAGTCTTAGCTAGATTGCCAAGAATTATCCCAAGAACCGCCGCCTGTTTCTAAACCACAAAGAGAACTTTGTGCTTTCAGGATTGTTTGAGATTGTCCTCCACTGAATTTTCGTAACTCCAAATCTAGTTTTCCTTGCATGGTATCTCGACAACAGAATAACAAACCATTCGCAGTCGGCGCACGCAGGGGTGTACCAGATAAATCCGTGGTTCCGGTCAATTCAATTTCATAATCTAAGTTTCTGGCTCGCATTTGCCATTGACCCCAGGGCTGAATATCCCATTCTACTTTTGCATTCCAGGGAACGAATTCATAAAACTTGCCTTGATAGTGCAAGCCAATCATAGCGACAGATTCCATCCACCACAACACACCGCGCTTACCACCGCCAGCCGTTAAAGCCAAATCGGGTTCGCCATCAAAGCTATTACAGTTTAACCAAAACCATTTTTGCGGAAATGCACCGCCCCAATTTTTCTCTCCATAAGCTGGCGCGTTAGTAAATTCATAAATTTTGCCATTCCAATCAATTGAACCACTGGCTACGCCGTGAGCCATCAAAATTTGCCATCCAGGTTCAAAAATCTGTAGAGATGACAGCCAACCGGCGGTTGATTGCTGAATACTATTTTGATTTCCCCAGTAGTATATCGGCTGAATTTCGTATAGCCAACGGCAATAATTACCTGTCGCGGGATCGTGAATTTCTCCCTGATTTACAGTAGCTGTAGCTTGATAACCTTCTTGAACATGACGTTCAAACTCCGTCGGGAGGAGGTATAAAGGTGGGGTTTTGAGGTCGGTTTTACCCCAATGACCTAATCCGAGAACATCTCGACTACCCCAAAATTTTTGGACATCAGGAAAGGTACGGCATATATACTCATCATTCGCCCCCAGGACTTGGGCTGCACCCCCGCTATAGGGTTGATCTCCAATGGGGTCTTCAATGGAGTACATGAAGGCGAAGGTCTGACCACAATCAGGCAAAGTTACGCGATAATACCAACCTTCAAAGAAGCGGCGACTACTACCATCCCAATGGTATCCACTATGAGGCGTTTGGGTTGAGTGAAGAAGATTTAGGGGAATAGTTAACATAACATATATCTATATAGTTCCAAAAAGCATAGACAAATATATCATTCTATTTGTTTGCCGGGAATAACCCCGACAGGGCGGACTACAACGCCCCCTATCCCTAGACTAAATGCTGTCGGGACTACTTTACGTAAAATATTCAAACTACCATTGACATCAGCGTGAATCAGTTGACCATTACCTGCTTTATAAAGCTTAGTTCTGATTCTTCGACCACTAAATTTAACTTCTTTCGAGTCAGCTTTTCCATAAGTAGGAATAGTATCTTGGTCTAAAAAAGAAGCCAAACTGGTATAAGACTCTTCAGAAACTAATACCTTTATCCCCACTAACTTTGCCTTATAAATCAACTGCTGTACAAGTCGAGTATGAGGAATACAAACAAAGTTTTGATTATTTCGTTTACCCAAATTAGCATTTTGTTTCCACAGGGAATTTTGACCAATTACTAAAGTCCCAACCCCCTGCTTCACTAAATGGTCAATAACTAAACGACTGGCTTTATGGAGATAATCATCAACTCGAAAATTACGTTTTTTAGTTAACCTTTGCAATTGTTTAGATGTCTTTTGATGGCTGGGTAGTAAAGATTGTAATTTAGCTTTTCTTTGATTGTAATAACGATTAATTGATTTGATAATTCGCCCCGAAACCAGAACTGGTAAAAATCCAGGCTGGTTAGATGTTAAGGTCGCTAGGTTATCTATGCCTAAATCAATGGCTGCTATAGCCTGAGAGTCTAAGTCATAATCTAACTCCTCCTTTTCATATATAGCTTCTACCACATAATGGTCAATTTTTGGGACAATCCTCACCTGATTGAGATGTACATAATCTACTTTTGTCGGAATGTAAATCTGTGTTTTAGACAGATGAATCACACCTGCTTTCATTTTGGGTTTACTCACAGACTGGGCTGTGTAAACTAATAAATGTCTGCCCTTTTCTTTGTGTTTATATTTGGGTAATTTTGGTCTGCCTAAAAACTTGGTTTTATCTTCTGTGTATGCTTTAATTGCGGCGAAAAAGCTTAACCAGTTACGATGTAATCCTAATAATACTTGTTGGGCGACTTTGGCGGGTAACCCTTGATATGGTTCTGTAGATTTTAATTGTTTAGCTAAACAATTGTAGTCTAGATATTTTTGAGTCAGAATAAAACTTTGGCGGATGTGGAAGTTAGCATAATTATAGAGGTTTTTAGCAGCAAAACATAACTGATCAATCTCCTGATAGTGGGGATGATTTCGTTGAATTATATGCCGTTCGACTAACTGCATAGACTAGCTGCCAAAAATTTTAGACCTGATTATATATACTAACATTTGTCGGTACTTGGCTCAATGAATCTATATTATCAGCAGTCCCAAGGTCTATTGATAAAGCCTGGCATAGGTAAAAAAAAGTCTGAAATACCAAACCATTTTTTGACTGTTAGTCCTAAAGAAAATCGAAATTGACCATTAATTAGTGTTGCTCTTTGTCCTCCTGAGTTTGGGTAAGCTACTTTGAATAGTTTAGAACCTGTCAAGTAACAGGTGCTTTAGGTTTGAAATGCAATTGACCTTTAATGTAACTAGTGAGGCAGTTAGAAACTATATTGAAGACCCACATCACGGATAATATAGATAAGACTACGGCGGTTAAAACCGCTCGTGTCGCTTCCCTCTCAGCACTGTTCGCGCAGCGTCTCCCCTTGGGAGCAGTGACTGAGTTTGCTGCATACCGCGAGGTCTTATGAGCGATCGCCTTGACTTAAATCATGCTTATCAGACTTTAGGACTGACACCGGGTGCGTCACAAGTCCAAGTGAAGCAAGCTTACCGTAAGTTGGTGAAAATTTGGCATCCTGATCGCTTTTCTGACCCACAGAAAAAACAGGAAGCAGAGGAAAAAATCAAAGAAATCAATGTAGCTTACAACCAACTCAAGTCTGAACAGCTAAATACTGAAAGTGCGCCTTCTACTTCGCCCACAAATACGTCCACCAATAAGGTAAATATATCTGTCCAGCGCTGGGATGCACAAAGTTTTTATAACTGCGGCGTGGAGAATGCTAGCAGCGGAAAATATGAGGAGGCGATCGCCGATTTTACCAAAGCCATTCGCCTTAATCCTGACTACGTTGAAGCATACAAGTATCGGGGCTTCGTTTGTTCTCAACTGGGGTTTGAATATCGAGCTGCTTCAGATTTAAATAAAGCTGCGTACTTAGAACAGGGTGGGAGCAATGAATCTCGGTATTCCAGATGGTCAAGGTCATATAAGCCTGTATTCCGGCGTAAATCTCTGTTATCGAGATTGTGTCAGAAAATCAAAAAACTACTGAGGCTGAACAGGCGATCGCGGTAAAATGTAATTTGCAATACTAGGATATAAATAAATTTACTATGTTCTTAGTATGAGCGATCGCCTCAAACCAATTATGCAGAACTTAATCTCTGTCCGCATACTCAAAGGACATTCTGACCAAGTTAAATCCATCGTCTTCAGTCCTAATGGAAAGATATTAGCCAGTGGTAGCGATGACAAAACCATCAGAATTTGGTCTTTAACTCACACCGAAACCCGCACCCTTCAAGGTCACGGAGAATCTTCCTGGTCTGGGGGAATTAATTCTGTAGCTTTTAGCCCCAATAGTCAAACTGTAGCCAGTGCGAGTGATGACAACACTCTTAAATTGTGGGATGTGCAGACAGGATCGGAAATTTGCACTTTCACAGGACATGAAGACAAGGTTTATTGTGTTGCTTTTAGTGGCGATGGCAAAACTTTAGCTAGTGGTAGTAAAGATAAAACCGTCAAGCTGTGGTCAGTAGAGACAGAGAAGGAAAAATACTCACTCAAAGGACATTCCGATGATGTTCTATGTATTGCCTTTAGTCCAGATGGAAAGGTTTTAGCTAGTGGTGGTGCTGGTAATGATAAAACTATCAAGATTTGGCATCTGGGTCAACAACAAGTATTAACTCTCACCGGACATTCTGACTGGTTTGGAGGAATCAGTTCTCTGGTATTCAGTCCAGATAGCAGGATTCTCGCCAGTTGTAGCTGGGACAAGACAATTAAACTATGGCGGTTGCAAGACGGTCAAGAAATCTCTACTTTAACTGGACATTCTGACCATGTTTGTTCTATCGCTATCAGTCCAGATGGTCAGACTCTAGCTAGTGGAGGTAAAGACAAGATAATTAAACTTTGGCAGATGAATACAGGAAATCTCATCCGCAGTCTCATAGGACATGAAGAATCAGTTCACTCGCTTGCTTTTAGTCCGGATGGTAAGACTTTAGCTAGTGGAAGTGGTGATAAAACTATAATGCTGTGGTCTGTTTAAGCAGACAAAACCTAAAATTTTAATCAAAATTACTAAATTGTTAAAACAAATTAAAGCAGTTGAAGTTTGGTAAACATCTCACACACATTAAAAACAGGATGCTAAATTAAGAGCAAGGTACAAACAGGTTAAGAGTTAATTAAACTACAACCTTGAAGTTAGAGCCTGTACCTCCTGCTCTAATCACCTCGCAATCAAGACTTATTTATTGCATCCTCTAAAACTTTTTTCAACCTTGAGTTAATTGATTTTTTAGGAGGTGTTTGAACTTACTAGCGAGAGATGCCTGTTTCTCGGAATCAAGGATGCTCGATTTTGAGATCAACGATTGCGGAAATTGTCCACTTTATTTGAGTTAGTTTACCCTGTTATTTAAATCTTCTCGAAAAATTGCAAATTTAATAAGCCGCCATAGGTTACTGATACTTTTCCATCGTAACTTGTGGCGGTTTATCAATAACTAAGAAATAACTATTGGCTAACTAAGGTAATTACACTAACTTCAGGTGGACAAAATAAACGTCCGGGGCGATAAGTTCCTAAGCCGCGATTGACGTATAATTGATTATTTGAAACTTGATGAAACCCTTTTGCCCATTCCCAATACTTCACTACTTTTGAGCAGTCTTCTAATAATAATGGTTCCCAACGACGCAGTTTTTGAGGAAGTTGTTTCAGCAGTTTTTGATAATGAAAAATGGCAGGGCCAAATCCTGGTATGACAATATGACCCCCGTGGGTATGTCCAGATAGTTGCAAATCTACGCGCCACTTTTGCAAAATTTTGGCAGTATCTGGGTTATGGGATAAAACTATGCGGGGTGTACCTGAATTGAGTATATCCATAACTGGTGCGGGGTTGAATTCCCGTGACCAATATTCAGCTAGTCCTACTATTGGTAACTCTTCTCCCAGAGGATAAGCGATTTCATTCCACAGCACACGAACATCAATGCTAGTGAGGGCAGATGTAATTTCTGCTTTGGAGTGCTTGTAATGTATATCATGGTTGCCGAGGACGGCATAAATACCGCAGCGACTTTGTAAATGTTTAAGTCGTAAGGCTAGTTGGTGAATTGGTGTAGGATCGTCGGTTACATAATCGCCAGTTAATAGAATTATATCGGGTTCAGCTTTGTTACTCGCAGCGATCGCTTGTTCTAACAGTTCTTCAGAAATTCTGACACCATCATAGTGAAAATCTGTCAACTGTACCAGCTTTGTACCTTGTAAAGATTTTGGTAGATCCGCAATCTTAACCGTTAATTCATCTACTCTTAAACGTCCTGTAAACAACCAGTGCATAGTGCAAGAGAGACTCCTCATACCAGTGTCTACAGCTTATCAAAAATTAAAATACTTCTTGGATAAGTGCAAAAAATTCATGGTAACCTATGCCCTTTGGAGGATAATTTCTGTCACTTCAGGGGTGCAAAATAAACGTCCTGGCAAATAAGTTCCCAGACCACGATTAACATACAGCTGATTGTTTCCTACTTGATGTAAACCCTGCGCCCATTCCCAATGGTGGATAATAAAGTAGTTTTTTTGCAAAAAGGGAAAGCGATACCGTACTTTCATAGGTATACTTTGCACAATTTTTTTATAAAAAACTAATATAGGCCCTAGTCCTGGAATTACGATTTGGCCACCGTGTGTGTGACCAGATAATTGCAAATCTACTCGCCACTCTTGCAATAACTCCGCCGTATCAGGGTTGTGAGATAAAACAATCCGAGGTATTTCCGGGTCTAGTTGGTTCATGACTAGTTTGGGATTGAATTCTCGTGAATAACGATCTGCTAGTCCGACTAATGGGAATTGTTTTCCGAAAGGATAGGCAATTTCATTCCACAGAACTTTAACGCCAATGCTAGTTAGGGCGTTGGTAATTTCGCTTTTGGAGTGTTTGTAATAGATGTCGTGGTTACCCAATATGGCATAAATACCAACCTGACTTTGTAGCTGTTTGAGTCGTGAGGCTAAGTGGTGAATGGGTTCTGTGCTTGTGGTTACATAGTCGCCAGTCAATAAAACTAAATCTGGTTTTAATTGGTTGCTAACAGCGATCGCCTGTTCTAGCATTGCTTCTGAGAGTCGCAAACCATCATAATGAAAGTCTGACATCTGCACCAATTTCTTGCCTTCTAAAGATACAGGCAAACCTGCAATCTTAACCGTTAACCTCTGTATACTCAACGGTCCAGATAACAACCAGTGCATAATCTGCGTAATAAATTTCAATGATGAAGCTTACAGTTTAACTAAAAAATTATTGTATGCATTGTGTCCACCAAAATAATAAAATAATCACATCATCTTTTTACCTGACAATTCCTGACCATTGAATTTTTTTCTGTTGCTCCCGACGATAAGAAAAGAAATATTCTGGAGTTTGGTAAGTACAGTAAGAAGCGATCGCTATTTGTTCGGCGCTAATCCCCAAGTTTTCCAGTTGTAAAACATTGACTCGTCGCACATCCAACCTCACTTTTCCGGGGCTGGGATCTGCTAATAAAGGTGAATTTGGTAACTCATGCAAAGCATCGATAATCTGCTGTTCCTCTGGATGGGGTGTAATGCTAGCACCAACTTCCGCCGCCACTTCCAGAGAAACTTGGTAAACTTCACCGGCGATCGCGGGTCCCATTGCAATCCGTAAGTCATTGAGTTGGCTACCTTGGTGTTGTAGTCGCGCGATCGCTTGGGGAACAATCTTCGCCGCAGTCCCCCGCCAACCCGCGTGTAGGGCGGCGACCTGTCTAGTTTTGACATCACCAATCAAGACAGGTGTACAATCGGCGCTAGCTACCCAAACAGCTTGTAATGGCTGTTCGCTGATTAAACCATCTCCCCAGGCTAAAGCCCCATCCCCTGACCCTGTAACCTCATCTCCACCCGCGCTTAACTTGCTGTGGATTTCTTGCGGAGTCAGAACTATATTGCCATGTACCTGCTTCAAACGATAAGCTGATGCTTCAGGGTGCAGAACCTTTGTTAAATCTTGAGGCGATCGCGGCCAAAACTGCTGAGTAAAGAAGCCGTGATGCCAATCTTTCAGGAGACTACAAGTAAGATAGGGTAGTCCTTGCCAATTGTGCCAGTGCCAAGTGTGCATCTTGAACCAAACCTAAACAGAAATCAAAATCAATCAATTAATGCTAACTTGAACAACGGGATTTCGGTTAACTGCTGTGGGATTTGATAGCCAACTCTTGGAAACTACACTGGAATCGGGACGTGGGGATACTTATTTACCATTCTCCCTACATATTTTTGAAAGTGTTCCTTCCACTAATCAGACCCTGTGGGACTTGTTGAAACAGGGAGACCAGAAAAACTCTGTGGTAATTGCAACTCAGCAAACTGCTGGTAGAGGACAATGGGGCCGTCAGTGGATTTCTCCCACTGGAGGACTATATCTTTCGGTGGGTATTGTTCCTAAACTAGAGGCTACAGATAGTTATCAACTCACCTTAGCCAGTGCTTGGGGAATTGCTGCTCGGTTGCGTCAGTGCGGCGTAAGTGTGGGCATTAAATGGCCTAATGACTTAGTATTGCAGAGTCGCAAACTCGGCGGCATAT